>JBEVLE010000105.1:0-7500 GCA_040509335.1 Longimicrobiaceae bacterium | reverse complement strand
TCGGGCGTGCCCCCGGCTGGCGCCGGGGTCGGGCTTCGGCTCCGTAACGCACGATAAAACTGTGCGTAACGGAGTCGAGCCCCGGCAAACTGCCGCCGGGTCTCGCCCCTCCGGGCCGAAATCCCTCACGCGGGGCCCCCACCCGGCTCGCTTGAGGCTCGCCACCCTCCCCCAATTCTGGGGGAGGGCTTCCTGACCCTCGGGTGCGTCGTGTCGTGCTCTCCCTCTCCCCTTGTGGGAGAGGGGGCCGGGGGGTGAGGGGTGCCGTCGCCGTTCTCCCCTCCCCCTTGCGGGGAGGGGCCGGGGGAGGGGGTTGCCGTTGCCGGCCATCATCGCCGCCCTCCGCGCACCGCCGCGTCCAGCGCGCGCAGCAGCGCGTCCTCGCCCGCGGTGAAGCGCACGCGCTGCGTCAGCACCCAGGCGGCGGCGGAGGGGGGGAGCAGGTCGCGCAGCTTCACGGCGTCCTTGTGCGTCATCACGATGGGCCGGCCGGCGGCGCGCGCGAGAAGCGCGGCCGCCTCCGCGGCGTCGAAGGCGTGGTGGTCGGGGAAGGCGGCCAGCTCCACGGCGAGGCCCATCCCCCGCAGGTTCTCCGCGAACGGGCCCGGGTCCGCCAGAGCCGCCACGGCGAGCACGGCGGCGCCCGCGGCCGGCGGCGCCGACTCGGGTTCGTGTCCCAGCGGCACCAGGGCGTCCGGGGCGAGCCAGCACTCCGCGACGAGCACGCCCGGCGCGATCGCCCGCAGCTCCCTCGCGACCCGGGCGCCCTCCGTCTCCGGGGCGGACTTGCGGGCCGCGACGAGCACGCCGGCGCGGCGCAGCGCGGAAGCGTCCTCGCGCCACGGTCCCCGCGGGAGGAGCCGGCGGCGCGCGGTCCAGCCCTCCACCGACACCAGGACCACGTCCAGGTCGCGGGCCAGGGCCCGGTGCTGGAAGCCGTCGTCCAGCACCACCACGCCGCACCCGGCGGCCGCGGCCTCGCGCGCCGCCTCGATGCGCCTTGCCGCGGCGAACACCGGCACCCCCGGGTTCAGCTCGCGGTGCACCTGCACCTCGTCCGCGCCGTATCCGCGCAGCGCGATCGCGGGCCGCTCCCCGCGCTCCAGCAGCCGCGCCGCGATCCACGCGGCGACCGGCGTCTTCCCCGCCCCGCCGACGCCCACGTTGCCCACGCTGACCACCGGCACCGGCGCGCGCTCCACGCGCAGCCAGCCCCGGCCGTAGGCAAGATTACGCGCCGCCACCGCCGCCCGAAAGAGCAGCTCCGCCGGAGCGAGCCCCGCGTCCAGCGCCTTTCCGGGCAGCCCGGCCTCGCCCGCCCACCAGCGCGCCACCCAGGCGCGCGCCCTCACGCCCGCTTCCACGCCTCCTCGTCGTCCACCAGCGCGACCAGCGCGTTCAGGCGCGCCTCCACGTCGCGCGCGATCTCCGCCAGAGCCGCCTCGTCCGCGTCGCGCGGGATCCACACCGGCTCGCCGTACGCCAGCCGCACCCGCGCGAACGGCTTGGGCACCAGGAAGCGGTCCCAGCTCCGGAACCACCACCCCCGGCTCGCGCCCCCCGCCGAGGGGATCACCGGCGCGCCCGACAGCTGCGCCGCCAGCAGCGCCCCGGGCTTCATCACCGCCCTCGGTCCGCGCGGGCCGTCCGGGGTCACCGCCAGCGAGCGCCCGGCGCGCACGTGGCGAACCAGCTCCCGCAGCGCGCCCGCGGCGCGCCGGCTGCTGGAGCCGCGCACCGCCGTGTATCCCCACTTCTCCACGATCCGGGCGATGTACTCGCCGTCGCGGTGCTGGCTCACCAGCGTCACCAGCTTCTGGTGGCGGTTCCAGTAGGTGCAGGGGAGGAGGCGCCCGTGCCACAGCACGAACACGACCGGCTTCCCCTCCCGGTGGAAGCGCTCGAAGTTCTCCGCCCCCTTCTGCTCCACCCGGCAGCTGTCCAGCAGCGTCGAGAGCAGCCCGCCCCCCGCCCCGGCGATCAGCCGCGTCTTCAGGCCGGCCGCCAGGGCTCCGTCCGCCGCCGCGCGCCCGCCGTCAGCCATCGTGCCCCAGCAGCCGCGCCGCGATCCGCGCCGTCCGCACCGCCGCGCCGCCCTCCCCCTCGCCGCCCTCCAGCTTCGCGCGGACGTCCGCCAGCTTCGCCACCATCGCCCGCCGCTCCGGCGATTCGCGGCGGATCAGCGGCAGGAGTGCGGCGGACAGCGCCTCCGGCGTGGCCCCGTCCTGCACGAACTCCGGGAACACCCGCTCCTCCGCGATCAGGTTCGCGAGCGCGATGTGGGGCACCCGGACCAGGCGCTTCGCCATTGCGTAGCTCAGCGGGTTCATCCGGTAGGCCACCACCCCCGGCGTCCCCGCGAGCGCCGTTTCCAGCGTGGTGGTGCCGGACTTCACCAGCGCCGCGTCCGCGTACTCCAGCAGCCCCGACGCGCTCGGCACGCGCGGCCAGCGCGCCCCCTCGTACACGGCGGCGTCGATGTCGCTGGGCACGCCGATCACCGGCTGCACGTCGGCGTCGCGGTCCACGACGCGCGCCGCCGCCTCCGAGAACAGTTCCAGGTGGCGGCGGAGCTCCTGCGGGCGCGAGCCGGGGAAAAGGGCGAGGACGGGGCGCTCCGGGTCCACCCCGGCGGACGCGGCCCACGCCGCGCGCGACTCCGTGCGCGGGGGAAGGTCCAGCAGCGGATGGCCCACGAACACGGCGTTCACGCCGCGGTCGCGGAGGAACTTCTCCTCGAAGGGGAGCACCACGGCCACCACGTCGGCGTCGCGCGCCAGGTCGCGGGTGCGCTCCGCGTGCCACGCCCACACCTGCGGCGAGATGTAGTACAGCACGGGAATCCCCCGCCCTTTCGCGTGCTTCGCGAGGCGGAGGTTGAAGCCGGGGTAGTCGATGGGGATCACCAGGTCCACCCCCTCGCGCTCCAGCGCGGCGAACACCCGGCGCCGCAGGTCGATGAAGAAGGGGAGGTGGCGGAGGACCTCCACGAAGCCCATCACCGCCAGCTCCTCCACCCCGGCGAGCAATTCCACGCCCTCCGCGGCCATGCGCGAGCCGCCCAGCCCGACCAGGCGCACCCCCGGGAGGCGGGCACGCAAAGCGCGGGCGAGCCCGGCGCCGTGAAGGTCGCCGGAGGGCTCGCCCGCCGCGATGAAGACGGTGGGGCCGCTTGCCGTCACCCGGGCAACCGGCCCAGGAGATACCACATCGCGCCCAGCACCACCACCAGGAGGATCAGCAGCCGCGTCGCCGAGGGAGGCGGCGTGCCTCCCTGGATGTTCGACCGCGGCTTCCTACGCCGGCTGCCAGGAGGAAACATCGTGCTCGATCCGGCCCATGATGTCCAGCGCGACGCCCAGCGCCTGCCTCCCGTCGCGCCCGCTCACCACCAGCGGCGCCTCGCCGCGTACCGCGCGGACCCACGCCTCCAATTCCGCGCGCAGCGGCTCCGTGCCGTCGCCGCGCAGCTCCACCCGGTCCACCAGCCCCAGCAGCGCCGCCGGCCCCACCTCCCCCTCGGGAATGCGCGCGCCCTTCTTGAGGCGCAGGAACTCGCCGGTGCCGGCCGCCAGGTCCAGCGAGATGTACCCCGAGTGCTGGAAGAAGCGGATCTTCCGCGTCCGCTCCATGGACACGCGGCTGGCGGTGATGTTCGCCACCGCCCCGTCCGCGAACTCCAGGCGCGCGTTGGCGATGTCCACGCTGGACGTGAGGATGGGGACCCCCACCGCCCGCACCGATGCCACCTCGCTCCCCACCAGGCTGAGCACCAGGTCGATGTCGTGGATCATCAGGTCCAGCACCACCGCCACGTCCGTCCCCCGCCCCGCGAAGGGCGCCAGCCGGTGCGACTCCACGAAGCGCGGCACGTCCAGGTACGGCTCGCACGCCCGCAGCGCCGCGTTGAAGCGCTCCACGTGCCCCGTCGCCACCAGGGTCCCGGCCGCCTCCGCCGCCGCCACGATCCGGTCCGCCTCCTCCAGCGTGGAGGCGATCGGCTTCTCGATCAGCAGGTGGACGCCGCGGTCCAGCGCCGCCAGCGCCACCGCGGCGTGCTCCGTGGTGGGGACGGCGACCACCGCCGCCTCCACCTCCCCCAGCAGGTCCTCCAGCGCCGCGAACACGCGGACGCCCAGTTCCTCGCCCACCCTGGCCGCGCGGGCGGGGTCCGCGTCGAACACGCCCGCGAGCCGCGCCCCGGCCACCTCGCGCAGGATGCGCGCGTGGTGGAAGCCCAGCGAGCCGACGCCGACGACGCCGACCGGTACCGCGGGGCCGGTCAAACCGACACCCCCCGCTCGCTGCGCTCGAAGAAGGCCAGGAACACCTCCACCTCCGGAATGTCGCGCAGCTCCTCGCGGGCCCGGGCCAGCGCCTGCGAGGTGTTGTGCGCCGAGGCGAAGAACAGGCGGTAGGCGCGCTTCAGTTCGCGGCGCACCTCCTCCGAGAAGCCCCGCCGCTGCAGCCCCACCGAGTTGAGCCCGTACAGCTGCAGGGGGATCCCCGCCGCCTTGACGTACGGCGGGACGTCCTTGGCGATGCGCGACTGGCCGCCCACGAAGGCGTGCTGCCCGATGCGCACGAACTGGTGGATGGGCGTCATCCCGCCCACGATCACCCAGTCCTCGATCGCCACGTGCCCCGCCATGTTTACGGCGTTGGACAGGATCACGTGGTCGCCGATGCGGCAGTCGTGCGCCACGTGCACGTACGACATCAGCAGGCAGTCGCTCCCCACCGTGGTCACCCCGCTCGCCGCGGTCCCCCGGTTGAGCGTGGCGTACTCGCGGATGTGGGTGCGGTCCCCCACCACCAGGCGCGTGGGCTCGCCGCGGTACTTGAGGTCCTGCGGCGCCGTCCCCAGCACGGCGCCCTTGGACAGCACGCACTCCGCCCCGATCGTGGTGTCGCCCTCGATCAGGACGTGCGGGCCCACCTGCGTCCCCGCACCGATCCGGGCCTCCGGGCCCACGATGCTGAACGGCCCCACGGACACCCCCTCGCCCAGCTCCGCGGCGTCGTCGACGAGGGCGGTGGGGTGGATGTCTACGCCGCGGCGGGAAGGGAGCACCATGGCGCGGCTCTCAGCGATCGACGACACGGGCCATCATCTCCGCTTCGGCGACCACGTGCCCGTCGACGGTCCCGACCCCCTTCATCCGGCAGGTGGCGCCGCGGATCTGCAGCACCTCCACCTCGAAGCGGATCTGGTCGCCCGGGGTCACGGGGCGGCGCCATTTCACGTTGTCCAGCGACATGAAGTAGACGATCTTGTCTTCCAGGTTCTCCATCGCCTCGAGCACCAGCAGGCCGCCCACCTGGGCCATCGCCTCGATGATGAGGACCCCCGGCATCACCGGCCGGCCGGGGAAGTGGCCCACGAAGAAGGGCTCGTTGATGGTGACGTTCTTGAGGCCCACGATCCGCTTCCGCTCCTCGAACTCCACCACCCGGTCCACCAGCAGGAACGGGTAGCGGTGCGGCAGGTACTGCGAGATCTGCTCGATGTTGAGGATGGGCCGGGCGAGGGCCTTCTTTTCCTGGCGGGCCACCAGCTCCCGCGCCAGCGCCACGTTCCCCCGGTGCCCCGGCCGCTCGGCGACCACGTGCGCAGCAAGGCGCGCGCCCACCAGCGCCAGGTCCCCCACCACGTCCAGCGCCTTGTGGCGCACGAACTCGTCCGCGAAGCGCAGCTCGGCCCCGCCCAGCACCCCCGTCTCGGACAGGACCACCGCGTTGTCCACGGTGCCGCCCTGCGCCAGCCCGCGCTCCCGGAGCTCCGCCACCTCGCGCTCGAAGCAGAAGGTGCGCGCCGGCGCCACCTGCGTCCCGTAGCTGTCCCGCGCGATGCGGAACGAGCCGAACTGCCGCCCGATGAGCGGGTGCTCGAACTCGATGGTGGTCGACACCCGGTAGTCCGGCGAGGGCGCCACCACGTAGCTCGACACCTTGTCGTTCACGGCAAAGGTCTCGCCCACCGTCAGCACGCGCGCCGGGGCGTCCTGCTCCTCCACGCCCGCGTCCGACAGCAGGTCGAAGAACAGGCTCGCGCTCCCGTCCCCCGCCGGCGGCTCGTGGCCGTCCAGCTCCACGTACAGGTTGTCGATCCCCAGCGCCACGGCCGCGGAAAGCACGTGCTCCACGGTGTGGACGCGGGCCTCGCCCACCCCGAGGGTGGTGCCGCGGTCCGTGTCCACCACGTGGGCGACCAGCGCCGGGACCTCCGGCGAGCCGGGAAGGTCCGTGCGGCGGAAGACGATCCCGGTGTGGACCGGGGCCGGGAGGAAGCGCAGGCGGGTGCGGGCGCCCGTGTGCAGCCCCACTCCCTCGACCTCGCGCGCCGCCCTGATGGTGTTCTGTCTCGGTGTGCTCATCCGTATTGGAAGACCGCCGCCGCGGCGGGTCAGCCTTGCTGTTTGGTTTCTCCGTCCCCCCCGAACACCGCCCGCTCCAGGCGGCGGACCTGCTTGACCAGCTCCGGGAGCCGGAACACGAGCGCGCTCACCCGCATCGCTTCGCGGTGGGGCCGCGCCGGGTAGCCGGACACCGTTTCCCCCGCGGCCACGTCGCCGATCACCCCGGCCTGGCCGCCCACCCGCGCGCCCGCGCCGATGGTGATGTGCCCCTGCACCCCCGCCTGCCCTCCGAGCACCGCGTAGTCGCCCACCGTGGTGCTCCCCGAGATCCCCACCTGCGACACCACGATCACGTGGCGTCCGATCCGGCAGTTGTGCCCGATCATCACCAGGTTGTCGATCTTGGTCCCCCGCCCCACCACCGTGTCGCCCACCGAGCCGCGGTCGATGGTGACGTTGGCGCCGATCTCCACGTCGTCCTCGATCACGCAGCCGCCCACCTGCGGCACCTTGCGGTGCGCGCCGTCCACGAAGGCGTAGCCGAAGCCGTCCGCCCCCAGGCGGGTGCCGGAGTGCACCGAGCAGCGCTCCCCCACCGTCACCCCGCGGTACAGCGTCACCTGCGCGTGGAGCACCGAGTCCGCCCCCACCGTGCACCCGTCGCCCACCACCGTCTGCGGTCCGATGCGGGCCCGCGCGCCGATGCGCGCCCCGCGCCCGATCACCGCGTATGCCCCCACGGTCGCACCTTCCCCCACCTCCGTCCCTTCCCCCACCACGGCGGTGGGGTGGACCCCGGGCGGCTCCACCGGCTCCGGGTACAGCACCGGGAGGACCGCCGCGAGCGCAACGTGCGGGTCGTCCACCCGGATCGCCACCGTCCCCGCCGGAGGATCGGCGTCCAATTCGCGCGCCACGAGCACCGCTCCGGCGGAGGACGCAACAAGATACGGGAGGTAGCGGGGGTTGGCAACGAACGACAGGTCCCCGGGGCCGGCGGCGTCCAGCGCCGCCACCCCGCCGAGGCGGCGGGAAGCGTCGCCCTGGACCTCGCCGCCCACCAGGATCGCGATCTCGGAAACGGATAGCTCCGGCATGGTTTTCGGCTCCAAACAGAAACGTGCCTGCGGCCCCCGGAGGG
>JBEVLE010000104.1:0-7524 GCA_040509335.1 Longimicrobiaceae bacterium | reverse complement strand
CGGGATCTCCCGGCGGGGGCGCTGTCACATGAGGGATGCCGGCCCGAAGGGGCGAGACCGCGCGGCTGTTTGCGCGGGCTCGACTCCGTTACGCACGGTTGTATCGTGCGTTACGGAGCCGCAGCCCGACCCCGGCGCCAGCCGGGGGCATGCCCGAACCCGCCGTCCAAAGCCGTTGCCGTTCAGCCCCCCTCGGCCACGCACGCCCGCACGAGCCCGTCGACGGCGGAGATGAAGTCGGCGATGTCCATGCCCTTTGCGATCACGGGACGGCCCGTGGCCTCCACCGCGCCGTCGTCCTCGCCCCAGCCGGCGGCCCCGGAAAAGAACGCCACCCGGCGCGCCAGCCCGGGAAAGTCCGCGTTCATGCGGTGCCACACGTCCACGCCGCTGACGTCGCCCAGGTGCAGGTCGAGCAGCACCGCGTCCGGGGCGCTCGCCGCCAGCTCGTGCAGACCCTCGCCCCGCGCCAGCCCTTCCACGTCGGCGGTCACCACGCGGGCGCCGCCGTGGGCGAGGAGGCGCACCACGGAGCGGCGCACCATCTCGTCGTCGTCGATCACCGCAACGGTGCGCCCGGCCAGCGGGCGCGCGCCCTGCGCGGGAGGCCGGGGACCGGCGGCGGCGCGCCGCAGGGGAAGGCGGATCTCGAAGCGCGCGCCGCCCAGCGCGCCGGGCTCCGCCAGCCGCACCGTGCCCCCCAGGCGCCCCGTGGCCCACGCCGCGGAGGCCAGCCCCACCCCGGAGTCTCCCCCGGCGCCCCGCGCACCCGGCGAAAAGAGCCGGGCCCGCACCTCCTCCGCCACGCCCCCGCCGTCGTCCTCCACCGAGATCACCAGCCACGGGCAGCTCCCCGACTCGTCGGCGGCGACGGCCACCTCGACGCGCTCGCGGGCGTGCCGCGCCGCGTTGCGGAGCAGGTTCCCCAGCGAGCGCTCCAGCAGCGTGCGGCTCCCCTCCAGCCAGACGCCGCCGGGGAGGCTTGCGCGGCAGGAGATGCGCAGCGGGGAGCTGGCCTGCGAGACGCGGCTGATCTCGCGGTGGATGGCCTTGACGGGGTCGAACGGGGTGGCGGGGGAGCTGCCGGCGGCCTCGGCGACCACGTCGCGCACCAGCCCCTGGATCTCGTCGCAGCGGGCGAGCACGGAGCGGGCGGAGGCGAGCGGGACCTCCCCCGCCTCCAGCTCGTCCACCACCAGCGCGGCGTGCTCGCGCAGGGCGCCCACCAGCGACTGCAGGTCGTGCATCAGGGCGGCGCTCGCCAGCCCCAGCTCGGACAGGTCGGCGGGGCGGCTCATGCCACCAGCGCGGCGGGCGCTTCGTCGGCCGGGACGGCCCGGAGGCGCGCGGGGGCGCTTTCGCGCGGGCGCTCCAGCTCCCTCTGGAAGCGGGCGGCGGCGGTGTGGAAGGCCCCGCGGCGGCGCAGCGCGGCGGGGCGCATCCCCAGCCGCATGTGGAGGGCCCGCGCCAGGGCGTCGTCGGAGGAGTAGCCGCACGCCTGCGCGACGTGCTCCACGGTCTGCCCGGGGTTGTCCAGCAGCTCGGCGGCCAGCAGCACGCGCAGCCACATCAGCAGCTGGCGGGGGATGGGGAGGTGGGCCTCGCGGCACCAGCGCAGCAGCGTGTCCCGGTGGATGTGGAGGTCGCGGGCGAGGTCGCCCGCCTGCCGCCCGGCGATCACCACGTCCACCGCGGCTTCCAGGATGAGGCGGGCGCGGCCGGTGAGCGGAACGCGCAGCCCGCCGCGGAAGAAGGCGCGCAGCGGGCGGGTCTGGGCGCCCTGCAGGGTGCGGAGGATGAGCAGGTCGGTGTTCTCGGCCTCCAGGTCCACCACCCCCGCGATCCCCAGCTCGCCCAGGGCGCGGATGTCCTCCATCCACCCCGGGCGCATGAACAGGGCGGCCACCACGGCGGCGGAAGGGAAACGCTTGAGGAGCGCGAGCAGCGGGGGGGCGGTGCGGCCGCGCGGGGGCTGGCCCCAGTAGGGGTCCACCACGGCCAGCCCGGCGGGGGTGGTGTCGCGGACCAGGCGCTCCAGCTCGTCCCAGCTCTCCACCCTGCGGAAGTCGTAGCGGGCCTGGGAGACCCGCCGGAGCCGCTCGCGGAACGCCGGGTCGGAGTGGAGGAGGATGAGCGGGCGGAGGGCTGTGCGCATGAATTTCGGCAAAAGGTCGGATAGTAACCTAATCACGATCCCCGGGGACCGCAAAATGGAGACTATTTTGGTATACACAACCTGGCCGAACGTTACCCGCCACCTTCCGAGTCGAGGATGCCATCATGAGGATCCGCGCCCTGCTTGCCGTGCTCGCCGTCGCCGTGCTCGCCGCCTGCTCGTCGCCCACCGCGCCCGCCGCCCCCAACGCCGCGCTGATGCAGCCCGACGCGGAGCTCGGCTTCGGCTCGCCGGCCATCGGCACGGGGCTGTGACCGCTCGGCGGACCGCCGTCCCGGTCAGGCCGGGACGGCGTCCAGCGCCCGCAGCAGCGAGTCGGCGAGCGTGGGGGACGGCTCGTACGCCGGGCGTACGGCGCGCTCCGGCGCCGCGGCGCCGCCGCGGCGGGCGCTGACCTGGTCCAGCAGCGCCTCGGCCACGAACACGCTCTTGTGGTCGCCGCAGCCGCGCGCGAGCACCGCCACCTCGCGGGCCAGCGACTCGGCGAGCTCCAGGCGGCCCAGCAGCAGCGCGCCGCTCGCGGTCTCGCGGAGGGCGTCCACCCGCCGCGGGTAATCGGCGGGCGCCGCGGCCACGTGCCGGTGCGCCCTGTCGAAGGTCGCGGCCTCGCCGGTGCCGCCCGCGGCGTGCGCGACGTCGCCCCATCCCAGCACCTGCGCCTCGGCGTCCAGCGTGGGAAGGAGCCGCAGGAACACGGGGAGCGCGTCGCCGTAGCGCTCCCGGGTCATCCAGAACGCCGCCACGTCGAAGGCGAGCACCCGCAGCATGGCATGCCCCCGCCCGTACGCTTCCACGGCCGCCCCCGCGTAGCGCTCGGCGAGGGCGGCGTTGCCGCAGTCCAGCTCCACCACGAACAGCTCGTGCAGCATCATCGCCCGCAGGTAGCCCAGGCGGTGGCGCTCGGCCGCGCGCAGCGCCCGCAGGTGCGACTTGCGCGCGGCGGGGTATGCGCCCCGCCCCTTGGCGAGCATGCCCAGGCCGGCGTGGGCGCGCACGTAGCTGTCCCAGTCGCGCACCTGCCGCGCCAGCGCCACGGCGCGGTGGTACAGCGCCTCGGCCTGCTCGTGCTCGCCGGCGTCGCGGCTCTCGCGCGCGGCGGCCAGCGCGTACGAGGGGCTGCCGGGGCACACCAGCGCCCCGGCCTGCGAGAACTCCAGCGCGGTGGCGTGGCGTCCCGCCTCGCGCGCCCACGCGGCCACGGACAGGCAGGCGATCCCCACCCGGTCCGGCCCGATGCGCACCGGCTCGCCCAGCAGCTCGGCCAGCACCAGGAGCGGACGCTCCAGCGCGGGGGGAGGCGCGGCGACCAGCAGGTCGGCCATGCGCTGGTCGCGGGCGCCCGGGGGGAACAGGAGCGGGCGATCGGCCGGGGGGGTGGACGCCCACGCGCACACGGCCCGCAGGCTGCGCCACAGGACCACGCCCAGGTCCCCGTCGGTCTCCTGGAGGAGGGACGTGCCCACCAGGCGCTCCTGCGCGGGTACCGGAGCCGGGGGGACGCGCCAGCGTCGGGTCCGGGAGCTACGTGCGCTCATGGACGACCATTCGGGGGGTGCGGAGTGTCGCGGGGCGCCGGTGGGGCGAAGCGCGGGGCCTGCAGGATATTAACCCGTGGGACGGGACGGCGTCAAACATCCGGTGAGGAGGCGCCGGGAAAGCCCGACCGCGGCTCACCTGGCCGCCGCGGTGGAGCCCCTGGGGAGCAGCCCCGGGCCCTGGTAGGACCGGCCGCCGTGCGCGCGCGGGCCCAGCACCAGCCTGGAGTAGCCGTTCTCGGGGTCGCGGCCCCGGCGCAGGGCGCGCTGCACGGCGACCTCGCCGCGGTTGTAGGCGATCACCCCCAGGCGCACGTCGCCGTCGAACATCTCGATCATGTTGCGCAGGTTGGTGAAGCCCAGCCGCAGGTTGGTGGGGGGGTCCAGCAGTTCCTTGCGGGTGTCCACCTCGGGGTCGATGGACTTCGCCGTGCCGGGCATCAGCTGGCAGAGCCCCACGGCCCCCTGCCCCAGCGCGTGCACGTCGAACACGCTTTCCACGCGCACCAGCCGGAAGCCCAGCTCGGGATCGATCCCGGCCTCCACGGCGGCGTCGTGGATGGTGCGTGCGAGCGCCTGGGTGATGTTGTACCGGTCGGCCAGCGACGAGATGGCCACCTCGCGCGGCGACTTCCGCTCCACCACGCGCTCCAGGTACGGCGCTTCCACCACGGAGGGCGGCCGCGGGATCGCCCGCCCCGCCACGCGCACCGTGTCGGGCGGGCCAACGCGCGGCCCCAGCGCCGTGGGCACGCTGGGCGCGTACACGCCGATCACCACCCCCAGCACGATGCACAGCGGCAGCGCGGCGAGCAGCCAGCGTGGCGCTCCCCGCCGTGCGGCAGGATGCACGGGTCTCGGCGTTTCGCTCAGCTTTCCCTCCTGGTCACCCGGGCGGAATCGCACGGCGGGACGTCCGCGCCCCCCGTTTCAGGCAAATCCGGGGCCCGTCCCCGGCGCCGGGAACGTATGGCGCCGCGGACTCGCGGGTCAAGCTCGTCGTGGCTCCGCCTGCGGGACGGCCCTCACCCGGCTCGCTTGAGGCTCGCCACCCTCTCCCAATTCTGGGAGAGGGGGCCAACTGCTGGATCCTGCGGCGACGTCGGAACTTGCGTGAGGGATTTCGGCCCGAAGGGGCGAGACCCCGCGGCAGTTTGCGGGGGCTCGACTCCGTTACGCACAGTTTTATCGTGCGTTACGGAGCCGAAGCCCGACCCCCGCGCCCCGCGGGGGGCACGCCCGAACCCGCCGTTCGGTGCAGTTGAAGTATCGGCTCAGCGCGCGTTCCAGTACACCACCAGCAGGATCGCCCCGAAAATGATCCTGTACCACGCGAACGGAACGAACGTGTTGCTGGACACGAAGCGGATCAGCGCGCGGATCACCACCAGCGCGGACACGAACGACACCACGAACCCCACGGCGAACACCGGCGCGTCGGCGGAGGTGAGCGTGTCCAGGGCCTTGAACAGGTCGTAGAACGACGCCGCGAACATGATGGGAATCGCCAGAAAGAACGAGAACTCCGTGGCCGCCACCCGCGACAGCCCCACCGCGAGCCCGCCCATGATGGTGGCGCCGGAGCGCGAGGTGCCGGGGATGAGCGACAGGACCTGCGCCAATCCCACCCAGAGCGCGCTCCGCGGGCGGATGTCGTCCACCGTCTCGGTGTGGAAGGGCTTGTGCCAGCGCTCGATGGCGAGGATCAGGAACCCGCCCACGACCAGCGCCGCGGCCACCACCACGGGGTCGAACAGCCGCTCCTTGATCCAGTCGTGGACCAGGAACCCGATGAGCGCGGCGGGGAGGAACGCAATGGCGATGTTCAGGATCAGCCGGCGCGCGGCGGGATCGCGCGGCGCGGCGCGGAACACGCCCAGGATCTTGGCCCGGTACAGCCAGACCACGGCCAGGATGGCGCCCAGCTGGATGAACACCTCGAAGGTCTCCGCCCCGCGGTACTCGTCGAAGCCCAGCCAGTCGCCCGCCAGGATCAGGTGGCCGGTGGAGGACACCGGGAGGAACTCGGTGGCGCCCTCCACCAGCCCCATCACCGCCGCCTTGAAGAGCAGCATCAGGTCCATTCGTGTCGCCTATCGCCGTCGTAATAAAGTGGAGGGAGCGCCCGGCTCAGGCCCGCGACGGCCCGGCGCCGGTGCTCCCGCGCAGCACGCTGCTCAGCGACCCCGCCGCCACCGTCACCGCCGAGCCGATCAGCGCGAACCAGAGCGTGTCCACCACCCTGGGGACCACGCCGAACTGCTGGACCGCCCAGAGCGAGGTCATCAGCGCGACGGCAATCGCCATGCCGGTGAGCGCGTCCCGCTCGTCGGCGCGGCGCGACAGGATCCCCAGCAGGAACCCGCCCAGCAGCCCGCCGTAGGTGAAGGAGGCGATCTGCAGGGCGATGACCACCACCGGCGTCCCCGACGCCACGAGCTGGAAGGCGAGCGACAGGAAGATCAGCGCGATCCCCCACCACAGGGTGAAGCGCTTCCCCAGCCGGAGCAGCTCCTGCTCGTCGAAGCGGCGGCGGGCCAGGGGGACGTACACGTCGTGCACGGACACCGCGGCCAGCGCGTTGAGCGACGACGACATGGCCGCGGCGAGGATGGCGGCCACCACCAGCCCGGACACCCCGGGCGGCAATTCCTCCAGCGCGAAGCGGGAAAAGATCTCGTCCGGCTTGTCGAAGCTCCGCCCCCCGTAGAACACCCACAGCCCCACCCCGATCACCAGGAACAGCGCGAACTGCGCCAGCACGATCACCCCGGAGGCCACCAGCGCCCGGCGCGCGTCGCGAAGCGACGGGGCCGCCAGCAGCCGCTGCACGATCAGGTGGTCGGCGCCGTGCGAGGCCATGGTGAGGAAGGCGCCGCCCAGCACCCCGGTGAGCAGCCACTTCGGGTCGGCGAAGCCGCCGTCCAGGTGGAGGACGCGGAGCTTGTCCGCGGGCGCGGCGGCGGCCACCAGCCCGCCCCACCCGCCGGGGAGCTGGCGAAGCAGGATCCACAGCACCATCACCCCGCCGGCGACGTAGATGAACATCTGCGCCACGTCCACCCACACCACGGCCTTGAGCCCGCCGTAGTAGCTGTACACCAGGGTGAACACCCCGATGAGCACGATGCACTGCCACGCCGGGAGCCCGGACAGGAGCGCCACCGGGATGGCGGTGGCGAAGATGCGCACGGCGTCGGCGAGCGCCCGGGTGACCATGAAGATCAGCGAGGCGAAGCGCCGCGCCACCACGCCGAAGCGCTCCTGGAGCAGCACGTAGGCGGTGGCGATCTCGCCGCGGAAGTAGCGCGGCAGGAGGACCACGGCGATGAGGACGCGCCCCAGGACGTAGCCCATGGCCAGCTGCAGCATCCACAGGTCGCTGGCGTACGCGGTGGCGGGGACGCTGATGACGGTGAGCGCGCTGGTCTCGGTGGCGACCACGCTGAAGCACACGGCCCACCAGGGGATGGAGCGGTCGGCGAGAAAGTAGTCCTGGGCGTCCTTTTGCCGGCCGCCGAACCAGGTGCCGAGCGCGGTGACCGCCAGGATGTAGCCCAGGATGATGGCGAGGTTCAGCGGGGTCAGCGCCTGCATGGCATCCGGGGCTGGTGTGGGTTCGGGGAGGCGGGCAAGGTAGTCGTTCGGGTGGGGAGCAACAACGGCTTTGAACTGCGGGTTCGGGCGTGCCCCCGGCTGGCGCCGGGGTCGGGCTTCGGCTCCGTAACGCACGATAAAACTGTGCGTAACGGAGTCGAGCCCCGGCAAACTGCCGCCGGGTCTCGCCCCTCCGGGCCGAAATCCCTCACGCGG
>JBEVLE010000103.1:0-6138 GCA_040509335.1 Longimicrobiaceae bacterium | reverse complement strand
GGCTGACGCGCGAGGCGCTGGAGGCGGCGGAGGCGGGGGAGCGGCAGGCGCTGCTGGAGGCGTACCTGGTGGAGCGGGCGGCGCAGGTGCTGGGGGTGGACCCGGCGGGGGTGGACCGGGAGCAGCCGCTGGTAGGGCTGGGGATGGACTCGCTGCGGGCGATGGAGCTGAAGGGAGCGCTGGAGGCGAGCCTGGGCGCGCCGGTTGCCCTCTCCTCGCTGCTGGACGACACCCGCATCGACCGGCTTGCGGCGGATCTCCTCCAGGCGGTGTTCCTGGCGGATGCCACCGGGCCCGCGTCCTCGGCCGACACGCGGGGCGGGCTGCCGCTGTCCTTCGCGCAGGAGCGGCTCTGGTTCCTGGACCGCCTCCGGCCCGGCGGCGCGGCGTACAACGTCTCGCTGGCGCTGCCGATCTCCGGCGCGCTGCATGTGGGCGTGCTCGGCCGCGTCCTGGCGGAGATCGTTCGGCGCCACGACGCGCTGCGCACCGTGTTCGCCGGCGTGGACGGCGTGCCCGTGCAGGTGGTCCGCCCCGCGGGAGATTGGGCGCTCGCCCTGGACGACGTGTCCGGCCTCCCCGCGGAGGAGCGCGAGGCGGCGGCGCGGCGCATCGCGCGGGCCGACGCCGGCGCGCCCTTCGACCTGGCCGCGGGCCCGCTGCTGCGCGCCCGCCTGCTGCGCCTCGCCGACGACGAACACCTGCTCGCCGTGGTGATGCACCACACCGTCGGCGACGGCGCGTCCGCGGGGATCCTGCTGCGCGAGGTCGCCGCCCTGTACCCGGCGCTGCTGGCCGGCGAGCCCTCGCCCCTGCCGCCGCTGCCCATGCAGTACGGCGAGTGGGCGCTGCGGCAGCGCGAGCGGCTGCGCGGCGAGGTGTTGGAGGCGCAGCTGGCCTGGTGGCGGGAGCGCCTGCGCGGGATTGCGCCGCTGCCGCTCCCCACGGACCACCCGCGCCCGGCCGTGCAGAGCTTCCGCGGGGCGACGCACCGCTTCGAGGTCCCCGCCGAAGTGATGGAAGGCGTGCGCGCGCTCGCCCGGGCGGAGGGCGCAACGCTCTTCATGGTGCTGCTGGCGGCGTGGGACCTCCTCCTGGCTCGCTACGCCGGCGAGGGCGACGTGGCGGTGGGGACCCCGGTCTCCGGGCGCGACCGGCCCGAGGTGGCCGGGCTGGTAGGGATGTTCGTGGACACGCTGGTGCTGCGGGTGGATGTGGTGCCGGAAGAGGCGTTCCGCGGGCTACTGGGCCGGGCCCGCGCGGCCGCGCTGGAGGCGTTCCGGCACCGGGACCTGCCCTTCGAGCGGCTGGTGGAGGCGCTGCACCCCGGGCGCGACCTGAGCCGGAACCCGCTCTTCCAGGTGATGCTGGCGCCGCAGAGCACCGCGCTGGAGCCGGTGGAGGTCCCGGGCGCTACGCTGCACCCCGAGCCGCTGGACGGGGGCACGGCGGCGCTGGACCTCACGCTGCTGACCTGGGAGCGGAGCGGGGGCGGGCTCGCGGCGGCGCTGGAGTACGCGACCGACCTGTTCGAGACCGCGACCACCCTGCGGATGGCGGGGCACCTCGTCCAGGTGCTCCGCTCCGTCGCCGCGGACCCGGATCTGGCCGTGGCGGATGTCCCGCTGCTGGTCCCGGAGGAGCGCGCGCGGCTGCTCCTGCTTTCGCGCCCGCCGCGCCACGAGCACCCGCGCGAGGCCGTGCACGCGCAGGTCGCCGCGCAGGCCGCGCGCACGCCGGAGGCGGTGGCCGTCGCGTTCTGCGGGGAGACGCTGACGTACGCGGAGCTGGAGCGGCGCGCCAACCGTCTCGCCAACCGCCTGCGCCGCCTGGGCGTGCGCGCCGAGGACCGGGTGGGGATCTGCCTGGAGCGCTCGGTGGAGCTGCCTGTGGCTATGCTCGCCGTGCTCCGCGCGGGGGGCGCGTACGTCCCGCTGGACCCCGGCTACCCGGCCGGGAGGCTGGCGATGATGCTGGAGGACTCCGGCGTGCGCGTCCTGCTGACGGAGCGGGCGCTGGAGGACCGGCTCCCGGCGCACCCGGCCGCCGTGGTCCTCCTGGACGCCGCGCGCGAGCGCATCGCGGAGGAGAGCACAGACCTGCCCCCCGTGGCGAGCGATGGCGAGCAGACGGCGTACGTCATCTACACGTCGGGATCCACCGGCACGCCCAAGGGAGTCGCCGTCCCGCACCGCGCGCTCGCCAACCACATGGGCTGGATGCAGCGCGCCTTCCCGCTGGCGGCGGACGACCGCGTGCTGCAGAAGACGCCTACAGGGTTCGACGCCTCGGTGTGGGAGTTCTGGGCGCCGCTGCTGGCCGGGGGCACGCTGGTGATGGCGCCCCCTGGCGTGCACCGCGATGCCACGGAGCTGGCGCGGGTGGTGGAGCGGGAGCGCATCACCGTGCTCCAGGTGGTGCCCTCGCTGCTGGGCGCCATGCTGGAGGCGGGCGGGCTGGAGCGCTGCGGGACGCTGCGCCGGCTCTTCTGCGGCGGCGAGGCGCTGCCGGCGGAGGCGGCCGCCCGTGCGCGCGCGCTGACCGGCGCCGAGGTGGTGAACCTGTACGGCCCCACGGAAGTCTGCATCGACGCGGTCTCCCACGTCTTCACGGGGGGCGAGGGCGGCGTGACGGTGCCCATCGGGCGGCCGGTACACAACGTGAGCGCGCGGGTGCTGGACCCGCGCGGCGCGCCGGTGCCGGTGGGCGTGCCCGGGGAGCTGTACCTGGGCGGGGCGCAGCTGGCGCGGGGGTACCTGGGCAGGGCGGAGCTCACGGCGGAGCGCTTCGTCCCCGATGTCTTCGCGGGCGAGCCCGGGGCGCGCGCGTACCGCACCGGCGACCGGGTGCGCTGGCTGGCGGACGGGACGCTGGAGTTCCTGGGTCGCATCGACCAGCAGGTCAAGGTGCGCGGCTTCCGAATCGAGCCTGGGGAGATCGAGGCCGTGCTGCGCCTGCACCCGGTGGTGGTCGACGCGGCAGTGGCGGCGCGAACGGACGGCGTCGGTGGGACGCGGCTGGTGGCGTACGTCCTCCCCGCGGGCGGCGTGGCGCGGCCGGAGGCGGCGGAGCTGCGGGCGTGGCTGCGCGAGCGGCTGCCGGACGCCATGGTCCCGTCCGCCTTCGTGGCGCTGGACGCCTTCCCGCTGACGCCCAGCGGCAAGCTGGACCGCCGCGCGCTCCCCGAGCCGGAGGCGGTGGACGCCGGCGCGGCCGAGCCGGTGCCGCCCTCCACCCCGGTGGAGGAGATCCTGGCGGGGATCTGGGCCGAGCTGCTCCCCGTGGCGAGCGTGAGCGTCCGCGACGACTTCTTCGCATTGGGCGGGCATTCGCTGCTCGGCACCCGGGTGGTCTCCCGCGTGCGGGACGCGCTCGGGGTCGAGCTGCCGCTGCGCGCGCTGTTCGAGGAGCCCACGATCGCCGGGCTGGCCGGGCACGTCGAGACGCTGCTGAGCGACGGGGCGGGGGCCGCGCCGCCGATCGGGCGGGTCTCGCGGGAGGGGGCGCTGCCGCCGTCGTTCGCGCAGCAGCGGCTGTGGCTGGTGGACCGGCTGGAGCCGGGGAGCCCCGCCTACAACATGCCCGGCGCGCTGCGCCTGCGCGGCGCCGTGGACGTCGCGGCGCTGCGGGCGGCGCTGGGCGCCCTGGCGCGGCGGCACGAGTCGCTGCGCACCACGTTCGAGGAGCGCGGCGGCGCGCCGGTGCAGGTCATCCATCCGCCCGCCCCGGTGCCGCTGCCGCTCGCCGACCTGCGCGTCCTGACGGCGGAACGGCGGGAGGCGGAGGCGGAGCGGCTCGCCGCGGAGGAGGCGCTGCGGCCGTTCGACCTGGCGCGCGGGCCGCTGCTGCGGAGCGCGCTGGTGCGCCTGGGCGATGCGGAGCACGTGCTGCTCATCACGCTGCACCACGTGGTCGGCGATGGCTGGAGCATGGGCGTGCTGGCGCGCGAGGTCTCGGCACTGTACGCCGCCTTCAGCCGTGGCGAGGAGCCGCGTCTACCCGAGCTGCCGGTGCAGTACGCCGACTACGCGGGGTGGCAGCGCGCCTGGCTCTCGGGCGAGACGCTGGAGCGGCAGATCCGTTTCTGGAAGGACCGGCTGCGGGACGCCCCGCCGCTGCTGGAGATCCCCACGGACCACCCGCGCACGGCGGGGCAGGGCGCGCGCGCGGCAAGCCTCCGCATCGCGCTGCCGGCCGAGGCGACGGCCCGGCTGCGGGCGCTCTCGCGGCGCGAGGGCGCGACGCTGTTCATGACCGTGCTCGCCGCGTGGCAGGCGCTGCTCGGCCGGTGGGCGGGGCAGGACGACGTGGTGGTGGGCACCCCGGTCGCGGGGCGGAGCCGTCGCGAGACCGAGGGGCTGATCGGCTTCTTCGTCAACATGCTGGCGCTGCGGGCCGACCTGTCGGGACGTCCCACCTGGCGCGAGCTGCTGGGGCGAGTCCGGGATTCGGCGCTGGGGGCGTACGACCACCAGGAGCTGCCCTTCGAGCGCCTGGTGGAGGAGCTGGGCGTGGAGCGCAGCCTCGCGCACACACCCGTCTTCCAGGTGACCTTTCAGCTCGACCGCTCCGTCGCGCACGACGGGCTCGCGCTGGGGGACGTGGCGGCCGAGCCGTTCGGATCCGGAGCAGGAGTCGCCAAGTTCGACCTGGGACTGACCCTCCAGGACGACGGCGAAGCGCTCGCTGGAGCGCTCGGCTACCGCGCGGCGCTGTTCGATGCGGACACCGTCGCGCGGCTCGCGGGGCACCTGGAGGTTCTCCTGGAGGCCATGGCGGCCGAGCCCGCGCGCCGCGTCCAAGAGGTGCCGCTGCTGAGCGAGGGCGAGCGCCGGCAGCTGGCGAGCTGGAACGCCACCGTGGCCGCGTACACCCCGGGCTGCGTGCACGAGCTGGTCTCGGCGCAGGCGGCGCGCACGCCCTCGGCCCCCGCCGTCGTCTTCCGGGACGAGCGGTTGACCTACGGCGAGCTGGAGCGGCGCGCCAACCGCCTCGCCGGCCACCTGCGGCGCATGGGCGTGGGGCCCGAGCGCCGCGTGGGCGTTTGCCTGGAGCGCACCCCGGAGCTGGTGGTCGCCCTGCTGGGCGTGCTCGAG
Organism: Longimicrobiaceae bacterium; assembly: GCA_040509335.1. Lineage (GTDB taxonomy): Bacteria > Gemmatimonadota > Gemmatimonadetes > Longimicrobiales > Longimicrobiaceae > JAFAYN01. The sequence goes on along the minus strand of JBEVLE010000103.1, from coordinate 1,042 downwards.
GCCGGCGGCGCGTACGTCCCGCTCGACCCGGCGTACCCGCGCGAGCGGCTGGGCTGGATGATCGAGGATGCCGGCGTCACGCTCGTCCTCACCTCCTCCGCCCTCGCGGACGTCCTCCCCGACAGCACCCGCACGCTCGCGCTCGACGCCGTCCGCGACGCCATCGGGGCCGAGCCGGACGCGGCGCCGGAGACCGGCGTGCTCCCCGAGAACCTGTCGCACGTCATCTTCACCTCCGGATCGACGGGGCGCCCCAAGGGCGTGATGATCCGCCACTCGTCCACGGTCGTGCTGCTGCACTGGCTGCGCGAGGCCGTGTCGGACGAGGAGCGGTCGTCCGTGCTGTTCTCGACGTCGATCAACTTCGACGTGTCGGTGGCCGAGGTCTTCGGGACGCTGGCCTGGGGCGGCAAGCTGGTGCTGGTGGAGAACGCGCTGGAGCTGGCGACCTTGAACGAGCCGGTGGTGCACGCCAGCATGGTGCCCACCGCGGCGGCGGAGCTGCTGCGCATGGGCGGGATCCCGGCGAGCGTGCGCACGCTGAACCTGGGCGGCGAGCCGCTGCCGGGCGACCTGGTGCGAGCGCTGTACGCCCTGCCGACTGTGGAGAAAGTCGGCAACCTGTACGGGCCCACCGAGGACACCACGTACTCGACGTACTCCATCGTGGAGCGCGGCGGATCGCAGGTGTTCGTCGGCAGGCCGGTGGCGAACACGCAGGCGCTGGTGCTGGACGCGGAGCTGCAGCCGGTGCCAGTGGGTGTCGTCGGAGAGCTGTACCTGGCGGGGGATGGGCTGTCGCGCGGCTATGCGGGGCGTCCCGATCTGACGGCGGAGCGGTACCTGCCTGATCCGTTCGGCCCGGCGGGCTCACGGATGTACCGGGTGATGGACCGCATCCGCTGGCGTGCGGACGGCCAGCTGGAGTACTTCGGGCGGACGGACTTCCAGGTCAAGGTGCGGGGCTTCCGCATCGAGCTGGGCGAGATCGAGACGGCGCTGCGCTCCCACCCGGCCGTGCGCGAGGCGGTGGCCGTGGTGC
>JBEVLE010000102.1:0-6217 GCA_040509335.1 Longimicrobiaceae bacterium | reverse complement strand
GAGGTATTGGAGTTCGAGTACCGTTGCGGCGACAGGCCGGGATTCAGGTGCCGGTCGTTGTAGATGTGCCCTCACCCGGCGGCCTTGGAGCCGCCACCCTCTCCCAATTCTGGGAGAGGGGGCTAATTGCTGGATCTGGAGTGCGGGCAAGCACTTGCGTGAGGGATTTCGGCCCGGAGGGGCGAGACTCGGCGGGGCTGTTTCCGCCGGGGCTCGACTCCGTTAGCGAGCGTTGTTTGCTCGCTTACGGAGCCGAAGCCCGACCCCGGCGCCAGCCGGGGGCACGCCCACATCCGCGGTTCACAGCTGTTGCCGTTGCAGTCAGCGCGGCGCCGCACCCGGCTCCAGGTACCGGCGGAACCAGGCGACGGTCAGCGGCCACGCCTGGCGCGAGGCGGCCAGGTTGGCGCCGGCCTGCCCGTCCTGCTGGCGCAGGAACCCGTGGCCGGCGCCGGGAAAGACGTGGGGCTCGTAGGTCTTTCCCAGCGCCTTCATGGCGGAGTCGGCGGGGGGGATGGTGGCGTTGACGCGCGCGTCGTTCCCGCCGTACAGCCCCAGCACCGGCGCCGTCACCGCGGCGAGCTGCGCGGAGGCGGGGGAGGTGCCGTAGTAGACGACCGAGGCGCCCAGCCCACGGACCCGCACGGCGTGCGCGAAGGAGGTGGAGCCGCCCCAGCAGAAGCCGACGATGCCGTAGGTGGGGAGCGCTGCGGGGAGCGCCATGCCGTAGTCGGCCACGGCGCGGAGCTGGCGGTGCACGTCGTCCGCGGCGAGCGTCTGGATGGCGGCGCGGGCGGAGTCGGGGTCGGGCTCGCCGGTGGGCCCGGCGGGGACCCGCTTCATGGTGAGCAGGTCGGGCGCGATGGCGATGAAGCCGTCGGCGGCGAGCTGGTCGGCGACGCCGCGGATCCAGTCCGACACGCCGAAGATCTCGTGCACCACGAGCACCACGGGCGCCCTGTCGGCGCGCTCCGGGAACACGACCCAGGCGCGGACGCTGTCGGCGGGGCCGGTGCGCACCATGGCCCACTCGCCGTGCCGCGGCGAGGCCGCGAGCCGGGCGCGCACCTCGGCGGCGCCCGCGGGGAGGGTGGGGTCGAGCGCGGCCACCGCCGAGGCGCGGGCGGTGTCGGCGGCGGGCATGGCGTGGCCCGCGTGGTCGTCGGGCGCGGCCGTGGCGCGGGGCGCGCACGCGGCGCCGAGCAGGAGCGCGGGGACGAGCAGGGCACGGACGAGGGGGCTGGACATCGCTGCCTCACGTCGGCTGGGGGCGCGGGGTGCCCGGGGGGCACGGGAATGCGGGAGGATAACGCGCGGGGGGCGGCGGGTGCAACGCGCGCCGGGCACTGACCGACGAAGAGCCCCGGCTCGTGTCGCCAGGAGCCGTTCGGGAGTGAAATGAAGCTGACTACTGTTCGCCATCGGGAGGCGCATCGGCGCGTGCCTCCGCCGGATGAGCATCCTGTCCTCCTACAAAATGATACCGTGTCGGAAGTGCATTGGCGGGAAGGTCGCCGACTTCCATCTCCTCAGTGAGGAAAATTCGTAGCTTCTGCCGTCGATTCCTGTCACGAAGGAAGTTCTGCACCTTCGTTGACTGGTGAGCAAACAATGAACGCACCACAATCCCATATGGAGACAGATCACGGAGGTGAATTCCCTCGCCTCGAGCCGTGTCTTGGTCTACTGCCGCAAATAGATCGTCGAGGCTAAGATGCATTCCTTTTGTGATCTGTAGCAGCGTACTTACGAGGCGCCTTCGGTCTTGGGGAAGCCGATCTGGATCCCAACCCTCCCGTAGCCATTCTAGAACACGGTTCTGCTCCTGAGTATCTTGATCAGTGACAGTTAATGCACCAGAGGTGGATATCGCTTCTACCTCTGCAATCGAGATTTCAGCGTGCTCAAACATTGCCTTGATCTGATAGGCCAGTCTAGCCTTTCCCCAACTGATCTGGTCACCCTTATAGATCAAGTCACGGGTAGCAATCCCCCACGCGTACTGGAGAAATGTTTTAATCTGGATCTCAAATAGCACTTCGGTGATTGGCTCTTCAGGCCCAGTAGCCTTCAGGCGTACATACAAGCGGAGGTCATCGAAAGAGAATGCCTCGGGTCGCTTAAACGTCGTTTGGGGATCCGGCGGCCGCTGATACTGGATCTCGCAGAACCGCTCGACGAACTCGCGAGCTTCCTGAATTGCTGCTCTGTTCTCAACTACCAATGTACATGCGAAGAAATCCTCAAGTGCTGTCGCGTCATCGACACGGCCAGTCTCCAGCTTTTGCGCAAAGCTCTCGATTGGCTTGATTCGGCCTCGGTAGAACCAACCCTCTGGTCTCGATTCGAAGAGTACCCGTACACGCCGCTCTAGGGCTTTGTTAACATCAAGCTGGTCGTCGAAGAGGCGACGAACCGACTTAGTGATCTTCATTTTTAGAGCTCGGCAGGATCAAGCAATGCGCTCACGAGTGCACGGTGCCGTTCCTGCCGTTGTGGGAAGTCCGTATTGGCTCCTCGTGCGTTTTGCGCGTAGGAGAATGGGTAGGGGTGCTGTTCTGCGAGGTGGGCAAATTCCTCTGGCGTCGTATCGGTCTTGAGCAGCTTTGCTACTTGTTCCATGAAGGCACGATATCGGGCTGCGAACACACGATGGTCAGGAAGCTGATCATGATGTAGCGTAACCAAACTCCAGAGCGAAAAGAAATTCGTTGAGGACTTGCTGAACTCAGTCACAACAGAATCTGTTTCCTCAAGAGCCAACACCCATCGCTTCACCCGCTCGAAACGCTCAACAAAATCCCCCTCGGAGAAGGTGGGATCTGTCTCGCCCGGCACGTCGTAGTCCGCGTAATATTCGTCCAGCACAACCTGGCTGAAACCAAAGATCTCTCCCTTGAGCACTAAGATCATCAGTTCAGAAATGAACTGGACATCTCGCATCCGTCGGGCGGTTGCAGTTGTTACAATTCCCAACTGCCGCCATTCATCTTTCTTAGCTTCCTCGACGGCAGTCGTGCTTAGCCACCCATCATACCTTGCATGCCGCAATTCCTGCCGCTCCAAATTCTTTGACGTGCGATTGTATCGGTCGAAGATCTCTCGAACTATGGCATTGTCCACAGCGTCTAGTAGCTCAACAGCTATCTGATAATTCCAAAAATATCTACGCTGCTCGCCGTCGAGTCCTTTCCATCTTTTGCCCTGAAGCCGCTCATCCTGCATGTCATCTGGAAGTGCGATCTCGTTAGCAGCAAACTTGATAATCGTCTCAAGGCGCTGCTTGCCGTCCACAACATGGTAGGTGGCAACGCCCTCATCGGACAACGATTTATGGAGAAAGACAGGTGGGCATGGATACCCGCTGAACACCGTATCCAAGAAAAATCGGCGCTCTCGGGGTGCCCAGACACTCTTCCGCTGGTAAGGTGGGTCAAGATCAAGGCGGCTACGAGAGAAGAGGTCAAGGAACCAACTAATGTCCTGCGAAGTGATGTTCCGGATCATGGCCTGGCCTGTTCGGTGAGGTCGAACTAACTGCTGTTAGCAATCGATGTTGACCGACCAAGATTGCCACTCTTAGTGCCATAAGCAAGAAACGGTGGCGCTCTTTAAGCTACCAAAGCTTCATAACCATAAGCGGTGCTTAGCAACTATACAGGCTCGTTCGTCCAACGATCTTTAAGCGCGCTTCAGGGATGTGAGCACGTCGCACAAAGTCTGCTTGGCGTCCAGCGCTAACTCGCCCTCGACGGTGGGCCATCCATTCGGTGCGCCGCCATCGCGCGCCGGTCGTCTAGCCGAATGAACACCGCCTCCATAGTGCGCTCCCGTCCGGGTGGGGGTCAGGACTCCGCGCCCCGCCGTGCCGCCTCCTCCAGCACTTCCGCGGCCTCGTCCTCCAGCAGCGGGCCCACGGTCTCCACCGGCGGGGTGGCCGAGGTGAGGACGTCGCGCCCGTGCACGGCGAGCGCGGGGCCGAAGACGGCCTCGTGCCGACGGGACGAGCAGGCGAAGACCACGCGGCGGATCCCCGCCCAGTAGATGGCCCCGGCGCACATGGCGCACGGCTCGGTGCTCGCGTACAGGGTACACTCCGCCAGAGCGCCGGCGCCGAAGCTTTCCTGCGCCTCCACCACCAGGTTCATCTCCGCGTGGCGGGTGGCGTCCTCCCGGGTGCTCGCCGTGTTCTCGCGGGCGAGGACCACCCGCCCCCCGCGCACCAGCACCGCCCCGTACGGCCCGTCGCCGCGCTCCAGCGCGCGCCGCGACAGGCGGATCGCCTCGCGCAGGAACTCCTCGTGCTCCGCCGCATCGTCGCTGCCGCTCATGGCTCCATCCCGGTTGGTGTGCGGCCCGGCCCGACGGCACGTCGTGTCGTCGCAGTGGCAGGCTGTTCCCTATTCCCTGTTCCCTTCAAGCGTTCACGCACTGCACCCGCAGCCCGTCCGGGTACACCTCCGCGCGGGTGATGCCGCACGGGCCGATGCGCAGCGCGAGCGTCTGCCGCAGCGCCACGCCCATCCAGCGGGCGAGCACCGCGTGGACGGTGCCCGCGTGGGCCACCACCAGCACGCTCCCCTCGGCGGGGAGCGCGTCCAGCGCCGCGGCGACGCGGGCCTCGAACTCCGCGAGCGACTCGCCCTCCGGTGGGACGACGGAGGCGGGGTCGGCGGTCCAGCGGGCGAGCAGGTCGCCGTCGCGGGCGGCGCACTCGGCGGAGGTCAGCCCCTCCCACGCGCCGAAGTGGAGCTCGCGCCACCGCCGGTCGGTGGCGACCTCCACGCCGGGCAGGGCGATCTCCGCGGTCTCGCGGGCGCGCAGCAGGTCGCTCGCCACCACGTGGTCGAACGATTCGCCGGCCAGGCGCGCGCGCAGCCCCCCGGCCTGGGCGCGGCCCTCGGCGGAGAGCGGCGGGTCGCTCCACCCCTGGTGGCGGCCGGCAGCGTTCCACTCCGTGGCGCCGTGGCGCACCAGCGTCAGGCGGAGCACGCGGCCTCCAGCGCGGCCACCAGCACGTTGTTCTCGGCGGGGGTGCGGGCGGCCACGCGCACGTGCCCCGGGAGCCCGAAGGAGGCGCAGTCGCGCACCCGCAGCGCGTGCTCGCCGCGCAGGCGCTCCGCGAGCGCGGCGGCGTCGCCCACGGCGGCGAGCAGGAAGTGCGTCGCGCTGCGCACGGTGGGGAGCCGCAGGCGCGCGAACGCGGCCTCCAGCAGTTCGCGCTCGAAGCGCAGCCGCGCGGTCGTCTCGGCCACGTGCGCCGTGCCCGCGTCGGTGAGGGCGGCCACCGCGGCGGCCTGCGCCACTGTGGACACCGGCCAGGGCGGGCGCCCCCGCTCCAGCGCGCGGACGATGGACTCCGGCCCCACCACGAACCCGGCGCGCACCCCGGCCAGCGCGTGCTCCCGGGTGAGGGAGCGCAGGTGCACCACGGCCGGGTGCCCGGGGAGCGCGGGGGTGCCCAGCGGCTCGCGCACGAAGGCGTCGTACGACTGGTCCAGCACCAGCAGCGTCCCCGCCGCGGCGGCGGCGTCCGCCACGCGGCGCAATTCCTCGCGCGGAAAGGGCTGGCCGGTGGGGTCGTTGGGCGCGCACAGGAACACCATGCGCGGGCGGTGCTGCACCACCGCCGCGGCGATCTCCTCCGTGTCCAGCGCGTACGACGGCGGCGGGGCGATCCCCTGGAGCACCCGCCCGCCGCACAGGCCCACGGCGCGCGCGTACTCGCCGAAGGTGGGGTTGGGGATCAGCGCGGTGTCGCCGGGGCGGACGAAGGCGAAGCAGAGCGCGTGCAGCAGCTCCGCCGCGCCGGCCCCGAAGGCGATCTCCTCCGGCGCCCTCCCCCAGCGGCGCGCGGCGGCGCGGCGCGGGGCGATGGACTCCGGGTCCGGGTACACGTCCGGCCGTGCGGCGCGGATGGCCTCCAGCACGATGGGCGCGGGCCCGAAGGCGTTGGTGGACACGCTGAAGTCCACGCGGACCGGGGTGCGCGGGCCGCTGCTGGTTTGCAGCCCTCCGTGCGGCACGGGGGGCGTGTTCGTGATCTCGGGACGGGGACGGATCATACGGAGATTTTACGGCGGATTTGGGCGTGCCCCCGGCTGGCGCCGGGGTCGGGCTTCGGCTCCGTAGCAGACGAAACGACCGTCTGCAACGGAGTCGAGCCCGCGCAAACAGCCGCGCGGTCTCGCCCCTTCGGGCCGAAATCCCTCACGCG
>JBEVLE010000101.1:0-3535 GCA_040509335.1 Longimicrobiaceae bacterium | reverse complement strand
CGATAACTGCCCGTCCGTTGCCCTGCTCCCGCATTCCGCCCGAGGACCCATGACCCGCCCGATCGCCGTTTGCCTCTTCGCGCTGACCGCCGCGCTCCTGCTTTCGCCCGCGCTCCGCGCCGCCCCCGCGCCCGCGGAGGGCGCCGCGCACCCCCTGGCCGACCTGCTCCGCGGGGAGCGCGCCACGCAGCTCTCCTGGGCGCTGGAGTACGGCGCGGCCGGCTCCGGACACTCGCTGGGCCCGGGCGCCACGGTGGCGGCGCCCTTCCGCTCGGCGGGGGGGGTGGCGGGCGGGGTGGTGCTGGTGCGCGCGGGGGAGGGGCGCCGCTTCGCGCGGGAGGAGCTGGAGCTGGCGGAGGAGCTGGCGCGCCGCGTGGCCCTCGCCGCGGAGAACGCGCGCCTGTTCGCGCAGGCGCAGCAGGCCACGCGCGCCCGCGACCACACGCTGGCGGTGGTGGCGCACGACCTCCGCAACCCTCTGGCCTCCATCGCCATGGGATCGGAGATGCTGCTGCACATGCTGCCGCCGCGGGCCAACGCCTTCCACAAGGAGTCGCTGGAAAGCATGTACCACTCGGCGCACCGCATGCACCGGCTGGTGGACGACCTGCTGGACGTGGCGCGCATGGACATGGGCGGGCTCACGCTGGACGCGGGGGAGCGCGAGGTGGGCGCCCTGTTCGCCGACGCGGAGTCCATGCTGCGCCCGCTGGCCGAGGCGCGCTCCATCCGCCTGGAATTGGCCGGGTGCGACGCCGCGCCCCCCGTGCTGGCGGACGGCCCGCGGGTGGTGCAGGTGCTTTCCAACCTGGTGGGGAACGCGCTCAAGTTCTCGCCCGAGGGGGGGCGGGTGACCGTGGCCTGCGCGGCCGCGGGGGCGGAGCTGCGCGTGTCGGTGTCGGACCAGGGGCCCGGGATCCCCGCGGAGCAGCTCCCCCACCTGTTCGGCGCCTTCTGGCAGGCGGACCGCCGCGACCGCCGCGGCGTGGGGCTGGGCCTTTCCATCGCGCGCGCCGTGGTGGAGGCGCACGGCGGGCGCATCTGGGTGGACACGCGCGAGGGCGAGGGGAGCACCTTCCACTTCACCCTGCCGCTCGCCGCTCCGCCCGCCGCCGCGGAGGAAGCGCCGGCCGCCTGACGGAACGGCGACGGCTCGCCGCTCCGGCGGGCTCCGGTGTTCGGGGTCGGCCGGGGGCGGCCGGGGGCGGCTGCTCCGTCGGTGCGGACCCCGAAGGGACTCGCCAGAGCACTCGCCCACGCTCCGTGCGAGGGCGGGATCACCCTGGCTTCGAACAACGCACCTCCTGCGCAGCCGCCCCCGACCTCTCTGCGCAGATCGCAACGACACCGACCCTGACCTGCGACCAGCCCTCCCCCAGAATTGGGGGAGGGTGGCGAGCCTCAAGCGAGCCGGGTGGGGGCCCCTAGCGGACGCCAGCGCCACCCCCGCGTGAGGGATTTCGGCCCGAAGGGGCGAGACCGCGCGGCTGTTTGCGCGGGCTCGACTCCGTTACGCACGGTTGTTTCGTGCGTTACGGAGCCGAAGCCCGACCCCGGCGCCAGCCGGGGGCACACCCAAATCCGCAGTTCAAAGCCGTCGCGTCACGACCCGTCGTTCGTGGTGGAGATCATGATCGCCCCCTCCACGCGGAACGAGGCGAGCCCCGGGAGCGACTTTGCCGCGGCGGCGTCCATGTAGCGGATGGACGTGACGGGGATCACCTCCAGGCGCCGCAGCATGTCGATGCCGCCCAGCCGGCTCCCGTTGAGGTACACGAGGATGGAAGGAGGGACCCCGCGGCTGGACGTGGCGTTGCGGCTGCGCAGCCAGAACGGGCGCAGGCGCTCCACCGCCTCGTAGGCGTTCATGGCGCCGGAGCGCCGGATCTCCTCCACCGTGATCACCGACATGTCGCGCCGCGTCCCCGAGGTCCGGACGGTCGTCCCCGAATCCGCCGCGGCGCCCGCGGACGCCGCCCCCGGCGCGCTCCCACCCGACGCACACCCCGCCGCGGCGGCGAGCGCCAGCGCCAGGGCTCCCGTTCGCACTCGGCTCATCTGCGCTCCTCCTGTAGCTGGGTTTCCGCGCGGTCGGAGGCCGGGTCGGTCCCGGCCCGCTCCACCCGCACCGTCCTGCGCATCCGCTCCCCGCCCGCCTCGATGGTCACCAGGTACTCGCCCGGCCGCACGACCGCCCCCTGGCGCCCGAAGCCCCCGCCTCCCCCCTGCCCTCCCCCGCCCTCCTGCTCCGCGGCGAAGGGCACCTCCGCGGGGCGCAGGTTGGGCTCGTCGGCGCGCCGGCGCCCCGCCGCGGCCTCGGCCGCTTCGCCGAGCCGCAGCTCCTGCGCATCCTCGACGCGCTCCCGCACGTCGACGTCCGCGTGGTCGCCGACCGACGCGAGCAGGATCTCCTCGGTCAGTAGCTCCTCCGGCGCGCCGGCCACGAGCTCGGCGGCGCGCATGAGGTCGACGGCCGTGGAGCGGATGCTCTCGCCGAGTGCGTCGGTCGCGGCGCGGGCGGCGGCGCGGGCCGCATGCTCGCGGGCGAGCGGGGCGCGCTCGGGCTCGTCGAACGCCGCGGCGAGGTCCCAGACGGCGCGGGCGAGGTCCGTGACCGAGGCGGCGACGCCCGTCGGCGCCTGCCCGGAGCGCAACGCGCGGTGTGCGTGACGGGCGAGGACGCGCGTGTTGCGGACGGCGAGATCGATCTGCTCGAACGAGCGCCCGTAGCGCTCCACCGGCTCGCGCTCGCTGAATCGGGTCGGCGCGGTGCGCACGGTCTCGCGGCCCGTCTCGAGCGCGTCGTCGAGCGCGTCGAGCAGCGGGTCGATCGCCCGGGCCTGCGCCAGCGCGGCCTCGGCGCGATCCGCGTCGACGGCGGCGAGCGCACTCGCGACGCGCTCCAGCGACTGTCCGAGCGCGGCCATGACCGACTGGCCGGCGCGACCGACGTGCAGGATCGCCTTCGGCGGGAACAGGACGGCGACGGCGAGCGCCACGATGCCGCCGATGATCGCCTCGAGGATTCGGTTCGGCGCGTTGGTGCCGCCGATCATCAGCAGCAGCATCGCGGACACGGCGGCCTCGCTGACGACGAGATCGGAGCCGTTGAACAGCACCGCGACGGACATGGCCACGACGACCAGGAGGGCGAGCTGCCACGGCCCGGTACCGATCAGGTTGACCAGCAGGGCGGCGAGCGCGAGGCCGATCACGACGCCGGCCGCAAGGCCGAGCGCGCGCTGACGGTGCTGGCCGTGCGTGGCGCCGATCGAGATGACGGTCGCGATGCACGCGAACACGGGTTGGGGATCAGGCAGCAGCCAGACGCACAGGTACCAGGCCGTGAGTGCGGCGAGCGCGGTCTGGCCGATCGCGAGCGAGCGGGAGGAGAGTCGGCGTTGGGCGAGACGAAGTGCAGTCATACGAATCACGCACACTCTGCTTCGGCACCCTGCAAGGCTTCCTAAAGGTGCGGGTCTTCGACACACATCTTCATATCGTCGACCCGCGCTTCCCGCTCGTCCCGAACCAG
>JBEVLE010000100.1:0-3768 GCA_040509335.1 Longimicrobiaceae bacterium | reverse complement strand
GCGAGCGGCCGGTGAGCTGCCGGTAGCGGTAGGCCACGAAGCGGTGCGAGGTGCCGTGGAAGCCGTAGCGCCGCACCCGGTGCCGCCGGTACAGCGAGTAGGGGATGGCGTACAGGTACGCCCGCTCCGGCAGCGTGTGGTGGAAGGCCGTGTCGAACACCGCCACCTGCGGCACGGCCGGTCCCAGCACGGCGCGCACCGCCTGGATCCCCTTGAGGTTGGCAGGGTTGTGGAGCGGCGCCAGCTCGATGGTCTCCTCGATGCCGCGCAGCACCTCGTCGTCGATGGCCACCGAGCGGACGAAGCGCTCCCCGCCGTGCACCACCCGGTGCCCCGCCGCCCCGATCTCCGCCACGCTCCCCACCGGCACGCCGGACTCGTCGCCCACGATCCAGCGCAGCAGGAACTCCACGGCCGCCCGGTGGTCGCGCAGCGGCGCCGTCCCCTTGCTCGCCTCGCCTTCCCCGGCGCGGAAGGAGTACACCGCCTCGCCGCCGATGCGCTCGATCTGCCCGCGCGCCAGGCGGCGGTCCGCGTTCTCGGAGAAGCGATGCTCGTCCGTGTCGACGAGCTGGAACTTGAGCGACGACGAGCCAACAGAATGTGCACAGGAGCGCGAGCCGAAACCGGTGTCGATTTGAGCATAAGGCAAGAAAACACAACAATTTATAGTTCTCTTGTTCGGTTTTTCAGGCGTGTTCCGGTGTCGAAAAACTCCTTCGTGTGTCGAAAAACCCCTCGCCAGCGATAGATTTCACCTCTCCAAAGCGGCAGTTTCCCTCATTCCTCTCAGGCGAGCATAGATCTTTGCAAGATTCGGCTGAGTTCCTTGTGCTTGTGGTAATGGTCGTGCACTCTTCATGGGTCCGAGCCCGCCCGAAGCGACCGAACACTGTTCCGGCACCGCGTCAGATCAGACCCTCCTCGCACTTCACATCCCAAGCAGGACTATGGGCATCTCTATCCGAAAGAGCATCAAGGCGGGACCATTCCGGTTTAACCTTTCCGGCTCCGGGGTTGGGGTCTCCGTCGGCGTGCGGGGGCTGCGTGTCGGCACCGGCCCGCGTGGCAACTACGTCCACATGGGGCGGGGTGGTCTCTACTATCGCGCGACGCTTCCATCGGGTCGCAACTCCCCCCCAGGGCGGATCGGCGATGGAGCGAGGAATTCGCCTTCCGCACCGCGCACATCCGGTGGCGAAAGCTTCGAACGAATTGATAGTGGGGATGTGCTCGCCATGACAGACGAGTCCGCCGCGGGTCTGCTGAAGCAGATCCGCGAAGCGGAAGGACGGCAGCCAACGCTGCCGTGGGTGCTCGGCGGGACCGCGGTCGCACTCCTGCTGACCCTGATGGCCGGGGCTCCCGGCTGGCTCACGTTCGCGGGGGTTGCGCTGGGGGCGGGGGCAACCGCGTGGGCGCACCTCCGAGACGTCGCTGTGCGAGCCGTCGTGCTGTTTTACGATCTGGAGCCGGATGCCCGGGCAGCCTACGAAGAGCTGCACGTCGCTTTCGTGCGACTCGCAGGCGCAAAGGGGGCCTGGAACGTGGAGGCGCGCGCCGAGACGAACGACCAAAAGCGGAACGCGGGTGCTACACGGCTGGTTCAGCGGCAGCGAGTGCGGTTGGCGATGGGAGTCCCCGGTGTTATCCGCACCAACATTGATGTGCCGGCAATCCCGTGCGGGCAGGAGACCTTGCACTTCTTCCCGGATCGCCTCCTTGTCTCGTCTCCTCGTGGGATTGGAGCGGTGCCCTACGATCAGCTCGAGATCACGGTTGAGTCAGGGCCGTTCGTCGAGTCGGACCCGGTGCCGGCCGATGCCTCCGAGATCGGCACCACGTGGCAGTACGTGAACCGCGATGGCGGACCGGATCGCCGGTTCTCCGACAACCGGCAACTCCCCATCCTCCTGTACGAGCAGGTCACCTTCACCAGTCCCACCGGGCTGCACGAAGTCCTGCAGCTCTCGAGGACCGGAGGAGGCCTATCGTTCAGGTCCACGGTCGAAACGCTGGGAAGGCTGGCGGGCGCGCGTGGAGAGGGATCCTACCCGCGAGGCGGGGGGGGCGGGTCCGAGCCGATCGCTGCCAGAGAGGGGCCCGCCGGTGGTGTTGACTTGCTAGCGTCGGCGGGAGTCTTCCAAGGGGAGGTCTCTGGGGATGTCGACTGCAGGCTCGGAGGGCGCGCGGTGTTCGGAAGCCGTCCGAACGACAGGGGTGAAACCATCTTCTACATCGTGCTTCGACACGCCGGTCGCGAAGGCGAGGGGGAGCATGCGATTACGCTCAGCAACGCTTTGGATGGCCTCCCAGCACCCGGGCGGTACAGCTTCGGTGACATGGGACCGCGCACCTTCATTGGGATCTACACGCACGAGACGGAGGGTGGCTCGTCAGGAACGTATTTGCCCTCTGAGGGAGGGGTTGTGGAGATCGAGTCGGCTACGGAGCGGGCGATTCGGGGTCGTCTCGAGTTCAGAGCCGAGGGGAGCAACACCTACAACCTGTGGGCGGTTCAGGGACACGTCCGCCTCTCCGCGACTTTCACCGCTGACCCCACCGAAGGTGACCCCTACGAGCTCGCCCGTCTCCCGGGCGAGCTGCGTGCCCTGGCTGAGGCAGACGGCGAGGAGACCCTGCTCGACGGCTCCGACGCTGACGTGCCCACGTCGCTCGACGCCTTCGCGGCAGGCATCGTCGAACACCTGGTGGTCGGATTGTCGCTACCGCTCGTGTTTGAAGTGTTCGCCGATTACGGTGTCGAGGAGACGCAGGTCCGCCGTGTGGAGGCGCTCCTGTTCGCAGCCCTTCCCTTCGACGCACTGCTCAAGGTGGGGCACTTCGGGGAGCGGAGTGGAGAGGTGCAGACCGCGTTCCGGCGTGCGGTCGCAGTATGGGCAGCGGCGACTGCCGGGGTCTCCGGCGACACGATGGCCAAGCTGGTGGAGGGCAGGCTGGACGAGTACGCGGGCATCCTCTTCAATGAGGGGGAGCTCGCTGTCCGCGAGGACGGGATGCTTGACCTGGCCGTCCGGGCGTATTGCCACATCGTCGGAGGAGAGTCGGACGACTACGGGCTTCTTACGGCGCTGTTCACCCAGTTCGGCTCGGTGAGCAAATCCCTTGACTACGGCCAGCGTTTGGCCGAACTGCACGACCTCTACCTAATCCACGGAGACGAGATCTGGGAGGGCGATGAAGCAGCGTAGCGGCCCGTGTTGCGCTTGACCCGCGTGACAGCGGTCCGCGACTCAGGATAGCAACGACTGCGCCTCCTCTGAGATGAGTGGTGCTCCGGCAAACCCGGCGCGGTTCAGAGCAGCCCACGGCGGGTCGGGCGCAGTCACGCAGAATACCGATAATACTCGTGGTTCACGCGGCTTCATCATCCTCACCGGAGGTGTCACGTCGCCGCTCCCGTTCGCGGCGGGACTGTTCCGCCACGAGCGGCTTGAGCGTCGCCGCGACTGCATGGAGGGATCTCAGCGCCTCGTCTAGGTCAAAGGCTACACGTGGGGCATCGCTCACGTCGGCGTCCCGCCGACGATGGCCCAGGTACTTCTGCATGGCCCACTGGCTCTCCTGGACCACTCTCTCCATTCGCATCGCGAGCGCGGCGTCGGTGAGGGCCCGGATTGGATCGGCCGTCATAGACGTGCGTAGCTCCTCAACGCTGGGCGGTGCGGAGACAGCGGCCGACGGGGCCACCCCCGCCCCCACAGCCCCTGTAGACCGTTGTATGTTTTCCATGGGTGTCCATCGCGC
>JBEVLE010000099.1:0-4234 GCA_040509335.1 Longimicrobiaceae bacterium | reverse complement strand
GACAACACTGTCCCAGCCGGGGCGCTGCTTTCCCGGCCCTGCGGCTGGAGACAAGGGGTTCTGCGGCCGGACCCTGTTGCGGGGCAGGCGCTTGGACCCATCGGGCCGGGAGCGCGGACGCGAGAACGGGCATTGCAGGGCGTCCCGCTCTCGCCCGGTGCGCCGACGCATCCCCCTCCCCCATCGAGCCATGTCCCAGCACGCCTTCGTGGCGATGCCCTTCGGCACCAAGCAAGGGATCGACTTCAACGCAGTCTTCCGCGACTTCATCGAGCCGGCGCTGGAAGCCGCGGGGCTGGAGGTGTTCCGCGCGGACGAGGAGCTGCGGGCGGGGGACATCCCCACAGACATGTTCCAGGAGCTCCTCCTGGCCGACGTGGTGGTGGCCGACCTCTCGATCGACAACCCCAACGTCTGGTACGAGCTGGGAGTGCGAGACGCGCTTCGGGCCCGGGGCGTGATCCAGGTGCAGTCGCAGCGCGACTACATGCCGTTCGACGTGTACACCCAGCGTACGCTCCGCTACCGCGTCAAGGACGGTGTCCCGGACCCCGTGCACCTGGAGGAGGACCGGGCGGCGCTGAAGGCGACCGTGCGCGCGACGCTGGAGGACTGGCGGGGGCGCAAGGTCAGCCCGGTGTACCACCTCCTCCCCAACCTGGAGGAGCCGCAGTGGAAGAGGCTCCGGGTGGGGTCGGTGAACGAGTTCTGGCAGAAGCAGGAGGAGTGGGAGCGGCGGGTGGAAACGGCCCGGCTGAAGGGCAGGGCGGGGGACATCGTGACGCTGGCGGAAGAGGCCCCCACGCGCGTGCTGCGGCAGGAGGCGCATGGGGCCGCGGGGAGCGCACTGATGAAGCTGCGCAAGTATGCGTTCGCACTGGAGCAGTACGAGGCGGCGCTGGAGATCGATCCCGGCGACCAGGCGAGCGCACGGTTCAAAGGGATCCTCCTGGGACGGCTCGGACGCCGGGAGGAGGCGAAGACCTGGCTGCGCGCGCTGGCGGACGAGCACCCGGACGACGCCGAGACGTGGGGCCTGCTGGGGCGGGTGGAGAAGGAGCGGTGGACCGAGTGCTGGCACGAGGAGGGAGCGGGCCCGGCCGAGATGCGGCAGGCGGCGGTCCAGGAGAAAGCCCTCCTCCGGGAAGCGTACGACGCTTACCTCACCGGCTTTCGCAGGGAGCCGGGGAGATACTACCCCGGCATCAACGCGCTCACCCTGTCGCACCTCCTCCTCCACCTGTCCGGAACGGAAAAGGAGGAGCAGCGGCGCGAGCGGGAGGTGCTGGCGGGCGGGGTGCGCTGGGCGGTGCAGTGCTCCCTGGCCAGGAACGGCAAGGACTACTGGGTGCGGGCGACGCTGGCCGAGATGGAGGTGCTCGCCGGAGGCACCGACGAGGTGGAGGATGCCTACGGCAAGGCAGTGGCGGTGGCGAACGGGGACTGGTTCGCGGTCGACTCGTCGCGGCAGCAGCTCCTGCTCCTGCGGGACCTGGAGTTCCGGCCGGAGGCGGTCGACGCCGGGCTGCGCGTCCTGAACCACGCGCTGCGGCGGCTGAAGCGCCCCGAGAACACCGAGCCGCGGCAGGTCTTCCTGTTCAGCGGGCACATGATCGACAAGCCGGACCGCTCGGAGCCGCGCTTTCCCGCGTCCGGGGTGCGGGCCGCCGCGGACGCGATCGCCGCCAGGCTGGACCAGCTGGGGGCGAGTGCGGACGACCTGGGCGTGTGCGGCGGGGCGTGCGGCGGTGACCTCCTGTTCGCGCGGGCGTGCCTGGACCGGGGCCTCCGCCTCGAGCTGCGCCTCCCTTTCGCCGAGCCGCGCTTCCTGCGGGAGTCGGTGGTGTTCGCCGGGGAAGAGTGGAGGGACCGTTTCTACGAGGTCAGGAACGACCCGCTCACCCGCCTCTACGTCGCGACGGACGAGCTGGGACCCGCTCCCCGGACCACGGACCCGTTCGCCCGCAACAACCTGTGGCAGCTCTACAGCGCCCTCACCTGGGGGCCGGAGAAGGTGACCTTCGTCGCGCTCTGGAACGGAAAGGGGGGAGACGGTCCCGGGGGTACGCAGCACATGGTGGATGCCGTCCGGGAACACTCCGGCCGGGTGCACATCCTCGACACCAACACGCTCTTCGGCTGAGGTGACGCATGGCCATCGCCGACAAGCTGGACAGGCGGGGGAAAAAGAAGCTGCTCGCCCTGGACGGCGGCGGGATCCGCGGGATGATCACGGTGGAGGTGCTGGGGCGGATCGAGTCCCTGCTCCGCGAGCGCACCGGCCGCCCGGAGCTGGTGCTGGGAGACTGGTTCGACTACGTGGCGGGGACCAGCACCGGGGCGATCATCGCCACCTGCGTGTCGCTGGGGATGAGCGTGGACGAGATTCGCGGGTTCTACCTGGACAGCGGGAAGCAGATGTTCGACCGGGCGCACCTCCTCGACCGCCTGCACTACAAGTTCAACGATGAGCCGCTGGCGCTCATGCTGAAGCAGGTGATCGGGGAGGCAACCACCCTGGGAAGCGACAGGCTGCGCACCCTGCTGATGCTGGTGCTCCGCAACGCCACCACCGACTCTCCCTGGCCGCTCTCCAACAATCCAGGGGCACTGTACAACCGGCAGGACCTGCACAACTGCAACCTCGAACTGCCGCTCTGGCGGCTGGTCCGGGCCAGCACCGCGGCGCCCACCTACTTCCCCCCCGAGCAGATCCCGGTGGGAAAGGACACGTTCGTCTTCGTGGACGGCGGTGTCACCATGTACAACAACCCGGCGTTCCAGCTCTTCCTCATGGCCACGGTGGAGCCGTACAGGCTGGAGTGGGAGACCGGGGAGGACCGGATGCTCGTGGTGTCGGTGGGCACC
Organism: Longimicrobiaceae bacterium; assembly: GCA_040509335.1. Lineage (GTDB taxonomy): Bacteria > Gemmatimonadota > Gemmatimonadetes > Longimicrobiales > Longimicrobiaceae > JAFAYN01. Next base: position 1,366 of record JBEVLE010000099.1, on the reverse strand, counting down.
GGGACGGCGGCCAACGCGAATCGCGGCCTCCGCCCCGGGGAGATGAACCTGCTGTACAACGCCGGTTCGATTCCCTCCGCGCTGATGTTCGCCGCGCTCAACGAGCAGGACTTCCTTTGCCGCGTCTTCGGAAAGTGCCTCGCCGGCCCGCCGCTCGACGGCGAGGTGGAGGACATGATCGGGAAGCGCGGCCCGGCCGATCCCAAGCTCTTCACCTACCTGCGCTACAACGCGGAGCTGACGCGCGAGGGGCTGGATGCGCTGGGGCTTTCCCGGATTCAGCCGCGGGACGTGCAGCAGCTCGATTCGGTGGACCACGTGGACGAGCTGGCAGAGGTGGGCCGGAGGGTCGCCGAGCGGCAGGTGGAGTCCCGTCACTTCGCGGGGTTCGCGTCTCCCGACTGAACATCCTGGTCCACCAGGGGTCCGCCTGTCGGCGGGGTGCGCGCGATGTTACTGTCCCGGGGCGAACCTCCGGACACCCGCAGCGGAACGCTCCCCGTGAACATCCTGGTCCTCAACGTCGGGAAAGTGGGCTAGATTTCGCTCTCACCACCAAAACCTGTAACTGGTGCAGTTTCCCGAACCTATGCTGCTTAAGCGGGTTTCGTTTGCGCGACGCGGAGTATTACGGCCGGGAGCGCGCTGGCGGCTGAGCGCGCGGGGAGATCACGTCTGTCGGTCGCGGGGTGGCGGTGTTACTCTCCCGGAGCCGTCGCTCCGAACCCGTACCGGAACTGCTGTCTCGTGAATATCCTGGTCCTCAACGTAGGGTCGTCGTCACTCAAGTTTCAGCTCATCGACACGGACGAGAGCCGCTTCTCCGAGAACGCGGACCGCCGCCTGGCGCGCGGGCAGGTGGAGCGCATCGGCGGGGAGGCGGTGTACTCGTTCCGCGCGGGGGAGGGGGAGGCCGTCAAGGGGACGGCGCCGCTGCGCGACCACCGTGCGGCCGTGGAGTTCCTGCTGCACTGGATCGTGGGGGACGAGTCAGGGGTGCCGGTGGGGAGCCTGGCGGAGATCGGGGCGGCGGGGCACCGGGTGGTGCACGGGGGGGAGCGCTTCGTCCGCTCGGTGGCCATCGACGACGAGGTGCTGCGCGGCATCGAGGAGACCATCGAGCTGGCGCCGCTGCACAACCCTGCGAACCTCAAGGGGATCCAGGCGGTGCGCGCCACCCTGGGGCCGGCGGTGCCGCAGGTGGCGGTGTTCGACACCGCCTTCCACCACACCCTGCCGGAGCGGGCGTACCTGTACGCCATCCCCTACTCGCTGTACCGGCGGCACCGGGTGCGGCGCTACGGCTTCCACGGCACCTCGCACCGCTTCGTGGCCTACCGCTACCGGCAGCTCACCGGCCGCTCGC
>JBEVLE010000098.1:0-13809 GCA_040509335.1 Longimicrobiaceae bacterium | reverse complement strand
GCACGGCCGTGGCGTGCGCCGCCTCCTCCCGCGTGGCCGCGGCGCGGTCCTCCACGTCCAGCAGGGTGCGGACGCCCGCGTGCACCAGGGCCGCGACCACGCCGGCGACCGCCAGGGCGACCACCACCTCCAGAAGCGCGACCCCCCGGCGGCTCACGGCGCGCCCTCCGCGATGACCAGGGGGGACGGCCCGTAGCGGGTGGACGCGGTGTAGGCGCCGTCCTCCCACTCCACCGTGACCGTGGCCTCCACCAGCTCCGGCTCCCCCGGCACCGGCGCGGTGGCCAGGGCCCAGCGAAAGCGGTCCAGCGGCGCGGCGAAGCGCCCCTCCCCCTGCGTGCCGAAAGCGGTCAGCGAGTCCCAGCGGAGGAAGGGGGTGCGGAAGAGGAGGTCCTCGGCGAGCACCGCCGCCTCCGTGGTCGCCACGGCCCTGCGGCTGGCGCGCGCGTCCGCCGCGGCGGCGCCCAGTGCGCCGGCGAGCACCAGCCCGGCCACCGCCAGGGCGGCCGCCACCTCGATCAGCGTGAAGCCGCCGCTACTCCACCTCGACACGCACCCTCCCGGTCCAGCGGTTCACGGTCACCGTCCGTCCGCGGCCCTGCGCGTCGCCGAAGCGCACCGGGCCTCCCTCCGCCCTGCCGAGCCCCCCGAAGCGGAACCCGACCCGCGGCTCCCCCTGCACGGACTCCAGCCGGGTGGCGCCGTCCAGCGGGAGCCGGCCGGCTCCCAGCACCGAGTCGGCGCCGTCCGCAGCGGGGGCGAGGACGCGGAACTCACCGGTGGCCGCGTCCACCTCCACCGACACCTCCACGCCCTCCCGCATCGCCGCCACCCGGCCGCGGTCCAGCACCCGCGCCAGCGCGTGGGCCGCCGCGTCCGCCCCCGTACGGGCCCGCGGCATGGCCGGGGCGGCGAGCGCCAGGGCCAGCCCCAAGACGAACAGCGCCGTCGCCAGCTCCACCAGGGTGAAGCCGGCCGCGCCACGGGCGCGAGCGGGCCACCGGTCAGAAGCCCTGCGCATGAATCCCGTAGATGGCCTGGAGGAGAGCCAGCGCCACGAACCCGATCACGCACCCGAACACCACGATCATGGCCGGCTCCACCAGGGCCACCGATCGCTCCAGCCGCCGCTCCAGCTCGGCCTCCAGCAGCGCGCCGGCCCGCTCGACCAGCGTGTCCAGCTGCCCTGTCTCCTCCCCCACCTCCACCAGCCGCACGAAGGCGTACGGGAAGGCCCTCCCCCGCCCCAGCGCCGCCGACAGCGCCTCGCCGCGGCGCACCGCGTCCCGCGCCGCGCGCACGTCGGCGCCCACCGCCGCGTCGCCGGTGGTCTCGTGGGCGATCTCCAGCGCCGCCAGCAGCGGCACGCCCCCGGCGAGCAGGGTGGAGAGGGTGTTCGCCAGCCGCGCCGTGGCGTGCCGCGCCCGCAGCGCCCCGATGACGGGGACGCGGAGGAGGAGCCCGTCCACCCGCTCCCTTCCCCGCTCGCTGGAGCGGAGCGCCGCGTATCCCGCCGCCAGCGCCACCCCGCCCGCCGCGAGCAGTGGCGAGCCCCGGGTGAGCACCCTGGACAGGGCGATCAGCACGGCGGTGGAGCGCGGCAGGGCGCTCCCGGCGTCCTGGAGCAGGGCCACGAAGCGCGGGAGGACGAAGAGGAGGAGCACCGCCATGGCCCCGCCGCCCACCGTGAGCATCAGCAGCGGGTAGATCATCGCCGAGGTGATGCGGGCGCGCAGCGCCCGCTCCCGTTCCAGGTACGCGGCGAGACGCCCCATCGCCGAGTCCAGGTGGCCTCCGTGCTCCGCCGCGCGGATCAGCCCCACCGCCACCGCCGGGAAGAGCCGCGGGTGCTCGGCCAGGCCGTCGGCCAGCCTCCCCCCCTCGCGGACCCGGCGGCGCGCCGCCGTCACCGCGTCCGCCACGTCCGCGCGCGCAGCCCCGCGCACCCCCACCTCCAGCGAGCGGTCCAGGGGGAGTCCCGCCTGGAGGAGCGCCGCGAAGGTGGTGATGAAGTCGGTCACGTCGTTGCGGCGCGACACGAACGGCGACCGGCGCTTCCGGCTTTCCCCGCCGGTCTCCGGCGCGCGGATCTCCAGGGCGAACAATCCCCGCCGGGCGAGCAGGCTCTCCAGCGCCCCCGCGGACGCGGCCTCCTCCACCCCGCGCAGCGTCCTCCCCCGCGCGTCGGCCGCGCGGTACGCGAAGGCGGGCACGGCTCAGTCCCAGCTGCGGATGTCCGCGTCCTCGCCGGTGCCGCCGTCCTTGCCGTCGCGCCCCAGGCTCACCAGCTCGTAGTCGTGCCTGGGGTCGACCTTTCCGGGGCTGCTGTACTGGTACGGGTTTCCCCAGGGGTCCGCCGGCACCGCCTTCTTGAGGTAGGGCCCCCGCCAGCTGCGCGGCTGCGGCGTGCCCTGCGGAGCGACCAGCAGCGCCGAGAGCCCCTGGTCCGTGCCGGGGTAGCTGTCGTTGTCCAGCCGGTACGCGTCCAGCGCCGCCCCAACCAGCTCCAGCTGCGAGCGGGCGGCTGTGGTCCTGGAGGAGCCCACGTGCTGGAAGACGTTGGGTGCCACCAGCGCGGCGAGCACGCCTAACACCAGGATGACGACGAGGATCTCGATCAGCGTGAAGCCCGCGCGGCTGCGCCTGTCCCGGTTCATGACGCCTCGGAGTTGGGATGAGAGAGGGTGGTAGAGAGCAGTTCCGGCAAACGCCGGGGCTACGCGTGGGAGACCCGCAGCACTTCCTCGGGGGTGGTGACGCCGGCGGCCACCTGCCGCCAGCCGTCGGCGCGCAGCGGGCGCATTCCCCCCGCCAGGGCGATCTCCCGCAGCGTGCCCACGCCGCGGCCGCGCAGCACCTCGGCCCGGACCTCCTCGTCCACCGGCAGCAGCTCGTAGACGCCGGTGCGCCCGCGGTACCCGGTGCCCCGGCACTCCGGGCAGCCGCGGCCCCGGCGGAAGCGCTCCGCCGGGAACCCCGCCGCCTCCATCTCGCGCAGCACGGGCGCGGGGACGGGGTGCTCCCCGGCGCAGTGGCGGCACACCACGCGCACCAGCCGCTGGGCGAGGACCCCCTCCACGGTGCTGGCCACCAGGTACGGCTCCACTTCCAGGTCCACCAGGCGGACGATGGCGCCGGCCGCGTCGTTCGTGTGCAGGGTGGATAGCACCAGGTGTCCGGTGAGCGCCGCCTGCACGCAGATCTCGGCCGTCTCGGTGTCGCGCATCTCGCCCACCAGGATCACGTCCGGGTCCTGCCGGAGGATGGAGCGCAGCGCGGAGGCGAAGGTGACACCCGCCTTGCGGTTCACGGGGACCTGGGCCACGCGGTCCAGCGCGTACTCCACCGGGTCCTCCACGGTGACGATCTTTTCCCGCCCGGTGCGGATCTGCTCCAGCGCGGCGTACAGCGTGGTGGTCTTGCCGCTCCCGGTGGGGCCGGTGGTGAGGAGCACGCCGTGCGGGCAGCCGAGCAGCTCCGCGAAGCGGGCGCGGGTGTCGGCGGCCATCCCCAGCTCCTCCAGCCCAAGCCTGCGCCCCTCGGACTCCAGCAGGCGGAGCACCACGCTCTCGCCGTGCAGGGTGGGGAGCGTGCTCACGCGCACGTCCACCGAGCGCTCCTCCAGCCGCAGCCGCACCCGGCCGTCCTGCGGGCGCCTCCGCTCGGCCACGTCCAGCTCGGCCATGACCTTGAGCCGGCCGACCACCGCGGGGACCAGCGCCGCGGGTGGCGAGGGGGCTTCCACCAGCACCCCGTCCACCCGGTATCTCACCTGCACCCGGCCCCGCCCCGCCTCCAGGTGGAGGTCGGACGCCCGGGCCGCCAGCGCCTCCATCAGCAGCAGGTTCACCAGCCGCACCACGGGGACCTCCTGGGCCTGCGCCAGCAGGTCGCCCTCTCCCGCCTCGGCGGGGACGTCCGCGCCGACCCCGGCGTCCGCGCCCAGCGAGGCGATCAGCGTGGCGGCGGTCTCGGCCTGCTCCTCGTCGGCGCGCAGCAGGGCCGCCTCCAGCTCGTCCTCGCCCACCCGCTCCACCACCGGCTCCATCCCGCCGTATGCCCAGCGCAGGTCGTCCAGCGCCTGCGGGTCCGGCTCCTCCGCGACGAGCACCCGGAGCACCGCCCCCTCGGGGCGCGGCACGAGCCGCCAGTGGCGGAGGTAGTCGGCCGTGAGCACCGGGGCGCCCGCGGCCGGGAGCGCGGCAGGGTCCATCCGAAGGGGAGCGCGGAAGGGGGGGCCCGGCAGGCAAGGCCGGGAAATCGTCCGTGAAGCGTACCTGCTGAATATCACTGCACTTACGCATCCGATCAAAATCCGTGGCGGCAACATCTTGCCGCCTGCGGCGGGGTTCACCGGTAGGCCCTCAGCCACCACTCGCGGAACCTCCACTCCAGCCCCAGCAGCTTGCGCGAGGTCACCGGCGTGACGCCGAACAGCCGGTACGCCCGGTTGGAGAAGCTCAGGTCGTCAGCATAGCCCAGCCGCTCCGCCACCTGGTCCACGCGGAGTGCCGGGTCGCGCTGCAGCTCCAGCTCGGCGTGCAGCACGCGCGAGCCGTCGTACCACCGTTCCAGCTTGGGCAGCCGGGCCTGGCGGAGGCGGTGCGCCAGCGTGCGCATGGGAGTGTCGATGCGGCAGCATAGGTCGGGGAGGTTCAGGGCGACGGGCGCAGCGCGGACCACCGCCTGGAGCGTGTCGCGGAACTGCCCGGGAACGGGGTGGCGGAGCTGGAGCCAGCGCAGCCACTCGTCCGCGGGGTCCAGCGGGTGGGCGAGGAACGCCCGCAGCCCCTCCGCGAGCGGCTGGCACTCCAGCAGCACGGCGCCGCAGCCGACCGACCGGGCGTTGCTGGCCAGGTACAGCGACTTCAGAGGGTCCGGGCCGCCCAGCCGCAGCGCGACGGGAAGGGACAGGGCCGTGCGCAGCCCGGTGACGAGCCGTTGCAGCTCGGGGAGCGGGAGGGCTTCGGGAAGGATGGCGTCGAGGAGCAAGACGGAGCCGCGCGGGGGGGAGGGGGCGCCGGGGGTGGGGAGCGGCTGCGGAGCGTGGTACGGCGGGGGGACGTACGCCAGGGCCACGTGGTCGGGGAGACGGAGGTCGGGGATCCTTTCGGTCGGGGCGGAGTGGAACGGGAGTTCGGGACGTGTCTTGGCCTGCGACTTCGGTCCGGGCATGATTTCCGGTGGGTATGCTCGTTCGGCAACCGACCGGACCAGGGATCCCGCCGGCGCACAGGGGCGATGGCGGACCCGAAGGCAAGTGGAGGTCCCGGCGACGGGACGAGGCGAAATTATTCCAAGTCACTAAATGGACGCAGTTTACACACACCACGATTCGTTTTGTCGTGAGCGGAGTGTAACCGGCGGAAACGGTGTGTGCTCGTGGAGCACGGCGCTCGAGGGCGGAGTGGTGGTTGCTGATGGCCTGTAATGGACACGACGGCAAAAGGGAGAAGCCCATTGCGACGGGCTTCTCCCTTGTGAACGACTCGAGTGCGCGGTTGGCGCAGGGTGGATCGTTCGACTGCTCTCGTGTCTTTTCACCCGCTCGGCCCGGGGGGCCCTGCCGGCCTTTGAGGAGGCGCACCCCTCACCGAGAGAGTCGGTCCCTTGTTGCGGCACTCACGACCCGAACCCTCCGGAAAAACCCGGCGCGGTTCAGTTCCAGGACCTGCCGCGTAGCGAAACCGCTTCATGGCCATCCAGAGATCCGCAACACCCCTCTTCAATCATTCCCGGAGGAAGGCAGAGCCTCGGCGGTGATCCTCTTGCAAAGAAAGCCGATCACGTACCGTTCATGCGTAGTCAGCTTCAGGTCACCCGTCTGTCCTTCATTGCCGCGCTGGCCCCGTGCGGATCCCGGGATCCGGATGAAGCGTGCAGCCGCACGGCTTCCGATGTGACACTCGATCGCAACGGGCCGTCCCTGCCGCCTGTGGGTGAGCCCGACCACCTCACTCATCCTTGGGAGCTAGCTCCACCAGGCGATTCTCCAAGCGTGGCCACACGTCTTCCAGCTCCAGCAGATGGTGCTTCATCTCGCCGAAAAGCCACACGTGAAGCTTGCCGAGATGCGAGAGTGCTTCGTCCGCACCCTCCGGCCGGGTTGGCTCGACGGTAAGCAGCTGCGTTAGGATCTCTTCGATATGCCGCGCAGCGGAGAGTATGTCCGCAAAATCTACGGCCATCTCACTATCTTTCACGCCGGCACTGCGAAGCCAAGATGTGAGGCGATTCGTCAGGTCCAGAGTGGCGGCAACATGATCGCTGTTGTTAGACATTGCTCATTCTCACTGGGTATTCCGTAGCTGTTCTTCGATCTGCTTCATCTTCTCCTGCCAGGGTTGCTTGTTACGATCCCCCGTGAGCCGATCAATGTGCTTCTTCATTTCGCGCAGGTGGCGCCGGATGTCGCTCTTCCACTTGTCCCGGTTCCGAGGATCTCGGGGATCCCCGTGCCCGCCGCCTCCGCCAAGGAATTCGAAGTGCTCGTTGATGACGTCGATTTCGCCCTGGATCTTTCCCTCAACATGCTTGTTGCGGGCCATCGTGATGATCTGGTCGACACCTCGCTTTCCGGCATCGGCACCGGCTGCTAGGGCATTCCCGAGATCCTCACCAGCATAGATCGCCGCTCCAGTAGCGAGGGCAGCCAATCCAGCCGCATAGATGACTCCGATGCCAGCAGTTTCGATCACACAGGCATCCGGGCACAATCCATAGGGATCAGAATACGACACCGGGTCCCCGTTGGCAAAGCCGTACACGTTCAACCCGCCAGCCAGCCCGATCGGATCCTCCTGCGTGAAGCGTCCACTCGCCGGGTCGTAGTAGCGGTTGCGCATGTAAAGGTTGCCCGACGCGTCCCGCTTGTCGTCAATCAGGCTCCCCATCCAGCTGACGGGCCCGTGCAGGTCCTGCCGCCGGGTCTGCCGGAACAGCATGATGCGCTCGCCCGGCCACTCCACCTCCATACACAGGGAGCGCTGCCCCGGCTCCTGGTCCTCGTAAACCTGCTGCTCCCTGACCAGTGTGCACGGGTTCCCCATGAAGCTCCCCGTGTTGAACTGCCCCCGCCAGTTGGGATGGGGAAGCACGACCACCGGGCCGATCCTCGCGTTCTCCGGGTCCCATCCCCAGTTCCACCCGTAGTCCATCCGGATGAAGGACAGCGGCTGGTCGATCCCCGCCCCGTGCGTGTAGGCGACCCTCCCATAGTAGCCGTCGCCCTGCGGCTTGGGTCGGTCGGACGCAGTGGCCGGCGGCACCACCAGGTCGGTGTCCTGCTCGAGCTTCGCATCCGTCGCGCCGGTTCCGCCGTAGGCCTTGACCTCGTACAGGATCTGGTCCCCGTCCCACACCACGCGCTGGATGCTCATCTCGCAACCGGTGGCGCAGGCCCATTCGCTGCGCGTACGGATCAGGACCCGGCGCCCCAGGGCGTCGTAGCGGTACTCCTGGAACGCGGCGCGCTTGCCGAACATCGGAGTCGCACAACCGCCGAACTCGAAGTAGCACGCCTGGCGGTCGGCCACCCGAAGCCTTTCGTCCGCGCCGTAGTAGTTGACCGTGCCCTCCGGTACGTCCGCGAGCGCCCCGCTCACGGTGTAGCTGGTCTGGTAGCTCCTGCTGCCGACGTAAGCGACGTTGCCGGCCGCGTCGTAGGCGTAGCTGCTTTCCGCTCCCGCCCCGGACATCGGAATGGACCCGATCCCCTCTTTGACGAACTTGAGGCGGCCCGTGTGCGGCTCGTATTCGTACGCTTGGTTGGAAACGGGGCCGAACGCCACGTCGTCCACGCCCGCGGTGAGCGACTGCATACGGTTGCCGAGGGCGTCCACCCTGTACGTCTCTTCCGTCTGGTGCTGGCTGCCCAGGCGCGTCCAGGTATACCCTCGCGCCAGGGTTCCCAGCCCGGAATAGGCGAGGTTGGTGGTATCGTCCTGCGTATGCGCGCTCAGCACCTTGCCACGCGCATCATAGTACAGCGTGTCGCTGTGGATCGAACCCGCGCCGGTGGAACGGATCCGGTGCCGGAGCCTGCCGTCCCGGTCGTACCATCTCTCCTCGGCGAGGTCCGACTGGGCGGGGAACGTCAGGCGCCGGAGCAGGCCGTTGTTCCAGTATCCGTACTCGTAGCTGTTGCCCAGCACGTCGGTGATCGTCTCGAGCTGCCCGGTCACCGCCCTGTACCCGTAAGTCTGCGGAGTCGCGGCCGCGGGCGCCAGGTTCTGTGGGTGGGTCAGCGACGTGCGGCGTCCGTTCAGGTCGTACCCGTAGGTCAGCTCGTAGACGTGCTTCGAGTAGTCGCTGCCGCGGTACGTCCGGATGCGCTGGGTCTCGCTCCTGAGCGTCCCATCCTCATTGTACGTACGGCTTACCCGGGAATCACGGTTGTTCGCCAGCGTCAGGTTCCCCGCTTCGTCGTAGTCGAACTCCTCCACGTCGCCCGGGATGACGAGTCCCCCCGGGTTGTTCGTCCCATTGTTCGTTTCCAGATTCCCATCGGCGCTCCCGGTGAAGAAGGGGAACTGGAAGGTCAGACCGTTCATGACCTGCAGCGAAGTCGGGCCATACGAATGTTCCGGAATGGTCCGGGTCCGCAGCCGGTTCAGCTCGTCGTACGTCATGCCGATGGTCCTGCCACGACGGGTCGTGTGGGCCTTCGGGTTCCCGGCCGCATCGTAGACGGTGGTCTCCTCCTTCAGGTCCGGGGCGACCTCGGCGATCACCCGGCCTGCCGCGTCATAGCGCCATCCGGTCGTCAGCGCACCGTGTGCGGATTCCGGCTCCGCCGAGCGCTTCAGGCTTTCCAGGTTGCCTTCGTCGTCGTACTGCCTCCAGACCGTCACCTTCTCCGCCGGCGTCTGAACCTCCTCCCCGGAGGCGTTGCGGTGCTTGACGGGCGGCCCGTAGCGGGTCCGCTCGACCTCCTGGCCGAGCAGGTCGTACTCGATGCTGGTCCGCGCCCCCGTTCCACCCGCTTGGGCGAGCACGGCGGGATCCGTCGCCGCTGCCGCGGCGGTGGGAGAGATCACCAGCGTGTCACGCCCGATCTCGTCCGTGTAGTAGAGCGTGTAGAACCCGAGCGGGGTGCGCGTCGCGCTCAGGTTGCCCCGCACGTCGTACACGAGCGTCTCCTCGTCGTACGTGCCCGCGGCCTCGCCGGGAGTCCTGACCGCCCTGACGAGGCCCGGAGCTGTCCCCCCGGTGGTGGGATGGTAGTCGAAATACACCCGCCGAGGATCGTTTCCGGTGTACGGACCCGGCTGCTGCCACTCCCGGTTCCCCACGTCGCCGTAGTGGAAGGAGGTGATCTCACCTTCGGGCAGCCGGATCTCCCGCACCTGGTCCCAGCGCGTGTCCCAGGTGTACGAGGTGGTCGCCCCGCACACCCGCGATGCTCCCTCGCCCTTGCAGCGCGTCAGGTCGGTCGAGGTCTCCAGGTTCCCGTCCGCGTAGTACGTCGCCGAGAGCCTGCGCCCGTTCGGAAACTCGACGCCGGTCACCAGCGTGGGCCAGTTCGGATCATTTCGGGCGATGGCGGTCTGCTTGCCCCTGGTGTTCACGATGGTCGAGGGTGAGCCGAAGCGGTCCAGCCAGAACTTCGTCACGTCGGTCGCGTCGGTCCGCGGACCGTCGTACTCGGTGTACACGTCCGTGAGCAATGCCGGCGCGGCGCCGACGCTCCCCCGGCTCTCCGCCGCGCGGAAGCGCACCCGGATGACCTCCTGCTGGAACTCCGGGTCGAGCTCCATCTGCTCGAGCTTCTTGCCGGCATCGTAGCGGTACGACGTGGTCTTCCCCCGGCGGTCGGTCCGCCGCTCGATCCGGCTGGTTCCGGTCTCGTACCCGAAGCGAACCGGACCGAAGCCCGTGGGCAGGGGCCAGCGTGCAAGCTTCTCCTGGTGGTCCGGCTCCTCGATCGACTGCACCCGTCCACCCTGGAGACGGATCCGCGTGATCCGCGGCCGTGCGGCCGCCGCCCCGGGAGAGGTGACTGCGGGGGCAATCACCTTCACCACGTCCGCTTCGCTGTCGTAGTCGAACGTGTAGGAGAGTCCGGCCGGTACCGAGATGTGCTCGAGCCTTCCCTGGCTGTCGTAGCCGAAGGCAGTCCGGTGGCCCAGCCGGTTGATCGTCGCCGCGTGCTGCCCGTTGGACTTGAAGACCACGCGCACGCCGCCGCTCAGGTGGCGGACGTAGTACCTGTCGGTCCCGAGCTCCGGCACGGCCTCGTAGGTGATCCGGTCGGGCCGGTCCATCCTGGGGGCCTCCCAGCTTCCGGCGCTGCCGTTGGGCCCCCCGTAAATGCGGGTGGCGCCGTCCCCGCCCACCCAGACGAGGCTGTCAGGGAGGGGGCTCCCCGGGCGAGTGTCGAACGGGAAGTGCAGCTGCTCCACTCCCGCCACCCACCAGCCCGCTCCCAGCGAGCTGCCGCTGCGATTTACCACCACCAGGCGTCCCTGCTGCGCAGCCGAGGTCGCCGGCCCGCCCTGCGCGTACGACGCGACCACCCACAGCTTGTACGGGTAGACGCCGGTCGCAAGGGTGCGGAGGCCCATGTGGCTGAAGGCGATCCGCCTCGTCTCGCCCGCGGGCCACAGCTTGTCCTGGCCGTAGGGCTGCATCAGAGTGGCGCCGTTGATCTCCACGACCACTTCGAGCTGTGACGGCACCCCTCGCGAAGCGGGCAGCGTCACGTTGGCCGCGACAAGCGGATTCGGCGAGGCGTGCTGGCTGTTGTAGAGCAGCGCCGGAGCGCGCGCCTTGTTCATCGTGCGGACGCCGGGCAGCGCGTGCACGATGCGCAGGTCGCCACACTCGTAGGCCGCGTTCGCTCCCGCCGCGAATGTCAGGCACAGGTCCCGCTCGATCAGCGGCATCGCCGTGGCCGAGTCCAGCGCCACGGTGGGTGCCGCCCCGTTCGCGCCGGCGATGGTGACGCTCTGGCTGGCGCTGCGGCTCGTGCCGTTCAGCGTCGCAGCCAGGGTCACCATCTCGGGAGATGCCGAGACGCCCACCGCCTGCACCTGCACGGCCACCGTCCGGGAGCTGCCCGGGTCGACCGTCACCGGCTGCGGGGGCAAGCACGACAGCACCCCCAGCTTGCAGTCCACGGTGAACGCGTACGTGCCCGGCGCCGTCCCGGGATTGCTCACCCGGAACTCGATCGGCCGGCTCTCGTCGAGGGTCATCGACACCGGCCCCGAACCGATCGCGGAGACCTCGGGGACTCCGGGCGCGCCCGCGCTCTCACTGACCTGCACCGTGATGGTGCGGCTGGAGCCGATGCTCGTGTCGTCCACCTTGTGTGCGTTCAGCCCCAGGTCGCCCCAGCCCGACGCGCGGGTCCTGAACGTCACCGGAACCTGCGTCTCCTGCCCCGGCGCCAGGTAGAGCGACGCCAGCCCCGGGTCGCGGAAGCAGTCGTAGACGGCGTCGTGGCATCCCGGCGCCACCTGGAACGTGGCCGGCTGGGTGCCCGCGTTCCGCACCGTGAAGGTGTGGCTCAGGTTCTGGGCGCCTGCCGGGGCCGTGATGGCGCCCTGGGCGGAAGAAACGTGGACGGCGTACGGCGCCTGGTTGTAGAAGTAGGTGATCGCCTGGCTCGCGCGACGTCCCACCCGATCGGCCACGGAGGCCTCCAGGGTGTTGGCGCCCTCCTGCAGATCGAGTGTCAGCGCCGACTGCCAGTGTCCGTCCCAGCTCCGGGTACTGATGGTCGGCGTGAGGACCTGCCCGTTGTGGCGGATCGTGAACGTGTGCTCGTCGACGGCGTGGTCGTCCCTCCAGTCGATGGTGATGGTTCGGTAGTCCTCCGTGAAGGTGTGCCCGTCGGCGTGGCTGAAGCCGACCGTGGGAGGCTGCGTATCCAGATACTGGTAGGTGACCGAGGCGCTGTCCGCGCGCCCTGCGACGTCTTTTCCGTAGACCTTGAGGACGTTGTCGCCCACCCCAAGGATCAGGGAGGTGGAGCCCTGCACCCACGCGGCGTTCTCCGCGGGCGTGTGGTAGAACGTGGTGGGCTGGCCGTTCCAGGTGTAGAAGAGCGTGCTCTGGTCCACCCCGCTCGGGTCCTCCCAGTCGACGACCAGCGAGACCTGGCCCTCGGCCGAGGCGGTCGCCTTGCGGGTGATCGTGATCTTGGGGCCCATGGTGTCGTATAGGTACACGACCGAGTCCCGGCTCTCGTTCCCCCGGACGTCCCTGCCGTATACGCGCAGGACGTTGTTGCCTTCGCTGAAGATGAGCGAGGTGGAACCCTGCACCCAGGGCGCGTTCGTCTCCGGCGTGTTGACGAAGCTGGCGGGCTGGCCGTTCCAGCTGTACAGGAGGCTGCTCCGGTCCACCCCGCTGGGGTCCCGCCAGTTCACGTCCACGGAAACCTGCCCCGGCGCGGGCGCCTCGGCCTTGCGGACGAACTCGATCGCCGGCCCCTGCGCGTCCGGCGCGCTGATCGTGACCGTCGCGGTGGTGCTCTGCGGCGCGTCCCTTCCGTCACTGACGGTGAGCGTGACCGTGTACGCGCCCGCGGTGGAATACGCGTGGCTGGCCGTCGGCCCGGTGCGCGCGGCGGAGCCGTCGCCCCAGCTCCACGTGTAGTCAAGCGCGTCTCCGTCCGGGTCGGTCGAGCCCGCCCCGCTGAAGAAGATCGACACCCCCGTTTCCGCGGTGGCCCTGTCCGCGTAGATCTGCGCCGTGGGCGTGCGGTTGACCACGAGGACCTCCCGCGTCGCCGTCGCGCTGTCGGCGCCGTCGGAGACGGTCAGCGTCACGGTGTACGTCCCGTCCACCGCGTAGGACTTGGTGGGCGTGGCGCCCGTCCCCGTGGTGTTGTCGCCGAAGCGCCACCGGTAGGTGAGCGCGTCGCCGTCCGGGTCGCTCGATCCCGCGGCGTTCAGGGTGAAGGCCTGGTTGTGGTAGACCGGGCTTGGAGCCGTGAAGCTTGCCGTGGGGCCCCGGTTCGCCACCATGCTCGTGAAGCCGGCCGTGTGGCTCTTCGAGGCGTCCTGCGTGTCGGTCGCGGTCACGGCGATGATCGCGCTTCCCTTCCCGACCGGCGTGTACGCCAGGCTCACGCTCTGCTGGCCAAACGCGTCAACGGTGACGTCGGCAGGATCGGCCGGGTCGCCGACCACCATGGTGCTGGAGCTGGTCGCCGCCAGCCGGAAGGTGCGGCTCGCGTTGCCGTTGTTGCGGACCGTGACCACCACCGTGCGCGGCACCCCGGCTACGTCCGCCTGGTTCGCGGGCGGCGTCACGGTGGGGCTGGCCGGCGCCGTCCGCACCGAAGTGGCGAACGATGCGGTGTCGCTCACCGCGCTCCCGTCCGCCTGGTCCACGGCGTGGAGCCCCGCCCGCGCAGACCACCCTCCCTGCGCCGTGCCGCGGACCGTGAAGCCCACCGGGAAGCTCCGGGCCTGGAAGGGCCCGTAGCTCTCGCACGCCGCCGCGGGATAGGTCGCGAAGACGCTGTCCGCGGGGACGTTCCCCGCCCGCTTCGACGGCTGGTAGCAGAACGTCCGCGCCACGTTGCCGTTGTTCGTCACCGTCAGCGTGTTCGTCGCCGTCTCGCCCGGACCCGCCGACACCTCGGGCACCGACCAGCTCAGGCCCGGCTTCCTGGGTGTGGCGGCGACCGTGCTCACGAAGCTCCCACTGGCCTGGAGGGCGGCGGAGGTGGCGTCGGTGGCGCGCAGCGACACCGTGGCCGTCGCGCCGCTCGCGGCACCGCTGGCCACCGTGTAGGTGACGCTGACGGAGGCGCCGCCACTCCCGTTGATCGCGACGCTCGCCGGGTCGGCG
>JBEVLE010000097.1:0-27655 GCA_040509335.1 Longimicrobiaceae bacterium | reverse complement strand
TGGTGGTGGCCGCGCGCCGGGAGATGCTCCCGGGCGAGGACCTGCTGCGGCTGCTGCGCGAGCAGCGGATCACGCACATGAAGACCATGCAGTCGGCGCTGGCGGCCACGCCGGTGGAGGCGCTGCCGGATCTGCGCACGCTGATCTGCGGCGGCGACCGGCTGCCGGGCGAGCAGCTGCGGCGCTGGAGCGCGGAGGGGCGGAGCTTCTTCAACGGGTACGGGGCGACGGAGGCGAGCATCCGCAACACCTCCAGCGCGTACGCGGCGGAGGACGGCGACCCGCCGATCGGGCGGACGTTCGGGAACACGCAGCTGTACGTGCTGGACCGGTGGCTGGAGCCGGTGCCGGTGGGGGTGGCGGGAGAGCTGTACATCGGCGGGGTGGGGGTGGTGCGGGGGTACATGGGGCGCGCGGAGCTGACGGCGGAGCGCTTCCTCCCGGACCCGCACCGTGGCGTGGCGGGAGCGCGGCTGTACCGGACGGGGGACCTGGGGCGGCGGCGGTCGGACGGGGAGATCGAGTTCCTGGGGCGTGCGGACCACCAGGTGAAGGTGCGCGGCTACCGGGTGGAGCTGGGGGAGATCGAGGCGGTGCTGCGGATGCACGAGCAGGTGCGCGAGGCCGTGGTGCTGCAGCGCGAGGACGCGCCGGGACAGCAGCGGCTGGTGGCGTACGTGGTCCCGGAGGCGGGGGTGGAGGTTGCGGCGGCGGACGTCGCGGTTGCCGAGCTGCGGAGGCACGTGGCGGAGCAGGTGCCGGAGTACATGGTGCCGGGCGCGTTCGTGGTGATGGAGCAGCTGCCGATCATGGCCAACGGCAAGGTCGACCGGCGCCTCCTGCCGGCGCCGGAGAGCGGGTCCGAGAGGGAGTACGTGGAGCCGCGCACGGTGATGGAGGAGCTGGTGGCGGGGATCTTCGCGGAGCTGCTGGGGCTGGAGCGGGTGGGGGCCGAGGACAACTTCTTCCAGCTGGGCGGGCACTCGCTGATGGCCACGCAGGTGGTCTCGCGGCTGCGGGATGCGCTGGAGATCGAGGTGCCGCTGCGCGCCGTCTTCGAGCTGCGCACCGTGGAAGCCCTGGCCAGGACGGTGGAGGACCAGCTGTTCGGCGACCTGGACGACGACCAGATGGCGGAGCACCTGGAAGAGCTGGAATCCGAGCAGGCCCCGGACGTCGAGACGGCGTCGGGGCCGGTGGTAGCGCAGTAGAGTCCGCGATCCTTCAACATTGTCATTGCCGCACATGAGCGATAAACCCACTGCCGGTGTCGCGGAAGCGCTCGGTCAGCTCTCGTCCGCGAAGAGGCAGGCGCTCCTGCAGAAGATCATGCGGGAGCGGGGCACGGCGGGCCAGGGGAAGATCTCCCGCCGCACCTCCGACGGTCCCGCCCCCCTGTCGTTCGCGCAGCAGCGGCTGTGGCTGGTGGACCGGCTGGAGCCGGGGAGCGCCGCGTACAACGTGCCCTTCGCGCTGCGCCTGCGCGGCGCGCTGGACACGTCGGCGCTCCGGGCGGCCGTGGACGCGCTGGTGCGGCGGCACGAGACGCTGCGAACGGTCTTCGCGGAGCACGACGGCGAGCCGGTGCAGGTCATCCACCCGCCCGCTCCCGTTCCCATGGCGGAGCTGGAGCTGCGGCACCTGCCGGAGGCGGAGCGGGAGCCGGAGGCCGAGCGGCTGGCCGCCGAGGAGTCGCTGCGGCCCTTCGACCTGGAGGCCGGGCCGCTGCTGCGGAGCACGCTGCTGCGCCTGGACGACGAGGACCACGTCCTGCTCTTCACGCTCCACCACATCGTCAGCGACGGCTGGAGCCGCGGCGTGCTGGTGCGCGAGGTCTCCGCCCTGTACGGCGCCTTCAGCCGGGGCGAGGAGCCGGGTCTCCCCGAGCTGCCGGTGCAGTACGCCGACTACGCGGTGTGGCAGCGCGGCTGGCTCAGCGGCAAGACGCTGCAGGACCACATCGGCTACTGGAAGGAGCGCCTGGCCGGCGCGCCGCCGCTGCTGGAGATCCCCACCGACCGTCCGCGCGCCGTGGGGCAGAGCCTGCTGGCGGGCAGGCACGGCTTCGTGGTTCCCACCGAGCTGGCGCAGGGGCTGCGCGAGCTGTCGGAGCGGGAAGAGGCGACGCTGTTCATGACGCTGCTGGCCGGGTGGCAGGCGCTGCTGGCCCGGTACTCCGGCCAGGACGACGTGGTGGTGGGCACCCCCATCGCGGGGCGCAGCCGGCGCGAGGTGGAGGGGCTGATCGGCTTCTTCGTCAACACGCTGGCGCTGCGCGCCGAGCTCGGCGACGACCCCACCCTGGCCGAGCTGGTGCGCGCGACGCGCGAGGCGACGCTGAGCGCGTTCGAGCACCAGGAGCTGCCCTTCGAGCGGCTGGTGGAGGAGCTGTCGGTGGAGCGCAGCCTGACGCATGCCGCGGTCTTCCAGGTCGCCTTCGCGCTGAACCAGGCCAGCGCGAACAGCGAGCGGCTGGAGCTGGGGGAGCTCGCGCTGGAACCGTTCGGCGGGGGCGCGCGCGCCGCCAAGTTCGACCTGGACCTGGAGTTCGCGGACGCCGGGGGCGCGCTGGCCGGAGCGCTCAACTACCGGCTGGCGCTCTTCGAGGCGGCGACGATCGAGCGGATGGCGGGGCACCTGGACACGGTGCTGCGGGCGATGGCCGCCGACCCGCGGCAGCGCCTGTCGGAGGTGTCGCTGCTGCGCGCGAGCGAGCGAGCGCAGCTGCTGGCCGAGTCGCGCGCGGAGCCGCTGGGGTACGCGCCGGCGTGCATGCACGAGCTGTTCTCGGCCCAGGCCGCGCGCACGCCCGGGCTCGCGGCGGTCTCCTGGGGCGACGACGCGCTGAGCTACGCGGAGCTGGAGCGGCGCTCCAACCAGCTGGCGCACCACCTCCGCGGCCGCGGCGTGGGCCCGGAGAGCCGGGTCGCGGTGTGCCTGGAGCGCGGGCCGGAGATGGTGGTGGGGGTGCTCGGCGTGCTCAAGGCCGGCGGCGCGTACGTGCCGCTGGACCCCGACTACCCGGCCGAGCGCCTGGCCTACACCCTGAGCGACTCCGGCGCCGCCCTGCTGGTGTCGCGGGGCGCCCTGGTGGACGCGCTCCCCGCCTTCGCGGGCGAGGTCGTGCGCCTGGACGCCGACCGCGAGGCGATCGCCGCCCAGGCGGAGGACGCGCCGGAGAGCGGGGTCGGCGTCGGGAACGCTGCGTACGTCATCTACACGTCGGGCTCCACCGGGCGCCCCAAGGGCGTGGTGGTGGAGCACGCCAGCCTGGCGCACACGCTGCTGGGCACGCGCGACACCTTCGCCTTCGCCGAGGGCGAGGTGATGCCGGGGATGGCCAGCTACGCCTTCGACATCTGGGCGTTCGAGGTGTTCACCCCGCTGCTCGCCGGGGGACGGGTGCGGCTGCTCGCGCAGGAAACGGTGCGCGACGTGGAGCGCCTGGTGGAGGAGCTGACGGCGGCCGACGCGGTGCACGCGGTGCCGGCGCTGATGCGCGAGGTGGTGGCGCGCGTGCAGGCCGGTCCGGGGACGCTGCCGCGCATGCGGCGCGTGTTCGTGGGCGGCGACGCCATCGCGCCCGACCTGCTGGAGCAGATGCAGGCCGCCTTCCCGGCGGCGCAGGTGTGGGCGATGTACGGGCCCACCGAGAACACCATCATCAGCTCGGCCACGCCGCTCCGTCGCGGGGCGAGCTACGGCTGGCAGATGGTGGGGCGCCCGCTGCCGGGCGTGGGGATGCACGTGGTGGATCCCGCCGGGAACCTGCTCCCGGTGGGGGTGCCGGGGGAGCTGTGCCTGGCCGGCGCGGGGGTGGCGCGCGGCTACCTGGGCCGCGCGGACGTGACGGCCGACAAGTTCGTCCCGGACGCGCTCTCCGGGGAGGCCGGCGCGCGCCTGTACCGCACGGGCGACCGGGTGCGGCGGCGCGCCGACGGGGAGCTGGAGTTCCTGGGCCGGGTGGACACGCAGGTCAAGATCCGCGGCTTCCGCATCGAGCCGGGCGAGATCGAGGCCGTGCTGCTGGAGCAGGAGGGGGTGCACGAGGCCGTGGTCCTGGTGCGCGAGGACGCGCCGGGCCAGAAGCGGCTGGCCGCCTACGTGGTGCCCGTGGCCGGAGCGGAGCTCGCCACGGCGGAGCTGCGCTCGCGCCTGGGGCAGCGGCTGCCCGAGTACATGGTGCCGAGCGCCTTCGTGGTGCTGGACAGGCTGCCGCTGAACGCCAACGGCAAGGTGGACCGGCGCGCGCTCCCGGCGCCGGAGCGGGGGAGCGCGGCGGAGGAGTACGTGGGGCCGCGCACCGAGGCCGAACGCATCCTGTGCGAGGTGTGGGCCGGAGTGCTCCGGCTGGAGCGGGTGGGGGTGGAGGCGAACTTCTTCGAGCTGGGCGGCGACAGCATCCTGTCCATCCAGGTGGTCTCGCGGGCCCGTGCGCGGGGGCTGAAGCTGACGCCGCGGCAGGTCTTCGAGCGGCCGACGATCGCCGGTCTGGGCGAGGTGGCGGAGTGGGTGGACGCGGGCGCCACCGAGGCGGCGCAGGGCCCGGTCACGGGCGAGGCGCCGCTGACGCCGGTGCAGCAGCGCTTCTTCGAGACGGAGCAGCCGGCGCGGCACCACTTCAACCAGGGGCTGCTGCTGCGCCCCCGGGAAGCGCTGGACGCGGGCCTGCTGGCGCGCGCCGCGGCCGCGGTGGAGGCGCACCACGACGCGCTGCGCCTGCGCTTCCGCCGCGAGGCGGACGGAAGCTGGACGCAGTCGCACGCCGAGCCGAGCGCGCGCGGCCCGCTGACCGTCTTCGACCTCGCCGGCCTGCCCGCGGACACGCAGAAGGCGGTGGTGGAGGCGACCGCCGCGCAGGTGCAGCGCAGCCTGGAGCTGGAGCGCGGGCCGCTGCTGCGCATGGGGTGGTTCGAGCTGGGCGGCGGCGAGCCCGGGCGGCTGCTGGCCGTGGTCCACCACCTGGCGATCGACGCCGTGAGCTGGCGCGTGCTGCTGGAGGACCTGGAGACCGCCTACACCCGGCTCGCGCGCGGCGAGAGCGTCGAGCTCCCGGCCAAGACCACGTCGTGGAAGGCGTGGGCCGAGCGCCTGGCCGAGCTGGCCGGCTCCGGGGAGCTGGCCGAGGAGGCCGCCTACTGGAGCGAGCAGGCCGGCCGGGACGTGGCGCCGCTGCCCGTGGACGACGCGGCGGGCGAGAACACGCTGGCGCACCGGCGCGGCGTGGCGGTGCGCCTCACGGAGGACGAGACGGCCGCGCTGCTGCGCGAGGTGCCCGCGGCGTACCGCACGCAGATCGACGAGGTGCTGCTGACCGCCCTGGCGCGCGCGCTCGCCCGCTGGACGGGGGAGCGGCGCGTCCGCGTGGAGATGGAGGGGCACGGGCGCGAGGAGGAGGCCGTCGGCGGCGTGGACATCTCCCGCACGGTGGGGTGGTTCACCAGCGCCTACCCGGTCGTGCTGGAACTGCCCGGCGGGGACGACGCCGGCGCGGCGCTCAAGGCCGTCAAGGAGCAGCTGCGCGCGGTGCCGCGGCGCGGGATCGGCTACGGGCTGCTGCGCTACCTGGGCGGGGGCGAGACCGCGGCGGAATTGGCCGGGGCGGCGGAGGCCGAGGTGGGCTTCAACTACCTGGGCCAGTTCGACCAGGCGGTCTCGGGCGAGGCGTTCTTCGGCTTCGCGCCGGAGTCGGCCGGCGCCTCCATCGACCGGCGCAGCCCGCACCCGTACCGGCTGGAGGTGGGCGGGTCGGTGCAGGGCGGGCGCATGGAGCTGCGCGTCGGCTACTCCGCCGCCGTCCACCAGCGCGAGACCATCGAGCGCGTGGCGGAGTGGTACGGCCAGGAGCTGCGGGCGCTGATCGCGCACTGCCGCGACGCGGAGGCGGGCGGCTACACGCCCAGCGACTTCCCGCTTGCAGGGCTGGACCAGGCGGCGCTGGACGCGCTGCTGGGGAGCGAGCGCGGGGTGGAGGAGGTGTTCCCGCTGTCGCCGCTGCAGGAGGGGATGCTCTTCCACTCGCTGTACGCGCCGGGCTCGGGCGTGTACGTGGGGCAGTTCGGCTTCGCGCTGTCGGGGCCGCTGGACACGGACGCGCTGGAGCGGGCGTGGCAGAGCGCCGTGTCGCGGCACGAGGCGCTGCGCGCCGGCTTCGCCTGGGAGGGGCTGCCGCGCCCGGTGCAGGTGGTCCGCCGCGAGGCGAAGCTGCCCTTCCGCGTGGAGGACTGGCGGGGGCTGGGCGAGGCCGACCAGCAGGCGCGCGTGGAAGCGTACATGGCGGCGGACCGCGCCCAGGGCTTCGAGCTGGAGCGGGCGCCGCTGATGCGGCTGGCGCTGTTCCGGCTGGGCGATGCGGAGCACCAGCTGGTGTGGACGCACCACCACCTGGTCATGGACGGGTGGAGCCTGTCGCTGGTCTTCCGCACGGTGCTGGGGGCGTACGCGGCGTACGCGCGCGGCGAATCGCCGCAGCCGGGGCAGGGCCGCCGCTACCGCGACTACGCCGCGTGGCTGGCGCGGCAGGACCGCGCGCGGGCCGAGGACTTCTGGCGGCGGACGCTGGCCGGCTTCGACGCGCCCACGCCGCTGCCGGGCGCGAAGGCGGCGGGGCGGGAGGACGCGGGCGGGATGCCCGGCGTGGTCAAGCTGCGGCTGTCCGTGGAGAGCACGCGCGCGCTCCAGGAGCAGGCGCGCGCGTGGGGCGTGACCATGAGCACCATCGCGCAGGGCGCGTGGGGACTTCTCCTCGCGCGTTGGGCCGGGGCGGAGGAGGTGGTGTTCGGGGCGACGGTCTCCGGGCGCCCGGCGGAGCTGCCGGGGGTAGAGGAGACGGTGGGGCTGTTCATCAACACGCTCCCCGTGCGGGTTCGGGTGGACGGGGCCGCCGGGCTGCGGGAGTGGCTGGTGGGGCTGCAGGGGGAGCAGGTGGAGGCGCGCGAGTACGAGTACACGCCGCTGGTGGACGTGCAGAGGTGGAGCGACGTCCCCGCGGGAGACTCGCTGTTCGAGAGCCTGGTGGTGTTCGAGAACTACCCGGTGGACGAGGCGGCCGGCGAAGCGTCGGAGGCGCTGGAAGCGCTGGCGGTGCGCTCGACCGGGGGGCGCGAGCAGTCCAACTTCCCGCTGGTGCTGTCGGCGCACGCGGCGGCGCAGCTCAAGGCGGAGGTGCGCTACGGGCTGGGGCGGATCGAGGCGGAGGTGGCGGAGCGGCTCGCGGAGCAGCTCCAGAGCGTGCTGGAGGCGATCGCCACGCAGCCGGGGCGCCGCCTCGGCGAGCTTTCGCTGCTGGGCGAGGCCGAGCGCGCGCAGGTGCTGGAGGCGTGGAACGCCACCGCGGCCGCGTACCCGCAGGCGCCCGTGCACGAGCGGTTCGCGGAGCAGGCCGCGCGCACCCCGGCCGCCGTCGCGGTGATCTCCGGGGACGAGTCGCTGACCTACGCCGAGCTGGAGCGGCGGGCCGAGGGGCTGGCGCACCGGCTGCGCGCGCTGGGGGTGGGGCCGGAGGTCCCGGTGGGGCTGACGATGGAGCGCTCCGCCGACCTGGTGGTGGGGATGCTGGGGATCTGGAAGGCGGGCGGCGCCTACGTCCCGCTCGACCCCTCCTATCCGGCCGAGCGGCTGGCCTACATGCTGGAGGACTCCGGCGTGCCGGTGCTCCTGACGCAGGAGCGCCTGCTGGAGCGCATCCCCCCGCACGCGGCGCAGGTCCTCTGCCTGGACCGCGACGCCGGCCAGCTCGACGCCGGGAGCGCGGAATCCCCGGCGCTCCCGGCCGATCCCGACGGTGTGGCGTACGTGATCTACACCTCGGGCTCCACGGGGCAGCCCAAGGGCGTGATGGTGTCGCACCGCAGCCTGGGCAACTACCTGGGCTGGGTCAACGACCGGGTGCTCGGGGGGATCGACCTGATCCCGGCCACCACGCGCGCCTCCTTCGACGCCTCGCTCAAGCAGCTGGTGGGCCCGCTGCTGCGCGGCGCGCCCGTGTGGATCGTGCCGGACGAGACCGTGGGCAACCCGGCGGCGCTGCTGGAAGCGCTGCACGGGCGCACGGGGGTGGCCTTCAACTGCGTCCCCTCGCTGTGGAGCGCCGTGCTGGACACGGCGGAGCAGGGCGGGGCGATTCCCGCGGGCGTGCGCCGGCTGCTCCTGGGCGGCGAGGCGTTCGGCCCGGAGCTGGTGGAGCGCTCGCTGGCGCTGCTGCCGGAGCTGGAGATCTGGAACCTGTACGGTCCCACGGAGGCCACCGCCAATGCGAGCGCGGGGCCGGTCGCGCGCGGCGCCGCGCCGGGGATGGGGCGCCCGGTGGCGAACGCGCGCGCCTACGTGCTGGACCGCGCGGGGGAGCCCGTCCCGGTGGGGATCGCGGGGGAATTGCACGTGGGGGGCGTGGGCGTGGCGCGCGGCTACCTGGGCCGGCCGGACGCGACGGCGGAAAAGTTCGTCCCCGACGCGTTCGGGGGCGAGGCCGGGGCGCGCCTGTACCGCACCGGCGACCGGGCGCGCTGGCGCCCCGGGGGCGAGCTGGAGTTCCTGGGCCGCGTGGACGCGCAGCTCAAGATCCGCGGCTTCCGCATCGAGCCGGGGGAGATCGAGGCGGCGCTGCTGGCGCACCCCGCCGTGCGCGAGGCGGTGGTGGTCGTGCGCGAGGACGTGCCGGGGCAGAAGCGCCTGGTGGGCTACGTGGTGGCGCGGGAGGGGGCGGAGATCGCCACGGCGGAGCTGCGCGAGAGCCTTGCGGAGCGCCTGCCGGAGTACATGGTGCCGGGCGCGCTGGTGGCGCTGGACAGGCTGCCGCTCAACGCCAACGGCAAGCTGGACCGGCGGGCGCTGCCGGCGCCGGAGCGCGAAGCCGGAGCCGTGGCGTACGTGGCGCCGCGCGGCGAGGTGGAGGAGATCCTGTGCGCCGTGTGGGCCGGGGTGCTGCGCCTGGAGCGGGTGGGGGTGGAGGAGAACTTCTTCCAGCTGGGCGGGGACAGCATCCTGTCCATCCAGGTGGTCTCGCGCGCCCGCCAGCGGGGATTGAAGCTGACGCCGCGGCAGTTGTTCGAGCGCCCGACGATCGCGCGCCTGGCGGAGGTGGTGGAGTGGGCGGACCCGGCGGCGCAGCAGGCGGCGCAGGGGGTGGTCGCGGGCGAGGCGCCGCTGACGCCGATCCAGCAGCGCTTCTTCGCGCTGCCGCGTCCGGGGCGGCACCACTACAACCAGAGCCCCATGCTCCAGCCGCGGGAGGCGCTGGACGCGGGCCTGCTGGCGCGGGCGGCGGCGGCGGTGGAAACGCACCACGACGCGCTGCGTCTGCGCTTCCGCCAGGAGGAGGACGGCGGCTGGACGCAGACGCACGCCGCGCCGAGCGCGCACGGTCCGCTGGCGGTGTTCGACCTGTCGGGGCTGCCGGCCGGGGCGCACAGGGCGGCGATCGAGGCGACCGCGGAGCAGGTGCAGCGCAGCCTGGAGCTGGCGCGCGGCCCGCTGCTGCGCATGACGTGGTTCGAGGTGGGCGGTGGCGAGCCCGGGCGGCTCCTGGCGACGGCGCACCACCTGGTGATCGACGCGGTGAGCTGGCGCGTGGTCCTTGAGGACCTGGAGACCGCCTACACCCGGCTCGCGCGGGGCGAGCCGGTGGAGCTCCCGGCCAAGACCACGTCGTGGAAGGCGTGGGCGGAGCGCCTGGCCGAGCTTGCCCGCTCCGAGGAGCTCGCCGGCGAGGCGGCGTTCTGGGCGGAGCAGGCCACGCGGGACGTGGCGCCGCTGCCCGTGGACGACGCGGCCGGCGAGAACACGGTGGCGCAGCGGCGCGGCGTGGCGGTGCGGCTGACCGAGGAGGAGACCGGCGCGCTGCTGCGCGAGGTCCCGGCGGCGTACCGCACGCAGGTGGACGAGGTGCTGCTGACGGCGCTCGTCGCGGCGCTGGGCCGCTGGACCGGCCAGCGGCGGACGCGCGTGGACCTGGAGGGCCACGGGCGCGAGGAGGAGGTCGTCGGCGGCGTTGACCTTTCCCGTACCGTGGGCTGGTTCACGACGCTGTACCCGGTGGTGCTGGAGCTGCCGGAGGGCGGCGGGCGCGGCGCGGCGCTCAAGGCCGTCAAGGAGCAGCTGCGCGCGGTGCCGGGCCGCGGCATCGGCTACGGGCTGCTGCGCTGGCTGGGCGACGGCGAGACGGCGGCGGAGCTGGCCGGGGGCGCGGAAGCGGAGGTGAGCTTCAACTACCTGGGGCAGTTCGACCAGGCGGTCTCCCGGGACACCTTCTTCCGCTTCGCGCCGGAGTCGGCGGGGGCGTCGGTGGACCGGCGCACCCCCACGCCGTACCGGCTGGACGTGAGCGGGTCGGTGCAGGCGGGGTGCCTGGAGCTGCGCGTGGGCTACTCCGCCGGGGTGCACCGCCGCGAGACCATCGAGCGCCTGGCCGGGTGGTACACCGAGGAGCTGCGCGCGCTGATCGCCCACTGCGCCTCGCCGGAGGCGGGCGGCTACACGCCCAGCGACTTCCCGCTGGCGGGGCTGGACCAGGCGGCGCTGGACGCGCTGCTGGGGAGCGGACGCGGGGTGGAGGACGTGTACCCGCTGTCGCCGCTGCAGCAGGGCATGCTCTTCCACACGCTGTACGCCCCGGGATCGGGCGTGTACGTGGGGCAGTTCGGCTACGCGCTGGAGGGGCCGCTGGACGCGGACGCGCTGGAGCGGGCGTGGCAGGGCGTGGTGTCCCGGCACGAGGCGCTGCGCGCCGCCTTCGCCTGGGAGGAGCTGCCGCACCCGGTGCAGGTCATCCACCGCGAGGCGAAGCTGCCCTTCCTCCGGGAGGACTGGCGGGGGCTGGACGAGGCCGAGCAGCAGGCGCACCTGGAGCGCCGGCAGGCGGCGGACCGCGCCGCGGGCTTCGAGCTGGGGCGCGCGCCGCTGATGCGGCTGGCGCTGTTCCGGCTGGGCGATTCCGAGCACCGGCTGGTGTGGACGCAGCACCACCTGGTGCTGGACGGGTGGAGCCTGTCGCTGATCTTCCGCGACGTGCTGGTGGCGTACGCCGTGTACGCGCGCGGCGAAACGCCGCAGCTGGGGCAGGGGCGGCGCTACGGCGAGTACGCGGCGTGGCTGGAGCGGCAGGACCGCTCGCAGGCCGAGCGCTTCTGGCGGCACACCCTCGCCGGCTTCGGCGCGCCGACCCCGCTGCCGGGGGCGAAGGCGAAGGTGGACGAAAGCGGCGTTTCCGGCGTCGCGAAGCTGCGGCTGTCCGCGGAGCACACGCGCGCGCTGCAGGAGCAGACGCGTGCCCGGGGCGTGACCATGAGCACCCTGGTGCAGAGCGCCTGGGGCCTGGTCCTGGCGCGCTACGCCGGCGAGGACGAGGTGGTGTTCGGGGCCACGGTCTCGGGGCGTCCGGCCGAGCTGCCGGGCGTGGAGGAGACGGTGGGGATGTTCATCAACACCCTTCCCGTGCGCGTGCGCCTTCGCGGCGAGGCGCGGCTGTGGGAATGGCTCGCCGAGCTGCAGGCGCAGCAGGTGGAGGCGCGCGAGCACGAGTACGCGCCTCTGGTGGACGTGCAGAGGTGGAGCGACGTCCCCTCGGGCGAGCCGCTGTTCCAGAGCCTGGTGGTGTTCGAGAACTACCCGGTGGACCAGGCGGTCGGCGAAGCGGCCGGCGGGCTGGGCGACCTGCGGGTGCGCCCGACCGGCGGGCACGAGCAGGCCAACTACCCGCTGCTCCTGGGCGCGCAGGCCGGGGGGCAGCTCAGGGGCGAGGTCCGCTACGACGGGGCGCGCGTGGAAGCCGAGGTGGCGGAGCGCCTGGCCGGGCACCTGGAAGTGGTGCTGGAGGCGATCTCGGCCCACGCCGGGCGGCGCATCTCGGAGCTGTCGCTGCTGCGCGAGGGCGAGCGCGCGCAGCTGCTGGCGGGCTCCCGCGCGGAGCCCGTGGGGCACCCGCTGGCGTGCGTGCACGAGATGATCTCCGCGCAGGCGGAGCGGAGCCCCCATGCGCCCGCGGTATCCTCCGGCGGCGCGACGCTCACGTACGCCGGGCTGGAAAGCGCCGCCAACCGGCTGGCGCACCACCTCCGCCGCCGCGGCGTGGGGCCGGAGACCCGCGTGGGCATCTGCCTGGAGCGCGGGCCGGAGATGGTGGTGGGCGTGCTGGGCGTGCTCCGGGCCGGGGGCGCGTACGTGCCGCTGGACCCCGACTACCCGGCCGAGCGCCTGGCGTACACCCTGTCCGACTCCGGCGCCGCCCTGCTGGTGACGCAGGCCGGGCTGGTGGACGCGCTCCCCGCCTTCGCGGGCGAGGTGGTGCGGCTGGACGCGGACCGCGAGGCGATCGCCGCCGAGCCGGACGACGCCCCCGAAAGCGGAGTCGGCCTCCACAACGCGGCGTACGTCATCTACACCTCCGGCTCCACCGGCCGTCCCAAGGGCGTGGTGGTGGAGCACGCCGGCCTGGCGCACACGCTGCTGGGTACGCGCGAGACCTTCGGGCTCGGCGCGGGCGAGGTGATGCCCGCGCTGGCCAGCTACGCCTTCGACATCTGGGGCTTCGAGGTGTTCGCGCCGCTGCTGGCCGGGGGCCACGTCCGGCTGCTGGCGCGCGAAACGGTCAAGGACGTGGAAGCGCTGGTGGAGGAGCTGGCGACCGCCGACGCGGTGCACGCGGTGCCGGCGCTGATGCGCGAGATCGTGGCGCGGGTGCAGGCCGGTCCGGGGACGCTGCCGCGCATGCGGCGCGTGTTCGTGGGCGGCGACGCCGTCGCGCCCGACCTGCTGGAGCAGGTGCAGGCCGCCTTCCCGGAAGCCCAGCCGTGGGTGATGTACGGGCCCACGGAGGGGACCATCCTCGCCTCGGCCACGCCGCTGCGGCGCGGGGCTGCGTACGGCTGGCAGGTGGTGGGCCGTCCGCTCCCCGGGGTGGGGATGCACGTGCTGGACACGGCCGGGAACCTGCTCCCCGCGGGGGTGCCGGGCGAGCTGTGCCTGGCCGGCGCGGGGGTGGCGCGCGGCTACCTGGGCCGCGCCGACCTGACGGCCGCCCAGTTCGTGCCGGACGCGTTCTCCGGGGATGCCGGCGCGCGCCTGTACCGCACGGGCGACCGGGTGCGGCGCCGTTCCGACGGGGAGCTGGAGTTCCTGGGCCGGGTGGACGCGCAGGTCAAGATCCGCGGCTTCCGCGTGGAGCCCGGCGAGGTCGAGGCCGTCCTGTTGGGCCTGGAGGACGTGCACGAGGCGGTGGTGGTCGTGCGCGAGGATGCGGCGGGGCAGAAGCGGCTCGCCGCCTACGTCGTGCCGCGGGAGGGCGTGGATCTCTCGACGGCGGAGCTGCGTGCGCGCCTGGCGGAGCGGCTGCCGGAGCACATGGTGCCCGGCGCCTTCGTGGTCCTGGAAAAGCTGCCGCTGAACGCCAACGGCAAGGTGGACCGGCGCGCGCTGCCGGCGCCGGAGCTCGGGACCGCGCCGGAGGCGTACACCGCGCCGCGCACCGCGATCGAGGAGATCCTGTGCGAGGTGTGGTCGGAGGTGCTGCGGGTGGAGCGCGTGGGGGTGGACGCGAACTTCTTCGAGCTGGGCGGCGACTCCATCCTGTCCATCCAGGTGGTCTCGCGGGCCCGGTCGCGGGGACTGAAGCTGACGCCCAAGCAGCTCTTCGAGCAGCTGACGGTCGCGCGCCTGGCGGAGGTCGTCGAGTGGGTGGGCGACGACGCGGGCGGCGCGGAGCAGGGGCCGGTCACCGGCGAGGCGCCGCTGACGCCCATCCAGCGGCACTTCTTCGCGGAATCGCGCCCGGCGCGGCACCACTTCAACATGGGCCTCCTGCTGCAGCCGCGGGAAGCGCTGGACGCGGGGCTGCTGGCCCGCGCGGCCGCCGCGGTGGAGGCGCACCACGATTCGCTGCGGCTGCGCTTCCGCCCCGAGGAGGGCGGCGGCTGGACCCAGTCGCACGCCGCGCCGGGCGCGCACGGCCCGCTCACGGTCTTCGACCTGTCGGGGCTGCCCGCGGACGTGCGCAGGGCGGTGATCGAGGCGACGGCCGACCAGGTGCAGCGCAGCCTGGAGCTGTCGCGCGGGCCGCTGCTGCGCATGGCGTGGTTCGAGCCGGGCGGCGGCGAGCCGGGGCGGCTGCTGGCGACGGCGCACCACCTGGTGATCGACGCGGTGAGCTGGCGCGTGGTCCTGGAGGACCTGGAGACCGCGTACACCCGGCTCGCCCGCGGGGAACCCGTCGAGCTGCCGGCGAAGACCACCGCGTGGAAGACGTGGGCCGACCGCCTGGCCGCGCATGCCCGCTCCCCGGAGCTGGCGGCGGAAGCCGGGTACTGGCTCGCCCGGGCGCGGCAGGAGGTCGCCCCGGTGCCGGCGGACGACCCGGAAGGGGAGAACACGCTGTCGCACAGGCGCAGCGTGGCGGTCCGCCTGACCGAGGACGAGACGGAGGCGCTGCTGCGAGAGGTGCCCGCGGCGTACCGCACGCACGTGGACGAGGTGCTGCTGGCCGCGCTGGCGGGCGCGCTGGGCCGCTGGACCGGACAGCCGCGGATGCGCGTGGACCTGGAGGGCCACGGGCGCGAGGAGGAGATCGTCCCCGGCGCCGACCTGTCGCGCACGGCGGGGTGGTTCACCAGCGTGTACCCGGTCGTGCTGGAGCTGCCCGGGGAGGGCGGCGCCGGCGCGGCGCTCAAGGCGGTCAAGGAGCAGCTGCGGGCGGTGCCGCACCGCGGGATGGGCTACGGCCTGCTCCGCTGGCTCAGCGGGAGCGACGCCGGGGCCGAGCTCGCGGCGGCCGCGCCCTCCGAGGTGAGCTTCAACTACCTGGGGCAGCTGGACCAGGCCGTTTCCAGGGACACCTTCTTCCGCTTCGCGCCCGAGTCGGCGGGCGCGTCCGTCGACCGGCGCACGCCGCACCCGTACCGCCTGGACGTGGGCGGGTCGGTGCAGGCGGGCCGCCTGGAGCTGCGCATCGGCTACTCCGCGGCCGTCCACCAGCGGGCGACGATCGAGCGCCTGGCGGAGTGGTACACCGAGGAGCTGCGCGCGCTGGTCGCCCACTGCGCCTCGCCCGAGGCGGGCGGCTACACGCCCAGCGACTTCCCGCTGGCGGGGCTGGACCAGGCGGCGCTGGACACGCTCCTGGGGAGCGGCCGCGGGGTGGAGGACGTGTACCCGCTGTCGCCGCTGCAGGAGGGGATGCTGTTCCACGCGCTCTACGCGCCGGGCTCGGGCGTGTACGTCACCCAGTTCAGCTTCGCGCTGGAGGGGCCGCTGGACGCGGACGCGCTGGAGCGGGCGTGGCAGGGCGCGGTGTCGCGGCACGAGCCGCTGCGGACGGGCTTCGCCTGGGAGGAGCTGCCGCGGCCGCTGCAGGTCGTCCGGCGCGAGGCGAAGCTGCCCTTCCGGCGGGAAGACTGGCGGGGGGTGGACGGGGCCGAGCAGAAGGCCCGCCTGGAAAGCTTCCTGGAGGCGGACCGCACCCGGGGGCTGGAGCTGGGGCGGGCGCCGCTGATGCGCATGGCGCTGTTCCGGACCGGGGACGAGACGCACGAGCTGGTGTGGACGCACCACCACATGATCCTGGACGGGTGGAGCCTGTCCGTGCTCCTGCGCGACGTGCTCGCGGCGTACGCGGCCCACGCGCGGGGCGAGGCGCCGCAGCTGGGGCAGGCGCGGCGCTTCCGGGACTACGTGGCCTGGCTGGAGAACCGGGACCGCGGGAGCGCCGAGCGCTTCTGGAGGCAGGCGCTGGCCGGCTTCGGCGCCCAGACCCCGCTGCCGGCGATGAAGCCCGCCCGCGCGGGCGTCGGGAGCCTGGGCTCGGCGAAGGTGAGCCTGTCCGTGGAGCGCACGCGCGCCCTGCAGGAGCAGGCGCGGGCGTGGGGCGTGACCATGAGCACCATCGTGCAGGGCGCGTGGGCCCTCGTGCTGGGCCGCTACGCGGGCGAAGACGACGTGGTCTTCGGGGCGACGGCCTCGGGGCGCCCGGCGGAGCTGGCGGGGATGGAGGAAACGGTGGGTCTGTTCATCAACACCCTTCCCGTGCGGGTGCGCCTTCCGGGGGACGCGCGGCTGCAGGAGTGGCTCGCGGAGCTGCAGAAGGAGCAGGTGGAGGCGCGCGAGCACGAGTACGCGCCGCTGGTGGACGTGCAGAGGTGGAGCGAGCTGCCCGCGGGGCAGGCGCTGTTCGACAGCCTGGTGGTGTTCGAGAACTACCCCGTGGACAAGGCGGTCGGCGAGGCGGCCGGCAGCCTGGGCGGGCTGCGCGTGCGTCCCAGCATGGGGCGCGAGCAGGCCAACTACCCGCTGGTCCTTTCGGCGCAGTCGGCCGCGCAGCTGAGGGCGGACGTCCGCTACGACGGGGCGCGGGTGGACGCGGACGCCGCGGAGCGCCTGGCGGGGCACCTGCAGATGGTGCTGGAGGCAATGGCGTCCCATGCCGGGCAGCGCCTCCGCGAGGTGTCGCTGCTGCGCGAGGCGGAGCGCGCCCAGCTGCTGCACGGGTGGAACGCGACGGAGAGGGCGTACCCGGCGCGCCCGCTCGTCCACGAGCTCGTCGTGGCGCAGGCCGCGCGCATCCCCCACGCGGTCGCGCTCGCCCGCGGCGAGGATCGCCTCAGCTACGCCGAGCTGGACGCCGGCAGCGCCCGGCTCGCGCACGAGCTGCGCCGCCGGGGAATCGGCCCCGAGGCGCGCGTGGGCGTGCTGCTGGAGCGCTCGCCGCGGCTGGTGCTCGCCCAGCTCGCGGTGCTCCGGGCGGGCGCGGCCTTCCTCCCCATCGACCCCGCCATCCCCGCCGAGCGCGTGGCGTTCATGCTGGAGGACGCCGGGGTGCGCGTGCTGCTGACCTCCCGCGCCGCGGCGCCCGCTTCCTTCCAGGGAGCCGGGGAGCACGAGGGCGTGTGGCTGGCCCTCGCCGCGGACGCGGACCCGAGCGTCGAGGCGGCGGGCGCCACCGACGCCGCCGAGGTGTCGTCGGCGAACCTGGCGTACGTGATCTACACCTCCGGCTCCACCGGGAAGCCCAAGGGGGTCGAGGTCACGCACGCCGGGCTGGCCAACCTCGTCCACTGGCACGTGGAGCGGTTCGGCGTCACCGCGGCGGACCGGGCCACGCAGCTCGCCGGCCTGGGGTTCGACGCGTCCGTGTGGGAGGTGTGGCCCTACCTGGCCAGCGGCGCGGCCGTGCACCTGGTGGGCGACGAGGAAACGCGCACCTCGCCCGACGCGCTGCAGGCGTTCCTGCTGGAGCGGCAGGTCACCGTGGCGTTCGCGCCCACGCCCATGGCCGAGGCGCTGCTCGCGCTGAGCTGGCCCGCCGACGCGCGGCTGCGGACGCTGCTGGCGGGCGGCGACCTGCTGCGCGTCCGTCCGCCGCTGGGGCTCCCGTTCGCGCTGGCGAACAACTACGGGCCCACGGAAAACACCGTGGTGGCCACCTCCGGCATGGTCGAGGCGGGGCCGGGGAGCCAGCCCACGATCGGGGCGGCGATCGCCAACGTGACGACGTACGTGCTGGACGCCGAGCTGCGTCCGGCGCCGGTGGGCGTGCCCGGCGAGCTGTGCATCGGCGGGCTGCAGGTGGCGCGGGGATACCTCGGGCGCCCGGAGCTGACGGCCGAAAGCTTCGTCCCCGACCCGTTCGGCGGAGCGGGCGCGCGGATGTACCGCACCGGCGACCGCGTCCGGTGGACCGCCTGGGGCGAGCTGGACTTCCTGGGCCGGATGGACAGGCAGGTCAAGGTCCGCGGCTTCCGCATCGAGCTGGGCGAGATCGAGAGCGTGCTGCTGGCCCACCCGGGCGTGCGCGCCGCCGTGGTGATGGTGCGCGAGGACGTGCCGGGGCAGAAGCTGCTGGCCGCGTACGTGGTGCCCGCGGGCGGCGAGGAGGTGCCCGCGGCGGAGCTGCGGGCCCACCTGGCGCAGCGGCTGCCGGACTACATGGTGCCCGCCGCCTTCGTCACGCTGGCGGCGCTGCCGCTGAACTCCAGCGGCAAGGTGGACCGGCGCGCGCTGCCGGCGCCGGAGCGCGGGAGCGCCCCGGAGGCGTACACCGCGCCCCGCACGCAGGCCGAGGAGATCCTGTGCGAGGTGTGGGCCGAGGTGCTGCGCGTGGAGCGCGTGGGTGTGGAAGCGAACTTCTTCGAGATGGGGGGCGACAGCATCCTCAGCATCCAGGTCGTTTCCCGGGCCCGCACGCGCGGGCTCAAGCTGACCCCCAAGCAGATCTTCGAGCAGCCCACGGTCGCGCGCCTGGCCGAGGTGGTGGAGTGGGTGGACGCCGCCGCGGGCGGAGCGGAGCAGGGGCCGGTCACGGGCGAGGCGCCGCTGACGCCCATCCAGCAGCGCTTCTTCGAAAAGGAGCACCCGGCGCGGCACCACTACAACCAGGGGCTGCTGCTGCGTCCGCGCGAGGCGCTGGACGCCGGCCTGCTGGCGCGCGCCGCCGCCGCGGTGGAGGCGCACCACGACGCGCTGCGGATGCGCTTCCGCCAGGAGGACGACGGGCGTTGGACGCAGTCGCACGCCGAGCCCGGCGCTCGCGGTCCGCTCGCGGTGTTCGACCTGTCGGGGCTCCCGGCCGGGGCGCGCAGGGCGGCGATCGAGGCCACGGCGGAGCGGGTGCAGCGGAGCCTGGACCTGTCGCGCGGACCGCTGCTGCGCATGGTCTGGTTCGAGCCGGGCGGCGGGGAAGCCGGGCGGCTGCTCGCGGTGGTCCACCACCTGGTGGTGGACGCGGTGAGCTGGCGGGTGCTGGTGGCGGACCTGGAGACCGCCTACACCCAGCTCGCCCGGGGCGAGAGCGTGGAGCTGCCGCCCAAGACCACGTCGTGGAAGACGTGGGCCGAGCGCCTGGCCGGGCACGCCCGGTCGGAGGCGCTGGCGGGCGAGGCCGCCTTCTGGGCGGAGCAGGCCGGCAAGGAAGTGCCGCCGCTCCCCGTGGACGACCCGGCGGGCGGGAACACGGGCGCGCAGGGGCGCAGCGTGGCCGTGCGCCTCACCCCGGACGAGACCGAGGCGCTGCTGCGCGAGGTGCCGGCGGCGTACCGCACGCAGATCGGCGAGGTGCTGCTGACGGCGCTGGCCGGCGCGCTGCGGCGCTGGACCGGGCAGCGGACGGTGCGCGTGGAGATGGAGGGCCACGGCCGCGAGGAGGAGGTCGTCCCCGGCGCGGACCTGTCGCGGACGGTGGGGTGGTTCACCACCGTGTACCCGGTGGTCCTGGAGCTCCCCGAGGGCGGCGGGCCCGGCGAAGCGCTCAAGGCGGTCAAGGAGCAGTTGCGCGCGGTGCCGCTCCGCGGCATCGGCTACGGGCTGCTGCGCTACCTGGGGGGTGAAGCGGGGGCGGGGCTGGCCGGCGGCGGCGAGGCCGAGATCGGCTTCAACTACCTGGGGCAGTTCGACCAGGCCGTTTCCGGCGAGGCGTTCTTCGCCTTCGCCCCGGAATCGGCGGGCGCGTCCGGCGACGTGCGCACCGCGCGCGCGCACCTCCTGGACGTGGGCGGCTCGGTGCAGGGGGGGCGCCTGGAGCTGCGCATCGGCTACTCCGCCGGGGTGCACCGCCGCGAGACCATCGAGCGCCTGGCCGAGTGGTACGGCGAGGAGCTCCGCGCGGTGATCGAGCACTGCCGCAGCGAGGAAGCGGGCGGCTACACGCCCAGCGACTTCCCGCTGGCGGGGCTGGACCAGGCGGCGCTCGACGCGCTGCTGGGGAGCGGCCGCGGGGTGGAGGACGTGTACCCGCTCAGCCCGCTGCAGCAGGGGATGCTCTTCCACGCGCTGTACGCGCCGGGCTCGGGCGTGTTCGTGGGGCAGTTCAGCTACGTGCTGGAGGGTGCGCTGGACGTGGAGGCGCTGGAGCGGGCGTGGCAGAACGCGGTGGCGCGGCACGAGGCGCTGCGCGCCGGCTTCGCCTGGGAGGGGCTGCCGCGCCCGGTGCAGGTGGTCCGCCGCGAGGCGAAGCTCCCCTTCCGCGTGGAGGACTGGCGGGGGCAGGACGACGCCGACCACCAGGCGCGCATGGACGCGTACCTGGCCGCCGACCGCGCCGAAGGGTTCGAGCTGGGCCGGGCGCCGCTGATGCGGATCGGGCTGTTCCGCCTGGGCGACGAGGAGCACCACCTGGTGTGGACGCACCACCACCTGGTCATGGACGGGTGGAGCCTGTCCGTGATCTTCAAGGACGTGCTGAGGAGCTTCGCCGCCTACGCGGCGGGCGAAGCGCCCCAGCTCCCCACCGCGCGGCGGTTCCGGGAGTACGTCGCCTGGCTGGAGCGGCAGGACCGCACGGGCCCGGAGCAGTTCTGGAGGCAGGCGCTTGCCGGGTTCGGCGATCCCACCCCGCTGCCGGCGCTGCGGCCGGCGCGCGCCGTGGGCGAGGAGCAGGGCACCGGCTCGGCGCGGCTGAGCCTGTCCGTGGAGCGCACGCGCGCCCTCCAGGAGCAGGCGCGGGGGTGGGGCGTCACCATGAGCACCCTGATGCAGGGCGCCTGGGGGCTCCTGCTGGGCCGCTACGCCGGGACCGACGACGTGGTCTTCGGGGCCACCGTCTCGGGGCGGCCGCCGGAGCTGTCGGGGGTGGAGGAAACGGTCGGGCTGTTCATCAACACGCTCCCCGTGCGGGTGCGCCTTCCCGGGGGGACGCAGCTGCGGGAGTGGCTCGCCGGGCTGCAGAAGGAGCAGGTGGAGGCGCGCGAGAACGAGTACGCCCCGCTCGCGGACGTGCAGAAGTGGAGCGAGGTGCCGGCGGGGCTGGCGCTGTTCGACAGCCTGGTGGTGTTCGAGAACTACCCGGTGGACAAGGCGGTCGGGGAAGCGGCCGGCAGCCTGGAAGGGCTGCGGGTGCGCCCGGGCGGGGGCCGCGAGCAGGCCAACTACCCGCTCGTCCTGTCGGCGCAGTCGGCGGCGCAGCTCAAGGCCGAGATCCGCTACGACCGCGCGCGGGTGGAGACCGACGCCGCCGAGCGCCTGGTGGCACACCTGGACGTGGTGCTGGAGGCGATCGCCACCCACGCCGGGCGGCGCCTGTCCGAGGTGTCGCTGCTGCGCGAGGGCGAGCGGGCGCAGCTGCTGGCCGGCTCGCGCGCCGAGCCCCTGGGGCTCCCGCTGGCGTGCGTGCACGAGATGATCTCCGCGCAGGCGGAGCGGACCCCGGACGCGCCGGCGCTCGCCTCCGGCGGCGACACGCTCACGTACGCCGGGCTGGAGGGCGCCGCCAACCAGCTGGCGCACCACCTGCGCCGCCGCGGCGTGGGCCCGGAGACCCGGGTGGGCATCTGCCTGGAGCGCGGGCTGGAGATGGTGGTGAGCGTGCTGGCCGTGCTCCGGGCCGGCGGCGCGTACGTGCCGCTGGACCCGGCCTACCCCGCCGAGCGCCTGGCGTACACCCTGTCCGATTCCGGGGCCGCGCTGCTGGTCACCCGGAGCGTGCTGCTGGAGTCGCTCCCCGCCTTCGCGGGCGAGGTGGTCCGCCTGGACGCGGACCGCGAGGCGATCGCCGCCGAGCCGGAGGACGCGCCCGCGAGCGGGGTCGGCGTCCGCGACGCGGCGTACGTCATCTACACCTCCGGCTCCACGGGCCGTCCCAAGGGCGTGGTGGTGGATCACGCCAGCCTGGCGCACACGCTGCTGGGCACGCGCGAGACCTTCGGGCTCGGTGCCGGCGAGGTGATGCCCGCGCTGGCCAGCTACGCCTTCGACATCTGGGCCTTCGAGGTGCTCGCGCCGCTGCTGGCCGGCGGACAGGTGCGGCTGCTCCCCGGCGAAACGGTGCGCGACGCCGAGCGCCTGGTGGAGGAGCTGGCGACCGTCGACGCGCTGCACGCGGTGCCGGTGCTGATGCGCGAGATCGTGGCGCGGGTGCAGGCCGGTCCGGGGACGCTGCCGCGCATGCGGCGCGTGTTCGTGGGCGGCGACGCCATCGCGCCCGACCTGCTGGAGCAGATGCAGGCCGCCTTCCCCGAGGCCCAGCTGTGGGCGCTGTACGGGCCCACGGAAGGGACCATCCTCGCGTCGGCCACGCCGCTGCGGCGCGGCGCCCGCTACGGCTGGCAGATGGTGGGGCGCCCGCTTCCGGGCGTGGGGATGCACGTGCTGGACGCCGCCGGGAACCTGCTCCCCACCGGGGTGCCGGGCGAGCTGTGCCTGGCGGGCGCCGGGGTGGCGCGCGGCTACCTGGGCCGCGCCGAGCTCACGGCCGACCGGTTCGTGCCGGACGCGTTCGGCGCCGAGCCGGGCGCGCGGCTGTACCGCACGGGCGACCGGGTGCGCCGCCGCCCGGACGGGGAGTTCGAGTTCCTGGGCCGGGTGGACGCGCAGGTCAAGATCCGCGGCTTCCGCATCGAGCCCGGCGAGGTCGAGGCCGTGCTGCTGGAGCAGGAGGGCGTGCACGAGGCCGTGGTCATGGTCCGCGAGGACGCGCCGGGGCAGAAGCGCCTGGTGGGCTACGTGGTGCCGCGCGAGGGCGTGGAGCTCGCCACGGCGGAGCTGCGGGCGAGCCTGGCCGAGCGGCTCCCCGAGCACATGGTGCCGGGCGCGCTGGTGACGCTGGACAAGCTGCCGCTCAACGCCAACGGCAAGGTGGACCGCCGCGCCCTCCCCGCTCCGGAGCGGGGGAGTGCGCTGGACGCGTACACCGCGCCGCGCAACGAGGTGGAAGAGATCCTGTGCGAGGTGTGGGCGGAGGTGCTGAAGGTGGAGCGCGTGGGGGTGGAGGACAGCTTCTTCGAGCTGGGCGGCGACTCCATCCTCAGCATCCAGGTGGTTTCCCGGGCCCGCGCGCGGGGGCTCAAGCTGACCCCCAAGCAGATCTTCGAGCAGCCCACGGTCGCGCGCCTCGCCGAGGTCGCGGAGTGGGTGGACCTGGAGGCCGACGCCGCGGAGCAGGGGACGATCACGGGCGAGGCCCCGCTGACGCCGGTGCAGCAGCGCTTCTTCGATATGGAGCAGCCGGCGCGGCACCACTTCAACCAGGGGCTGCTGCTGCGTCCGCGCGACGCGCTGGACGCGGGGCTGCTGGCGCGCGCCGCCGCCGCGGTGGAGGCGCACCACGACGCGCTGCGGCTGCGCTTCCGCCCGGACGAGGACGGGCGCTGGACCCAGTCGCACGCGGAGCCCGGCACGCGCGGCCCGCTCGCGGTCTTCGACCTGTCGGCGCTGCCGGCGGACCGGCGCAGGGAGGCGATCGAGACGGCGGCGGACCAGGTGCAGCGGAGCCTGGACCTGTCGCGCGGACCGCTGCTGCGCATGGTCTGGTTCGAGCCGGGCGGGGGGGAGCCCGGGCGGCTGCTGGCGACCGCGCACCACCTGGTGATCGACGCGGTGAGCTGGCGCGTTCTGGTGGCCGACCTGGAAACCGCCTACACGCAGCTGTCGCGGGGGGAAAGCCTGGTGCTCCCGCCCAAGACCACGTCGTGGAAGGCGTGGGCCGAGCGCCTGGCCGAGCACGCCCGCTCCGGGGCGCTGGCGGACGAGGCCGCGTTCTGGACCGCTCAGGCCCGCAAGGAAGTGCCGCCGCTGCCGGTGGACGACGCCGCGGCCGAGAGCACGGTGGCGAAGACGCGCGGCGTGGCGGTGCGCCTGACGGAGGACGAGACCGAGGCGCTGCTGCGCGAGGTGCCCGCGGCGTACCGCACGCAGATCGGCGAGGTGCTGCTGACGGCGCTGGCCGGCACGCTGCGGCGCTGGACCGGGCAGCGGACGGTGCGCGTGGAGATGGAGGGCCACGGGCGCGAGGAGGAGGTCGTCCCCGGCGTGGACCTGTCGCGGACGGTGGGGTGGTTCACCACCGTGTACCCGACCGTGCTGGAGCTCCCCGAGACGGGTGGGCCCGGCGAGGCGCTCAAGGCGGTCAAGGAGCAGCTGCGCGCGGTGCCCCACCGCGGCATCGGCTACGGGCTGCTGCGCTGGCTCGGCGACGGCGAGACGCGGGCGGAGCTCGCGGCCGCCTCGGGCGCCGAGGTGAGCTTCAACTACCTGGGGCAGCTCGACCAGGCCGTATCCAAGGACACCTTCTTCCGCTTCGCGCCCGAGTCGGCCGGGTCGTCGGTGGACCGGCGCACGCCGCACCCGTACCGCCTGGACGTGGGCGGGTCGGTGCAGGCCGGCCGCCTGGAGCTGCGCATCGGCTACGTCGCCGGGGTGCACCGCCGGGAAACCATCGAGCGCCTGGCCGAGTGGTACGGCGAGGAGCTGCGCGCGCTGATCGAGCACTGCCGCAGCGCGGAGGCGGGCGGCTACACGCCGTCTGACTTCCCGCTGGCGGGGCTGGACCAGGCCACGCTGGACGCGCTGCTGGGGAGCGAGCGCGGGGTGGAGGACGTGTTCCCGCTCTCCCCGCTGCAGGAGGGGATCCTGTTCCACGCGCTGTACGAGCCGGGCTCGGGCATGTTCGTGGGGCAGTTCGGCTTCGCGCTGGAGGGGGCGCTCGACTCCGAGGCGCTGGAGCGGGCGTGGCAGAACACGGTGACGCGGCGCGACGCGCTCCGGGCGGGCGTCGTGTGGGAGGGGCGGCCGCGCCCGGTGCAGGTCGTCCGCCGCGACGTGAAGCTCCCCTTCCATCGGGAGGACCTGCGGGGGCTGGACGCGGCCGGGCGGAAGGCCCGCCTGGACGAGTACATGGCGGCCGACCGCGCCGCCGGGTTCGACCTGGGCCGGGCGCCGCTGATGCGGATGGCGCTGTTCCGGATGGGGGACGAAGATCACCAGCTCCTGTGGACGCACCACCACCTGGTCATGGACGGGTGGAGCCTTTCGCTGCTCTTCCGCGACGTGGTGGCGAGCTTCGCCGCGTACGCCCGGGGCGAGGAGCCCAAGCTCCCGCCGGCCCGCCGGTTCCGGGAGTACGTGGCCTGGCTGGAGCGGCAGGACCGCTCGCGCGCGGAGCAGTTCTGGCGGGAGGCGCTCGCCGGGTTCGACGGCCCCACGCCGCTGCCGGCCCTGCGGGCGACCCGCGGGGGACCCGGCGACCGGGAGCAGGGCGTCGCCAAGCTGAGCCTGTCCCCGGAGCGCACGCGCCTGCTGCAGGAGCAGGCGCGGGGGTGGGGCGTGACCATGAGCACCCTGGTGCAGGGTGCCTGGGGGCTCCTCCTCGCGCGCTACGCCGGGGAGGAGGACGTCGCCTTCGGGGGGACGGTCTCCGGGCGGCCCGCGGAGCTGCCGGGGGTGGAGGAGACGGTGGGGCTGTTCATCAACACCCTCCCCGTCCGCGTGCGCCTCCCGGGAGGCGTGCGGCTGCGCGAGTGGCTGGCGGAGCTGCAGAAGGAGCAGGTGGAAGCGCGCGAGTACGGGTACGCGCCGCTGGTGGAGGTGCGCCGGTGGAGCGACGTGCCGGCCGGGCAGCCCCTGTTCGAGAGCCTGGTGGTCTTCGAGAACTACCCCGTGGACAAGGCGGTCCGCGACGCGGCCAACGACCTGGGCGGGCTGCGCGTGCGCCCCATCGGCGGGCGCGAGCAGGCCAACTACCCGCTGATGGTGACGGCGCAGTCGGCCGCGCAGCTGACGGTGGACATCCGCTACGACGGCGGGTGGGTGGAAGCCGAGGCAATGGAGCGCCTGGCCGGGCACCTGGAGGTGGTGTTCGAGGCCATCTCGGCCGACCCGCAGCGGCGCCTGTCGGAGCTGTCGCTGCTGCGCGAGAGCGAGCGGGCGCAGCTGGTCGCCGCCTCCGCCGCGGCGGCGGAACACCCCCGGGCGGCCGTGCACGAGCTGTTCGCGCGCCGGGCGGAGCGCGCCCCGGACGCGGCGGCCGTGGTGTTCGAGGGCAGCACGCTCGCGTACGGCGAGCTGGAGCGCCGGGCCAACCGGCTCGCGCACCACCTGCGCCGCCGCGGCGTGGGCCCCGAGGTGCGCGTGGCCGTGTGCGCCGAGCGCTCCGCCGAGCTGGTGGTGGCGCTCCTGGCGGTGCTCAAGGCCGGCGGCGCGTACGTGCCCGTCGATCCGGCCTACCCGGCCGAGCGCATCGCCTACCTGCTGGAAGACTCCGGCTGCGCCATCGTCCTGGTGCAGGACGGGCTGCGCGAGCTCCTGGGCGAGCCGGCCATGGAGGTGGTCGCGCTGGAGGCCGCCCTGGCGGCGGAGGAGGGCGGCGACGCCGCGCCCGAGGTGGAGGTGAGCCCGGAGAACGCGGCGTACGTCATCTACACCTCCGGCTCCACCGGCCGCCCCAAGGGCGTGGTGGTCACGCACGGCAACGTCACGCGCCTGTTCGCCGCCACCGATGCGTGGTTCGGCTTCGGCGAGCACGACGCGTGGACGCTCTTCCACTCCTACGCCTTCGACTTCTCGGTGTGGGAGATGTGGGGCGCGCTGCTGTACGGCGGGCGCCTGGTGGTGGTGCCCTGGCAGACCAGCCGCGACCCGGAATCGTTCCACGCGCTGCTGGCTAGCGAGCGCGTGACGGTGCTGAGCCAGACGCCCTCCGCCTTCCGGCAGCTCGCGGCGGTGGAGGAAACGGGCGGAGTCTCGCCGGAGCTGGCGCTGCGGGTGGTGGTCTTCGGCGGCGAGGCGCTGGAGCCGCGGAGCCTGCGGGGGTGGATGGAGCGGCACGGCGAGGAGATGCCGCGCCTGGTGAACATGTA
Organism: Longimicrobiaceae bacterium; assembly: GCA_040509335.1. GTDB lineage: Bacteria > Gemmatimonadota > Gemmatimonadetes > Longimicrobiales > Longimicrobiaceae > JAFAYN01. The sequence goes on along the minus strand of JBEVLE010000097.1, from coordinate 1,112 downwards.
CGGGATCACCGAGACCACGGTGCACGTCACCTACCGGCCGGTCCTGCGGGCGGACGTGGAGGCGGGCGAGGGGAGCCCGGTGGGCGTGGCGATCCCCGACCTGGCGGTGTGGGTGCTGGACCCGTGGGGGAACCCGCTGCCGGCCGGAGTGCCGGGCGAGATGTACGTGGGCGGCGCCGGGGTGGCGCGCGGCTACCTGGGGCGTCCGGAGCTGACGGCGGAGCGCTTCGTCCCCGACGCGTTCGGCGGCGAGGCGGGGGCCCGCCTGTACCGGAGCGGCGACCGGGCGAGGCGCCTGGCCTCCGGCGAGCTGGAGTACCTGGGGCGCGGCGACGCGCAGGTCAAGATCCGCGGCTTCCGCATCGAGCCGGGGGAGATCGAGGCGGAGCTGGCGGGGCTGCCGGGAGTGCGCGAGGCGGTGGTGGCGGTGCGGGAGGATGCGCCCGGGCAGAAGCGGCTGGTGGCCTACGTGGTTCCGGAGCCGGGCGCCGGGCTCGCCGGCGCGGAGCTGCGCGAGGCGCTGTCCGGGCGGCTGCCGGAGCACATGGTGCCCGCCGCGTTCGTGGTGCTGGAGCGGCTGCCGCTGACCGCGAACGGCAAGACCGACCGACGCGCCCTGCCGGCGCCGGAGCTCGCCGACGCGGGCGACGGGTTCGTGGCGCCGCGCACCGCGGTGGAGGAGGTGCTGGCCGCGGTGTGGGCGGAGGTGCTGGGCGTGGAGCGCGTCGGCGTGGAAGACGGCTTCTTCGAGCTGGGCGGCGACAGCATCCTCAGCATCCAGGTGGTCTCGCGGGCGCGCCAGCGCGGCCTCAGGATCACGCCCCGGCAGCTGTTCGAGCGCCCCACCGTCGCGCGCCTGGCGGAGGTGGTGGAGCCGGAGACCCCGGACTCCGCGGCCGCGCAGGGGCCGGTCGCGGGCGAGGCCCCGCTGACGCCCATCCAGCGGCGCTTCTTCGAGCAGGACCGCCCCGCGCGCCACCACTACAACCAGGCGCTGCTGCTCGCTCCGCGCGAGGCGCTGGACCCCGCGCTGCTGGCGCGGGCCGCGGCCGCCCTGGAGGCGCACCACGACGCGCTGCGGCTGCGCTTCCGCCGGGACGCCGACGGCGCGT
>JBEVLE010000096.1:0-3454 GCA_040509335.1 Longimicrobiaceae bacterium | reverse complement strand
CGGGGGCGCGCGTACGCCGGGCCGCGCGGCCTGCCCGGGAGGCGCACCACCACGTCCGCGTGCTCCGCGGCCCGCAGGACGCCCTGGTCGGCGCTGGCGTCGTCCACCACCACCAGCTCCCACTCCGCGCGGGGGAGGCCGCTGGCGGCCAGCGCCGCGAGCGAGCGGGGGAGCACGGCCTCGCCGTCGTGCACCGCCACCACCACCGACAGCCGCGGCGGGCGGCCGGGGCCGGCGGAAGCGGGCGCGGCCACGGTCAGGCGCTCTCCGCCAGCGCCGGCGCGGGGGCGCGGCGCGGGCGCGCGGGAGTCGCCGGGGGGCGGATCTCCTCGTGGTAGTCGAAGTCCGTGTTCACGGCCCACACGTCGTGCTCCGCCCCCTGCATGTTCCACACGGTCATCATGGCCGTGAGCATGGAGTGGTCCTGGTTGTTGTACTTGTGCATCCCGTTGCGCCCGATCAGGTGCAGGTTGGGGATGGGGTCCAGGTGGGCGCGCACGGCGTCCAGGTGCGCCCGGTAGGCCGCGTCGTACACGGGGTACGCCTTGGGGACGCGCACCACCGTGCCGTCGCGGACCCGCTCCGGGTCCGCCAGCCCCAGCTCCGCCAGCTCGCGGGTCGCCAGCGCCACCAGCTCCCCGTCGGGGGCGGTCCACAGGCCGTCGCCCTCGAAGCAGAAGTACTCCAGCCCCAGGCAGGTGCGGCCCTCGTCCGGGACCATCGCCGGGCTCCAGTTGCGGAAGTTCTGGATGCGCCCCACCCGCACCCCCGGCGAGTGCACGTAGATCCAGTTGTCCGGGAAGGGGTCCGCCTGGTCCAGGATCAGCGCCACCACCAGGAAGTCGCGGTACGCGAGCCCTTCCGCGGCCGCGGCCACCGGCGCCGGCGGGGCGGGGCGCAGCGCGCGCGCCAGCGAGCGGACGGGCATGGTGGAAACGAAGTGCTCCCCCTCGATCCGCCGGGTCCCCTCCGGCGTCTGCACCTCCACGGCCACCACGCGCCCGTCCTCCACGTGGCATTCGCGCACCCTGTGCCGCATCAGCACCTCGCCCCCCATCTCCACCACCCGGTCGCGGAACGCCTCCCACATCTGCCCGGGGCCCAGGCGGGGGTACTGGAACTCGTGGATCAGCGTGCGGATGTCCGCGGAGCGCCGGGTCAGCGAGGTGGCCGAGAGGATGGCGCTCCACAGCGACAGGTTCTGGATGCGCTGCGCGGCCCACTCCGCCGAGATCTCGGTGCAGGGGATTCCCCACACCTTTTCCGTGTACGTCCGGAAGAAGATCTCGTACAGCCGGCGGCCGAAGCGGTTGGACACCCACTGCTCCAGGTTGTCCTCCACCGGCTCGGGGGAGATGCGGCTGCGCAGGTAGCTGGCGACCACCCGCACGCTGTTCCACACGCCCAGTCCCTCCAGGGCGTTGCGGGCCTTGAGCGGATAGTCGAAGTACTTGCCGTCGTAGAAGATGCGCGACAGCCGCGGGACCGAGATGAACTCCGGGCCCAGGACCTCCTGCCAGAGCGCCTCCACCGGCTCGTACTTGGTGAAGAAGCGGTGCCCGCCGATGTCGAAGCGGTACCCCTCGTACTGCACCGTGCGCGACAGCCCCCCCACCACCTCGTCCGCCTCCAGCACCGTCACCGGGATCCCGTCGCGGGCCAGGAGGTAGGCCGCCGTCAGCCCGCCGGGACCGGCACCGACGATGACGACCCGGTCGCCCGGGGCGAGCCGGTCCATGCTGCGTGCTGCTGCGGCGGTCGAGGATGACATTCGCTCGTTTCCAGTGCGTTTCGTGAAGGCAGGTCCTGCCGGCTCGCGGAATCTTCCCCGTCCGCCTGCGTGTCCGGGCGTCCGCCGGCCGGCGGCGCGCGCTCCGGGAGGGGGGCGCCGGCCCCGGGGTCCATTGCCCCGTGGGAGCGCAGGAGGTGGAGGAGGCGCCCGGGGAGCGCCGGGTCGTCGTCCGCCCCCAGCAGCACCACGTCGCCGTCGGCGGCGGCCATCCCGGCCGCGCGGAGCGCCCCGGCGGCCGCGCCTCCCGGGGCCCGCAGGACGCGCACGCCGGGGTGCTCGTCCTCCAGCGCGGGGGCGTCGTCCACCGGGCCGGCGCGCACCACCACGGCCTGCACCCCGTGCGCGGCGCACAGCGGACGCAGCGAGGCGAGCATCCCGCGAAGTGTGTCCGCTGTCCCGCGCGAGGTCACGACCACGGAAAAGGTGGGGGTGTCCGCCGGGTGGCCCGGGGGGGAGTGCTTCGGCCCGTCCGCTCTCATCTCACCATCTTTACAGGACCTTGCGGGCAGGACGAGGCGGGCGGACCGTGAAGTCACCGGCCCACCCGTCCCGGAACAAACTGGTTTCACCGACCGCGCCGGACAGGGGAATTTCCGTGCCGCGTCCGGCGGGGTGACCCGTTCCAAGACACGCCATGACAGGTGCTTCGGAATCGCAGGATGTTTACGCGCCGGACGCTGCCGGGGCGGAGGGACTGGTGTTGCGCCGACGCAACAGTTTGTGGCGGAGGCTGTACCGGCGATGCCCCGGAGCGGCGCCCGGGGTGCGGCTACCTGCCGGCCGCGCGGACGGGGCGGGGGGGAGGGGGAACGGTGCGGAAGAGCTGGTACTCGCGGTTGCCGTACACGCGCCGGAAGCGCTGCGGATTGCGCTCCACCAGCGGGCGCGCTTCGTCGGCGCCGGCGCGGACGACGACGTAGCCGATCCCCGCCCGCTCCAGGAAGGCCAGCGAGGTGCTGTCGGGGGTGTCGCGCCGCGGGGGCGGCGTGGCCGCGCGCCGCGCGTACAGGGCGAGGGCGCGCGGGCGGGCGGCCATGAAGCGGGCGCCGGCGGGCGTGTGTGCCCGGAGGTGGCGGTACAGCGCCATCGCTTCCGCGCCCACCCGGCCGTCGCCCGGGGGCGACGCGGCCAGCGAGACACAGCTCCCGGCGAGCGTCGCGGCCACCGCGAGCGCGGCCACCGCCACGGCGGCGCGGGCCGGGAGCCCGCCCGCGCTCCACGCCCGGCGCGCGCCCAGCACCCCGTACAGCACGAGCAGGGGGAGCACCGGGAGGAAGTAGCGCGCGTCCGCCGCCGGCCACAGCAGCACCGCGCACAGGTAGGCGACGAAGAACACGTCGTGCGCCGTGGGCCTGCGCAGGCGCGGGGCGAGCCCCAGCGCCGCCAGGAGCAGCGTGCCCAGCGCCACCGCCTTGGCCCCCGGATCCCACACCCCGTTGGCCCACAGCATCGCCAGGGCGTACCCGACGCCCCGCGCGCGCTCGGGCCCCGGCAGCAGGACCGAGCTCCCGTACACCTCCGCCAGGCCGCGGAGCTGGCTCACGTACGCCGAGCCGGCCGAGGTGAGCGCCAGCAGCGCAGCGAGCAGCGTCGCGCCCGCCGCGCCGCCGGCCAGCAGGGCGCGCCCGGGCCGCCGGGCGCGGAGCACCAGGGCGACGGCCA
>JBEVLE010000095.1:0-16944 GCA_040509335.1 Longimicrobiaceae bacterium | reverse complement strand
CCCGCGCGGCGCACCCTGCCGCGCGGGCTCGCGCTTCCCCGCCGGGGGCGCGCCGGCGGCGGGTCGCGATCTTGCGGGCGACCCGCGCCGCACGCAGGGCCGCACCCGTTTTCCCGAGACCGAAGAGCCGTGTCCAGCACCCCCGCAGAGATCGCAGCGCGCCCCCGCAGGCGCACCACCACCCACCGCCCTCTGGTCCTCACCGCGCTGGTCCTGGCGATGCTCATGGCGGCCATCGAGGCCACCATCGTCGCGACGGCCATGCCGCAGATCGCCGGCTCGCTGGGCGGCTTTTCGCTGTACAGCTGGGTGTTCTCGTCGTACCTGCTCATGCAGGCCGTGACCATCCCCGTGTTCGGCAAGCTCAGCGACCTGCTGGGCCGCAAGCCGGTGTTCATCGCCGGCATCGTGATCTTCCTGCTGGGGTCCACGCTGTGCGGCTTCGCCACCTCCATGCCCATGCTGGTGGCCTTCCGCTTCCTCCAGGGGATCGGGGCCGGCGCGGTGCAGCCCATCACCGCCACGCTGGTGGGCGACCTGTACACGCTGGAGGAGCGCGGGCGGGTGCAGGGCTACCTGAGCAGCATCTGGGGGATCTCGGCGATCGTGGGGCCGCTGGCGGGCGGGCTGATCGTGCACCACCTGGGCTGGCCCTGGATCTTCTGGCTGAACCTGCCGCTGGGGGTGGTCACCATCGTGCTGACCAGCCTGTTCCTGCACGAGAACGTGGCCCACGAGGAGCGAAGCATCGACTACGCCGGCGCGGGGCTGCTTTTCGTGGGGCTTTCCGCGCTGATGCTGGCGCTGACGCAGGGGAGCGAGTGGGGCCCCGGCGCCATGGCGGGGCTGCTGGCGCTCTTCGCCGTGGTGTTCGTGCTCTTTCTGCGGCAGGAGCGGCGTGCGCCCGACCCCATCATGCACCTGGAGATCTGGAGCGACCGCCTGATCGCGCTGGCCAACGTGGCCACGCTGACGTCGGGGATCGCGATGATCGGGCTGATCAGCTTTCTCCCCACGTACGTGCAGGGGGTGCAGGGGGGGAGCGCGCTGGTGGCCGGGTTCGCGCTCTCGGCGATGACGGTGGGGTGGCCGCTGGCCTCGGCGATCGCCGGCCGGCTGTTCGTGCGGCAGGGGGTGCGCCGCCTTTCCCGCATGGGAGGCGTGGGGGTGATGGCGGGCGCGCTGCTGGTGGCGCTGCTCGCCGACATGGGCCCCGCGCAGGTGGGGGTGGGGTCGTTCGTGATGGGGGTGGGGATGGGGCTGCTGAGCACCACCTTCATCGTGGCGATCCAGACCAGCGTGGCCTGGACGCAGCGCGGCGTGGCGACCGCGTCGTTCATGCTGATGCGCATCCTGGGGAACGCGCTGGGGGCGGCGGTCTTCGGCGGGGTGCTCAACCACCGCATCCGCGCCTACCTGGCGGCGCGAGGGCTGGAGGACCAGGTGTCGCTGGACGCCGTGAACGGCCTGCTGGGGGAGGGCGCGTCGCGCGGGCCGGCGCTGGCGGGCCCGGCGGCCGCCGTCCTCCGCGAGGGCCTCTCGGACGGCCTGCACGTGGTGTTCTGGGGCGTGGTGCTGTTCGCCGCGGCGACGCTGCTGGCCGCGTGGGTCATCCCCGACCTGCGCGAGGAGGCGTAGGGCCGCCGGCCGGCTACGGCGCGCCTTCCGCGGCGGCCACCTCGTCCAGGGCGCGCAGGAAGTCCTCCACCGGCTGCGCGCCGGAGACGGCCCACCTGCCGTCGACGACGAAGAAGGGGACGCCGGAGATCCCCAGCGACCGCGCCTCCTCCTGGCTGCGCCGCACCTCGTCCCGGCCCCCCTCGCCGGCCAGGAAGGCGCGCGCCTCCTCCGGGTCCAGCCCCGCCTCCTCGGCGGCGGCCGCGAGGTCGTCCGCGGAGCCGAGGTTGCGGCCCTCCGTGAAGTGGGCGGCGAAGAGCGCCTCGGCCATCTCCCACTCGCGCCCGCGCTCCGCCGCCCACAGCACCAGCCGGTGCGCGTCGGTCGTGTTGGGCGCGGTGGCCACGCGATCCCACTCGAAGCGGATGCCGTCCGGCGCGCCGGCGGCGGACACCTGCCGGAACATGGCGTCCGCCCGCTCCGGCCCGCCGAACCTGGTGCGCACCAGCTCGGCCCAGGGGATCCCCTCCGCCGGCATCTCCGGCTGGAGCTGGAACGGCCGCCAGCTTCGCGTTGCCCGCAGCCCGGGGCGCTGCGCGAGCGCCGCCGCGAGCCGCCGCTCGCCGATGTAGCACCAGGGGCAGACCACGTCCGAGAACACGTCGATGTGCATGGGACGGCGGGGGAACGGGGAACGGGACCTTCCGCCGCCGTGCGCGTGCAGGTACGGTGCCGGGGCTCCGCCCGGGAGCAGTGGGCGCGAAACCGTTGTCCTGCGGACTCCGCGCCGCCATTCTTGGGGTACCTCGCCCGCGTCCCGCCACGCCCGCCCGGAAGACACCGATGCACCGGAAGACGATCCTCGTCGTGGACGACTCGGAAAGCATCTGCGACGCGCTCGCCTGCCTGCTGGAGATCGCGGGGCACGCGACGCTGGTCGCCCCCAACGGCGAGGAGGGGGTGAGCCTCGCCCGCCGCCACCGTCCGGACGTGATCCTGCTGGACATCATGATGCCGGTGCTGGACGGGTGGGGCGCGGTCCGGCTGCTGAAGGCGGGCGCCGAGACCGCGCACATCCCGGTGCTGGCGCTCACCGCGCTGCGCCTGTCGCAGGTGCAGGTGGAGGAGGCGGGCTTCGACGGCTACCTGTCCAAGCCCATCCCCTCGCACCGGCTCCTGGAGGAGATCGAGCGGGCGTGCGCCCGTCCGCGCGCCGCCGGCTGACCGGCTTCCCGTCGCCTCCTTTTCGTTCTCCGCCCGTTTCGTCACATCTCCCGACATTCGCGGGAAACCCCGCGCCCGCGCTGGATTTCTCCCCGAAACCCAGATTCTGCAAACCTTTGTCAGCAGCCCATTTGTGAATTCCCGGGCACGCGGATTGCGGCGGGTTTTAAATCCCGTTCAGTCACCCGAGGTGCACCATGCGCAACGCGCGGATCCAGACATCGGAAGAAAAGTGTGCCCGCTGCGGGACCGGCGTGAGGTCCTGCCGGTGCAAGGGGATCGACCTGGAGGGGAAGTGCGGACGCCCGGCCTGCACCTGCTGGTCGGAGCTCTGCTGCGAATGCGGTGAGGAATACGCCCGCCGCTTCGTGGGAGCGTTGCTCGCCTGAGCTGAGGGAGGAGATGCGATCCATGCGAGACATCGACAGGGAGATCGGGATCGGAGACGGGTTTCGCCGGGGCTCCGCCGCGGACGACGCGGGGGCGGTGGAGCGCAACCGGCGGATCGGCGAGATGCTGCTGCTGGCCGACGAGATGGAGGAAACGGTGGACGTGCTCCGCTCGGAGAGCCGCCCGGATCCGCTCCAGCCCGGCCGGAGCCGGGAAGAGACCCTGCGCGCGCTGGAGCGGCGGATGCAGGCCGAGCGCAGCCGCGTGGACGCGCTGGAGCGCCAGGGCGTCATCGACTACGACGCCGTCGCCCGCGCGATGCCGCACCGCGACGCCATGAGCTGACGGCGACCCCCTCCCCCGGCCCCTCCCCGCAAGGGGGAGGGGAGCACGGCGACGCCGGCGCCCACCCCGCGTGAGGGATTACGGCCCGAAGGGGCGAGACCCGGCGCAGTTTGCCGGGGCTCGACTCCGTTACGCACAGTTTTATCGTGCGTTACGGAGCCGAAGCCCGACCCCCGCGCGGGGCACGCCCAACCCCGCAGTTCAGCCGTTACAGACCTGCGTCACACGACCCCGCGGCGCGGCACCTGCGGAAGGGAAGGCGAGCGCTGCGCCCCGACTCTCCGGACCGGACCACATGCTGCTGCGGCTGACCGACCGGGGCCTCTTCTGCGAGGCCGGCGACTTCTACATCGACCCATGGCAGCCCGTGGACCGGGCGGTGATCACCCACGCCCACGGCGACCACGCCCGCTGGGGCTCGCGCCGCTACCTGGGCTCGCGCGAGGGCGAGCGCGTGCTGCGCACCCGCATGGGCGAGCGCGCCGCCATCCGCTCGCTGGACTGGGGGGAAACGCTGGACGTGCGCGGCGTGCGCGTGTCGCTGCACCCCGCGGGGCACATCCTGGGCTCCGCGCAGGTGCGGCTGGAGCACCGCGGCGAGGTGTGGGTGGTCTCCGGCGACTACAAGACGGAGCCGGACGCCACCTGCACCCCGTTCGAGCCGGTGCGCTGCCACACCTTCATCACCGAATCGACCTTCGGCCTCCCCATCTACCGCTGGGCCCCGCAGGCCGAGGTGTTCGAGCAGGTGAACCGCTGGTGGCGCGCCAACCAGGAGGCGGGCCGCGCCAGCGTCCTTTTCGGCTACGCGCTGGGCAAGGCGCAGCGCCTCCTCGCCGGGCTGGACCCGGACATCGGCCCCGTGTACACGCACGGTGCGGTGGAAAAGCTCACCGCCGACTACCGCGACGGCGGGGTGCGGCTCCCGCCCACCTCGCACGTGGCGTCGGCGCCGAAGGGAACCGACTGGAGCCGGGCGATGGTGGTGGCCCCGCCCTCGGCGGCGGGGACGCCTTGGATGCGCAGGTTCGGGGCGGCGTCCACCGGCTTCGCCTCGGGGTGGATGCGGATCCGCGGGGCGCGGCGGCGGCGGGCCGTGGACCGCGGCTTCGTGCTCAGCGACCACGTGGACTGGCCCTCGCTGCTGGCCTCCGTCGCGGCCACCGGCGCGGAGCGGGTGTGGGTGACGCACGGCTACCGCGAGCCGGTGGTGCGCTGGCTGCGCGAGCACGGGCTGGAGGCGTACGCCGTGGCCTCGCGCTGGGAGGGCGAGGCGGACGACGCCGAGATCGTCGCCGCCGACGAGGCGCGCGAGGAGGCGGAGGCCGGCGCCACGGAGCCCGGCGGCGGCGGGGCGGGGGAGGAGGGCGCGTGAGGGCCTTCGCGGAGCTGTACACGGAGCTGGACGAGACCAACAAGACCGGCGCCAAGGTGGAGGCGATGGTGGGCTACTTCCGCCGCGCCGACCCGGCGGACGCCGCCTGGGCCGTGCACTTCCTGGGCGGCGGGCGCCCCAAGCGGCTCATCGGCGCGCGCAAGCTGGCGGAATGGGCGATGGAGGCGTCCGGCGTCCCGGACTGGCTCTTCGAGGAGAGCTACGGCGCCGTGGGCGACCTGGGGGAGGCCATCTCGCTGCTCCTCCCCCCTTCGGACGCGTCCAGCGACCTCCCGCTGCGCCACTGGGTGGAGGAGCGCCTCCTCCCGCTGCGCGGCGAGGACGACGCCACGCAGCGGCGCGAGGTGCTGCGCGCCTGGGCGGAGCTGGACGGGGCGCAGCGCTACGTGTGGAACAAGCTGATCACCGGCAGCTTCCGGGTGGGCGTGTCGCAGAGCCTGGTGGTGCGCGCGCTTTCCCGGGTGAGCGAGGTGGACGAGCCCGTGGTGGCGCACCGGCTGATGGGCGCGTGGGAGCCCACCCCGGAGTCGTTCCTCCACCTGCTGGCCGCCGACACGCGCGACGCGGACGTGTCGCGCCCCTACCCCTTCTTCCTGGCGCACGCGCTGGACGGCGGGCCCGAGGCGCTGGGCGAGCCGGGGGAGTGGCAGGCGGAGTGGAAGTGGGACGGGATCCGCGCGCAGCTCGTCCGCCGCGCCGGGCTGACGTTCCTGTGGTCGCGCGGCGAGGAGCTGATCACTGAGCGCTTTCCGGAGATCGCCGAGGCCGCGGCGCTCCTCCCGGACGGCACGGTGGTGGACGGCGAAGTGCTCCCCTGGCGCGACGGGCGCCCGCTCCCCTTCGCGCAGCTCCAGCGCCGCATCGGCCGCAAGACGCTGGGCCCCAGGATCCTGTCCGAGGTGCCCGTGGTCCTGCTCGCCTACGACCTGCTGGAGATCGGCGGCGAGGACGTGCGCGCCCGGCCGCTCCGCTGGCGGCGCGCGCGGCTGGAGGAATTGCTGGCGCGCTCCCCGGCGGCGGCGCGGATGCCGCTGTCGCCGCTGGTGGCGGCGGAGGACTGGGACGGGGTGGCGGCGGCGTACCGCGGGGCGCGGGAGCGCGGGGCGGAGGGGCTGATGCTGAAGCGGGCGGACGCGCCGTACGGGGTGGGGCGGAAGCGGGGGCCGTGGTGGAAGTGGAAGACCGAGCCCTTCACCGTGGACGCGGTGATGGTGTACGCGCAGCGCGGCCACGGCCGGCGGGCCTCGCTGTACACGGACTACACCTTCGCGGTGTGGCGCGACGGGGAGCTGGTGCCCTTTGCAAAGGCGTACTCCGGGCTCACCGACGCGGAGATCCGCAAGGTGGACTCGTGGGTGCGCCGCAACACGCTGGAGCGCTTCGGGCCGGTGCGGACGGTGAAGCCGGAGCTGGTGTTCGAGCTGGCGTTCGAGGGGATCCAGCGCTCGCCGCGCCACAAGTCCGGGGTGGCGGTGCGCTTTCCGCGCATCCTGCGCTGGCGCACCGACAAGCCGCCCGCCGAGGCGGACTCGCTGGAAACCATCCTGGAGATGCTGGGGGAGGAGTGAGCGGCACCGGCCGGCCGCCCCGCCCGCCGTGGTGGCGCTACGCCGCCGGCGCCGCGGTCCTTCTCGCCTTTTTGCTCGCCGGCGACGCGGTCGCCACTCTCGGGCGGCTGCCGCTGCCGGGGAGCGTCGTGGGCATGCTGCTGCTGGCGGCCGCGCTGCACTTCCGCTGGATGCCGGCCGCGTGGGTGGAGCCCGCGGCCGGGCTGCTCCTCCGCCACGTGGGACTGCTGTTCGTGCCGCCCGGCGTGGGGCTGATGCTCCAGTACGACCTGCTGCGCCGCGAGTGGCTCCCCATCGTCCTGGCGGGCGCGGCGAGCACCGTGGCCGTGCTCCTGGTGGTCGGCCTTCTCCAGCAGCGGCTGGAGGCGCGTGGGTAGCGGCGTCCTCGCGGCCGCGCTCGCCGTGGGGGCCACCGTCCTGGTGTTCGCCCTCGCGCGGCGGCTGCACCGGCGGCTCGGCTGGGCGCTGCTGCACCCGGTTCTGGTGGGGATCGTGGCGATGATCGCGGCGCTGGAAGCGCTGGGCGTGAGCTACCAGGCGTACGACCGCGGTGGGCGATGGCTCAGCTTCTGGCTGGGGCCGGCGGTGGTGGCGCTGGGGGTGCCGCTCTTCCGGCAGATGGAGCAGGTGCGGCGCAGCGCCCGCGCGCTGCTCGTGTCTCTGCTCGCCGGGGGCGCCGTGGGGATCGTGTCGGCGTGCGGGGTGGCCGCGCTCCTGGGCGCTTCGCCGGAGGTGGTGCGCTCGCTGGCGCCGCGCTCGGTGACCACTCCCATCGCCATCGAGATCGCCCGGCGCGCGGGGGGCATCCCCTCGCTCTCGGCGGTGGTGGTGATCCTGTCGGGGGTGCTCGGCGCGGCGGTGGGGCCGGCGCTGCTGCGCGTGGCGGGGGTCCGCAGCCGCACGGCGCTGGGGATCGCGCTGGGGGCGGCGGCGCACGGGGTAGGGACGGCGCGGGCGGTGGAGGAGGGCGAGGTGGAGGCGGCGGGCGCCGGCATCGCCATCGGGCTGATGGGCGTGGTCACGGCGGTGCTGACGCCGCCGGTGCTGGCGCTGCTGGGCTGGCTGGGGATGTCGGTGTGATTCTCCGGCTGCTCAGCGCCCGTCCGCCGGCCGGGCGCCGGGCTTCCTCCCACGCGCAACGGCGCGCACCGCCAGGAGCAGGACGCCGGCGGCCAGGACGATGCCCGCCGTCCGGACGAGCCGGGAGAACGAGCCCGGCCGCGACTCCTCCGCCGGGTCGCGGACCCAGTGCTGGACCCCCGGCGACAGGTAGCGCACCCCGCCCCCCTCGCGCGTGACCAGCGCGTAGGCGATGGCGCTCCGCTCCGGCGCGTAGAAGCGCCGCATGTGCGCCGCCAGCTCCACCCACGCCGTGTCGCCCCTCACCTCCAGGTCCGTCCCCAGCGGGTGGCCCACGTAGCTGCGCCCCTCCGCGTCCGCCGACACGGCGAACAGTTCCACGCCCGCCGGCAGGGAATCGCCGCGGAGGCGGAACGCCACCCGGCCCGCGACGGCGCCGTCCGGCGTCAGCGGCTCCAGCCGCGGCCGGTAGTCCGCGCCGCCCAGCACGTAGGCGCGGTACAGTTCCGGGTCCACGCCGGACATGACCAGCATCCGCGGCAGCAGGGCCGAGCGTCCGTCCCAGTAGCCGGGGTTCACCGTGTGCAGGAAGCGGAAGCTCGCCCCCAGCGTCCGCGCCACCTCCGGCGTGTAGTGGCCGAAGGGGAAGGCGAAGTCCAGCGGGCTCGCCAGCCCTGCCGTCTTCTGCCCCAGCTCGCGGCGCGAGCGGCCGACCGATGCGGCCACCTCCTCCCGGGAGCCGGCCATGCTGCGGTGGTCGTAGCCGTGCGCGGCCACGCGGTGCCCGGCGCGCGCCAGCCGCTCCGCCTCGGCGGGCGTCAGGTAGCCCGCGCCGTCCTCGCGCGTGCGGCCGGGGATGACGAAGAAGATGCCGCGGAAGCCGTGGCGCTCCAGCATCGCCGCCGCGCGCAGCGACTCCTCGGGCCCGTCGTCGAAGGTCAGGATCACCTGCCGGCCCGCCCCCGGGCGCGCCTGCTCGGGGAAGACGCTGCGGAATCCCTCCCCCTGCAGGAACGCCAGCATCGCCTCGAAGCCCGCGTACGACTCCGTCAGCGACCCCGGCTCCGGCGCGGGCCGCTCCGCGAAGCGGTGCCAGGCCAGCACGGGGATGCCGCCCTCCGGCGCGTCCTGCGGGGCGGCGGGGGACGCGCCGCGGCAGAGCGCGAGCACGGCCAGGACGAGGGCACGGAGGAGCGGGGCGGAGCGGAGCATCGGCGGCGCGGGTCGGCTCGTGGGCGGGCGAGGGGAGCGGGATCCGCGGGATTGTACGCCGCCGCTCTGGCGCGGCGCCAGCGCGCGCCGCGGGCCTCGCCCGGGAGGCGCGGGGATGCTACGATTCCGGCCCGACGATCCAGGCACCCGGAGCGAGGCAGGGAGCGAAGTGGCGAGCAAGGGAACCGGCTGGCGGACGTACCGGGCGGACGGGTTCGAGATCCTGGTGGGCAAGGGCGCGCGCGAGAACGACGAGCTCACCTTCCGCGTCGCCGAGCCCGCCGACCTGTGGATGCACGCCTCCGGCTACGCCGGGAGCCACGTGGTCGTCCGCAACCCGGAAAGGCTGGACCCGCTGCCGCGCGCCGTGGTGGAGTACGCCGCGCAGCTCGCGGCCTTTTACTCCAAGGCGAAGGAGGCGCGCGGCAAGGTGGAGGTGCACGTCTGCCGCGCCTCCGACGTCCGCAAGCCGCGCGGCTTCCCGCCCGGCAAGGTGGAGATCCGCCGCTGGGACGTCGTCAAGGTCTACCCTCGCGCCCTCCCGGAGGAATGAGCCGCCCTGCGAGCCTTGCCCGCGGGCGAGACCATTGCGAGCTTCCGACAGGTCGACACGAGCAAAGGAGGCTACGTGCAGCAGGCATTCCGTGCCCACGGGCACATTTCCCAGGATGGCACGCTGAAGCTGGAGAACCTGCCTTTCGAGCCGGGTGAGGAAGTGGAGGTGATCGTCCTGGCCGAAGCGCGCACCGCAAGCCGCGAGGGCGGCTATCCGCTTCGTGGGGCACCGCTCGTCTACGAGGATCCGACCGGGCCTGTCGGCGACTCCGACTGGGAAGCTTCCCGTTGATCGTCCTCGACACGCACGTCTCCGGAAGTCGCGGTGGCGTCCACCCAGCTGCCGGGCGATTTCCACAGGGATCCGGCCGACCAGATCATCGTCGCGACCGCCCGCCTGCTCGGGTGTCCGGTCGTCACGGCCGACGAGAAGATCCGCGCGTATCCTCACGTCCAGGTGCTTCCCGCCTGATGCTGGCCCTCCGCCGGGCCCGACCGCGGCCCGTTCTACCGTCTTCCTGATGACCGTCCACGTCGAGCGGCTGGACCCGCGGGACGCCGGTCGCGTCGCCGCGCTGATGCGCGAGGTGATCGCCGCCGTCCCCTTCTACAGCGACGAGGCGAAGCGCTCCGAGACCGGCAAGTACGGGGAGGAGTCGCTGCGGGAAGCCGCGGGCGCCGATCCGGACGCGGTGCTGGTGGCGAAGGCCGGCGGCGACGTCGCGGGCTTCTGCGTCAGCCGCTACGACGACGGCCTGATCTGGCTGTCGTGGTTCGGGGTGCACCCGGCGTGGCGCGGGGCGGGGGTGGCGGACCGGCTCCTGGCGCGCCTGGAGGAGGCCACCCGCGTCCGCGGCATCCACAAGATCTGGTGCGACTCGCGCACCGAGAACCTCCCCTCCCGCCGCGCGCTGGCGCGGGCCGGCTTCCGGGAGATCTGCACCGTGGCCGACCACTGGTACGGGCAGGACTTCGTGCTGCTGGAAAAGCCGGTTCCCGGCGACGTGGAGCCCTGAGCGCGGACCTGGGGTTTCCGCCCGCGCCGCGCGGGATATATTCCGGCCCTCGCGCACCGCCGCGCCCGCTCCCGGGGCGCGCCGCGGGGAGCGCGGCGGCGAACCGCGACACGGAGAACGATGCGAGCGCTGACGCACCTGATCGCCAACAACCGAGCCTGGGCCGCGGAGATCTCCGAGCGCGAGCCCGGCTTTTTCGCCCGGCTGTCGCAGCAGCAGGCCCCCGAGTACCTGTGGATCGGCTGCTCGGACAGCCGCGTTCCCGCCAACCAGATCGTGGGGCTGCTCCCCGGCGAATTGTTCGTGCACCGCAACGTGGCCAACGTGGTGGCGCACACCGACCTCAACTGCCTGTCGGTGCTCCAGTTCGCGGTGGACGTGCTCCGGGTGCGCCACGTCCTCGTGGTGGGACACTACGGCTGCGGCGGCGTGGCGGCGGCGCTGCGCGACGACAAGCTGGGGCTCATCGACAACTGGCTCCGCCACGTGCAGGACGTGCAGCTGAAGCACCGCGAGCAGCTGGCCGCCATCCCCGACGAGGGCGCGCGGGTGAACCGGCTGTGCGAGCTGAACGTGATCGAGCAGGTGGTCAACGTCAGCCAGACCACCATCGTGCGCGACGCGTGGGCGCGCGGGCAGGACCTGGCCGTGCACGGCTGGGTGTACGGGCTCCGGGACGGGCTGGTACGCGACCTGGGGATGTGCGTGACCGGCAGCGAAGAGCTGGACGCCTGCCACCGGGCCGCCGTCGACGCGCTGGGCACGGGCGATCCGGCGTAGCCTCCACGCGGGGGCGGGGAATGCGAAAAGGCCCGGACCGCTTGCGCGGACCGGGCCTTGTTCGATGAAAAGGGCAGAGTTTCACTCCGGTGGACGAGTCGTCACGTGCGGGCCTGGGGGAGCCGCCACGTGGCGATGCGGCGCAGACCGCCGAGCATGGTGCCGGCGAGCACCGCGACGACCAGCCCGAGCAGGTACCACGTGGGGAGTGCCGCCCGGCCCGGGACCGGGACGGCGAGCGCGAGAATCGCCCAGGCGATGCCGAGGGCGAGCGCGGCGGCTGCGGGCGCGCGCTCCTCGCGCCGAGAGGCCATCCAGCCCCCCACCGTCCCGACGGCGGCGTAGCCCAGCAGCATGACGCCCAGCGAGAGGGTACCTGGCTGCGGGTCGTGCCACGGGAACGTGGTGGGGCCGGTCATCCGCTCCACCACGGTCTCGACCCCGCTCAGCACCCCCCACAGGCCGATGAAGGTGAGGCAGCACGTGGCGCCCACGAGCCCGGCGAGGCGCGCGGCGTCGCGCGCGCGGAGGCGGCAGGCCCAGTCATGCAGGAGGTATGGCGCCACGCGGAGCGCCTCCCGCCAGTACCAGCGCCGCGCCGCTCGCTCGCCGTCGTCCGCGGCGCGGGTGGCGAAGTCCTCGGCGAGGTCGCCGAGCAGCGCGTCGCGGAACTCCGGCCCGGCGCCGAGCGCCTCGAGCAGCCGTTCGGCGGTACGGGGGGGCGCAGGGGGTGTGGTCATGCGGGCCTCGGGGTGATGGTGGTTCCGACGCCGGCCCAGACGCTCGCGGTGACGCGCTCCGCCTCACGCAGCGCGCGCTCACCGCTGCCCGTGAGCCGGAACTCGCGCCGCGCGCGCCCGCCGCGTACCGGCAGCGGCTCGGTCATGCGCGACGCGACGAGCCCTTTCGCCTCCAGCCGTCCCAGCGTCGTGTAGATCGCGCCCACGGAGTAGTCGCGCCCCATGCGCGCGGCCAGGTCGCGGCGGATCGCGAGGCCGTAGGCGTCGTCTCCCAGTCTTGCGACGGCGAGGAGGACCGTGAGCTCCAGCGGGCCGAGAGGGGTGTTGTTCATTGTTCTAACATGTAGAACAAATAAGGAGCGCGCAAGGGGCTGGGTAGAGCGGGTGAGGGCGCGCGGCGAAAGCCCGGGGGGAGATGCGGCAGCAGCTGGGGGCGTCCGAGCCGGGGAAACAGCGGGGGGCACGTGAGCGACCCATCCCACAACGATCCCACCGGGCGGCAGGACGCGAAAAGCCCCGGCAACCTGAACGGCTGCCGGGGCTCGACTTGGAAAGCGCCCACTCCAGGACCTCCTGGACGTGACCCGCCTGGAAGCGGGTAGCCTCCGCGTGGAGCCGCTGCCGACCTGGGTATCCCCGCTCCTCGACCGGACGCTGGAGATGCTCGGGGGCGCGGCTGAGAAGCGCGGCGTTGGTCTCCGCAGCGAGGTCGCAGCTGGTGTGCCGATGGTGCTGGCGGACGACCAGCGCGTCCTCCAGGTCCTTTCCAACCTGGTGGGCAACGCAGTCAAGTTCACCCCCGCCGGCGGAACGGTGACGGTGCGGGCGGAGGCCGCCGGCGGCGAGGTGCTGTTCACCGTGACGGACACGGGTCCCGGGCTATCGGTGGAGGAGGTCGCCCACGTGTTCGACCGCTTCTGGCAGGCCCGGAGCACCAGGAAAGGAGGGGCTGGGCTGAGGCTCGCCATCGCTCGCGGGCTGGTGGAGGCGCACGGGGGCAGGATCGGGGTGGAGAGTGCGCCGGGGCGGGGGAGCCGGTTCAGCTTCACTCTGCCCGCCCTCCCGTACGAGGAGCACCCGGTTCCGCCGCCATCTCTCGCCGCGACTGCCTCCGGTGCCGGCCTGACCGTGTACGATGCCCTCCGCTCGGAGGCGATCCCCGCTGTCGCGGTGTGAGGCAGTGTGGGGAGCCGGGTTCGTCACCCGAGCAGGAGTTCCGCGCAAGGCGGGAGAGCTCTCTTGCCACCGCGATTCTCCGGCGCTCCCCTACGCGGAATCGGGGGAAGCCCTACGCCAGGAGCGGCGCGGCCGGTCCACCTTGGATGATCGGGCTCCACCGGCCAACAAGGAGGACGTCCCATGAGCGAGCAGTGGATCCGCTGGTTCGACGAGCTGAGCCTGGACGACGTGCCGCTCGTCGGGGGCAAGAACGCCTCGCTGGGGGAGATGCGCCGGGCGCTGATCCCGCTGGGCGTTCGCGTCCCGGACGGCTTCGCCACCACGGCGGAGGCGTTCCGCGCCTTCCTGCGCAAGGGCGGCCTGGACGGCGTGGTGGAGAACGCGCTGCGCGGGCTGGACGTCACGGACCTCGATGCGCTCCAGCGCGCCGGCCGGCGGGTGCGGGCCGCAATCCTGGCGACGGAGCTGCCTCGCACGCTGGAGGACGGGGTGCGCGCCGCCTACCACCGCCTGGAGGCGGAGTACGGCCCCCACTGCGACGTGGCGGTGCGCAGCAGCGCCACCGCCGAGGACCTCCCCGAGGCCAGCTTCGCCGGGCAGCAGGAGACCTACCTCAACGTCCGCGGCGAGCGGATGCTGCTGGACGCGGTGCGCCGCTGCTTCGCCTCGCTCTTCACCGACCGCGCCATCGTCTACCGCGCCGAACGCGGCTTCGACCACCTCCAGGTGGCCCTCTCCGTGGGAGTGCAGAAGATGGTGCGCTCCGACCTGGGCGGCGCCGGGGTGATGTTCTCCATCGACACGGAGAGCGGCTTCCGCGACGCGGTGCTGATCAGCGCCGCCTGGGGGCTGGGGGAGAGCGTAGTGCAGGGGACGGTGAACCCGGACGAGCTCCTGGTCTTCAAGCCCACCCTGCGCCAGGGGTTCCGCCCCATCCTCCAGCGCCGGCTGGGCTCCAAGGAGCTGAAGCTGGTCTACGACGAGGGCGGCACCCGCCAGACCCGCAGCGTCCCCGTCCCGCCGGAGGAGCGCGTCCGCTTCGTACTGTCCGACGACGAGGTGCTGACGCTGGCGCGCTGGGCCGTAGCGGTGGAGGACCACTACTCCGTCCGCCGGGGCGCGCCCACGCCCATGGACATGGAGTGGGCCCGCGACGGGCAGACCGGGGAGCTCTTCCTCCTGCAGGCGCGGCCGGAGACGGTGCACGCCCGCCGCGCGGAGGCGTCGCTGGAGCGCTGGGTCCTGGAGGGGAGCGGGCCCGTCCTGGCGGCGGGCCGCGCCGTGGGCGAGAAGGTCGGGGCGGGAAAGGCGCGGGTCATCCGCAGCGCCGGGGACCTGCAGGAGCTGCAGGACGGCGAGGTGCTGGTCACGGAGATGACGGACCCGGACTGGGAGCCGGTGCTGAAGCGCGCCGCCGCCATCGTCACCGACCAGGGCGGGCGCACCTGCCACGCGGCCATCGTCGCGCGGGAGCTGGGGATCCCGGCGGTGGTCGGGACGGAGCGCGGGACCTCCGCGATCCCCGCCGTCGAGGACGTCACCGTCTCCTGCGCCGCGGGAAGCGAGGGGCAGGTCTTCCGCGGCCTCGTTCCCTTCCGCGTGGAGCGCACCGACCTTGCCGCCCTGCCGCGCCCGCGCACCCGCATCCTGCTCAACGTGGGCGACCCGGGGGAGGCGTTCCGCCTTTCCACGCTGCCCTGCGACGGGGTGGGGCTGGCGCGGCTGGAGTTCATCATCGGCTCGCACATCCGCGTGCACCCCATGGCGCTGCTCCACCCGGAGCGCATCGCCGATGCGGCGGAGCGCGCGGAGTTGGAGCGGCTCTCCGCGGGCTGCGCGGACCGCGGGCAGTTCTTCGTGGACCGCCTGGCCGAGGGGGTGGGGACGATCGCTGCGGCGTTCTGGCCGCGCGAGGTCGTCGTGCGCCTGTCCGACTTCAAGACCAACGAGTACGCGGGGCTGGTCGGCGGCGCGGACTTCGAGCCGCGGGAGGAGAACCCCATGCTGGGCTTCCGCGGCGCCTCGCGCTACTACGACGAGCGCTACCGCGAGGCGTTCGCGCTGGAGTGCCGGGCCATGCGCCAGGTCCGCGACGGGATGGGGCTGCGCAACCTGAAGCTGATGGTCCCCTTCTGCCGCACGGTGGAGGAGGGGCGGCGCGTGGTGGAGGAGCTCGCCCGCAACGGGCTGAGGCGCGGCGACGACGGGCTGGAGGTCTACGTGATGTGCGAGATCCCCTCCAACGTGCTGCTCGCCCGCGAGTTCGCGGAGGTGTTCGACGGGTTCTCGATCGGGAGCAACGACCTCACCCAGCTGGTGCTGGGGGTGGACCGCGACTCCGCCCTGGTCGCCCACCTCTTCGACGAGCGGAACGAGGCGGTGCGGCGGATGGTGGCGGTGGCGGTCCGCGAGGTGCGCGCGGCGGGGCGCCCCATCGGGATCTGCGGGCAGGCGCCCAGCGACTACCCGGAGTTCGCCCGCTTCCTGGTGGAGGAGGGGATCGACAGCATCTCCCTGAACCCGGACGCGGTGCTGCGGACCACCGTGCAGGTGCTGGAGATGGAGCGGGCGGCCCCGCCGCCCCCGGCGCGACGCCAGGCAGTCGAGGTGGTGCACGTCTGAACGCGAGGCGGTTCCGGGTGCCGCTGCGGAGGGCCGACCCCTACGGCGAATCGGCCGGGCTCCTACAGACCCGGGGACGCGCCGGAGGTACGATGCGGCAGGCGGCGCGGCGCGCGCCGCCGTCACGAGGAGCACACGAGGAGGGAGCGATGACCACCGACACCAGGACCCGCGCGAAGCCGGACGCCGGGGAGCGGCAGCCCCGCGGAGAGACCCCGCCGCCGCGGGCCGAGGCCTGGCCCGGAACGGAGAAGTCCCCGCCGCCCGTGGAGGAGGGCGTGAGCCGTCCGCCCTTCCCGACCCGCGGCGACGTCGACACGGAGTGCTGAACCAGGCCCGCGAGGGCCGCTGGCAGGAGGCGATCATGAGCAGCACGAGCATCATCACCGCGCCCGTGTGGGCGCCGCCCGTCCTGAGGACCATGAAGGCGGCCGTGTTCGTGGCCCCGGGACGCATCGAGCTGCAGGAAAGGCCGGTGCCGGTGGCCGGCGCCGGCGAGGCGGTGATCCGGGTCACCACCACCACCATCTGCGGCACCGACGTGCACATCCTCAAGGGCGAGTACCCCGTCGAAAGGGGCCTGACGATCGGGCACGAGCCCGTGGGCGTCATCGAGAAGCTCGGGTCGGCCGTCACCGGCTACCGCGAGGGCCAGCGGGTGATCGCCGGGGCGATCACGCCCAGCGGCTGGAGCAACGCCTGCCTCTGCGGCGTGTGCTCGCAAGACGGCGCGGGCACGGAACACGGATGGAAGGCGATGGGGGGCTGGAAATTCGGCAACACGATCGACGGCTGCCAGGCCGAGTTCGTGCGCGTGCCCGATGCGATGGCGAACCTGGCGCCGGTGCCCGACGGGCTGACCGACGAGCAGGTGCTCATGTGCCCCGACATCATGTCGACCGGCTTCAGCGGCGCCGAACGCGCGGGCGTGGGCATTGGCGACACCGTCGCCGTGTTCGCGCAAGGGCCCCTCGGCCTGTGCGCGACCGCTGGCGGCCAAGCTTAGTGGCGCGGCGGTGGTCATGAGTCGACCGGCTGGTCGGCCGCCTGGAGATTGCCAAGGAGATGGGTGCCGATCACGTGATCGACGGCAGCAAGGTCGACGCGGTTGAGGAAATCATGCGCCTGACCGACGGCCGCGGCGTCGACGTCGCGATCGAGGCGTTGGGCACGCAGGAGACCTTTTCGGCGTGCCTGCGCGTGCTGCGTCCGGGCGGCAC
>JBEVLE010000094.1:0-5833 GCA_040509335.1 Longimicrobiaceae bacterium | reverse complement strand
GGGCGTGCCCCCGGCTGGCGCCGGGGTCGGGCTTCGGCTCCGTAACGCACGAAACAACCGTGCGTAACGGAGTCGAGCCCCGGCGGAAACAGCCCCGCCGGGTCTCGCCCCTCCGGGCCGAAATCCCTCACGCAAGTGCTTGCCCGCGCTCCAGATCCAGCAGTTGGCCCCCTCTCCCAGCATTGGGAGAGGGTGGCGGCTATAAGGCCGCCGGGTGAGGGCCGTCAGGGGCGCCGTTCGGAGCCGTTCCGGAAACGAAGCCGGGCGGAGAAGCCTAAGCCCCTCCGCCCGCCAACTAACCTCTCGTTGCAGGAGGCCTCAGACGCCGATCACCTGCCCCTTGCGGTACTTGGCGAGCACCTTGAGGAAGGCCGCCGAGGCCCGGGAGAACGCCCCCTTCTCGCGCAGGGTGGTGGGGCTGGTGCCCAGGAACTTCTGCGTCACCCGCCGCAGCCCGCTGTCCGACGAGTACCCGCAGGCGTGGGCCACGCTGAGCACCGTGCGGCCCGGGTCGTCCAGCAGCTCGGCGGCCAGGAGGATGCGCATCCACGCGAGCAGCTTGCGCGGGGGCGGCAGCTCGGCCCGCTCGCACCAGCGCAGCAGCGTCCGCCGCGACAGGTACAGCGACTTGGCCAGGTCGCGCCCGTGCCCGCCGACCGCCACCACTTCCGCCGCGGCGTCCAGGATGGCGCGGGCGCGGCCCGGGGTGTCCGCGGGGAGCACCTGCTCCAGCAGCGCCCGCAGCGGCCGGCCCTGCGACTGCCGGAAGCGCTGCAGCAGGGCGAGCTGGGTGTCGTCGTGCTCCAGCGAGACCACCTCCACCACGCCCCACTTGCCCAGCGTGCGCAGGTCGTCGAAGCGGTCCGGCGTCACGTCGAAGGCGGCGAACACCGCGCACGAGGGGAACTCCACCAGCAGCGACCGCAGCGCGGGCGAGGGCCCGCTGCGTCCGTTGGTGTCGGAGTAGGGGTCGACCACCACCAGGGCCGAAGGGGGGGATTCCCGCACCGCCTCACGCAGCGACTCCCAGTCGGGGACCGCCTGGAAGACGTAGTCACGCTCCGAGATGCGCCGGATGCGTTCGCGGAACTCTTCGTCCCAGTGCAGGACGACCAGCGGACGGGCTCCAATCTTCATGGTCGAAAGAGCGGCGGTTAGAGAGCGATCGGGTCGGAGGTCCCTGAGGAAGGCTCGGACCCCCGGGCGAGAAACATCAGCCTGCTGCGCTGGCCTGGCTGAGGGAGCGCACCAGCTCCGCGGCAAGGGCGTCGGCCTCGTCCGCGGCGGCTTCGCGGCCGGGCGCGGGACTGGCCTCGGTGGCGGTGCGGCCGCGGACCGACTCCAGCACCGTTTCGGCGGCGAGGCGCGCCTTGGCCTCGCCGCGCTCGACGGCCACCTCCAGCGCCCGGGCGGCGGCGCCCTCGGCGCGCTCCCACTCGGCGAGGCTGGCGGCGCCGCGGGCGAGCTCCACCAGCGCCTCGGCGGCGCCCTCGCGGGCCTCGCCGTCGTCCACCCCGTCCCACACCTGCGCCCAGGCCTCGTCGAAGAGGGCGCGGTCGCCCACGGCGCCCGCGGCCCGCGCGATGTTGGCCAGCACCACGGGGCGCTCGGCGGAGCGGGGGAGGTGCGGGAGGAGCGCCCGGAAGATGGGGAGCGCGCGGGCGTGGTAGCCCTGCTCCATCCAGAAGAAGCCCACGTCGTGCGCCAGCGCGGGGACCCGCGGGTGGTCGGAGCCGTACTCGTCGTACGCGCCCCGGGCGAAGCGCTCCGCCTCGTCCACCCGCCCGGTGAGGGTGGCCAGCACGAACAGGTCGTGGAAGGTCATCCCCGCCGCGGAGTGCAGCGCGTGCCGGCGCGCGGCGCGGAGCGCGCGGACGTAGAAGCGGCGCGCCGCGGGGTAGTTGCCCCGCTGCATGTACAGGTTGCCGAGCCCCAGGAAGGCGAGCGAGTACGCGTTCCAGTCGCCGCTCTGCCGGGCCAGCGCCACGGTGCGCCGGAACCAGCTCTCGGCGCGGGCGTGCTCGGCGCGGCGGCGGGCCAGGCGGGCGACGGTGTAGGCCGTGGCCGCGTCGAGCGGCGCGGCCAGGGCCGCGGACTGCGCGAAGGCCAGCGCGGTGGCCGTGCTCCCCCGGTCGTCGGCCCACTGGGCCACCTGCAGGCAGGCGCGCGCGGTCAGCTCCCCGTTGAGCGCCCGGGGGTTGCCCAGCAGCTCGGACACCTCCAGCAGCGAGGTTTCCAGCGCGGGCTCGGCGGCCTCGGCACGGATGACCCCCCGGCGGCGCTCCTCCGCCCCTTCGGTGAACAGCTCGGAGCGGCGGTCCTCGGGGGCGGAGGCCCACAGCGACACGTCCCGCACCGACTGCCACAGCACCAGCCCCAGCCTGCCCTGGAACTCCTCCAGGATCGCCGCGCCCTCGAACGCCTCGTCGCCATGGGTGATGGCGGGCGGAACCCTCCAGCGCCGGCGGGTACGCCGGACCGGCGGGCTCAGGCGTGGCTTTCGCATGTGAGGGTTCCGGGAAATCATCGGAGAGCGCCGTTTGCGTCCAAAATAGTGTGAGGTATCACTATATCCCCGTCCCGGCTGGGGCGCCATAGCCTTGTCTGAGTGGGTACCGCATGCATTCCGCCACAATGCACGCGATCCTTGCACGAAGCCAGAACTCCTATACCTTCCCGCCGTTCTCGGGAAAGCCGCCGCCCCCCCCTGACCGGAGACCGATGCATCCCTCGCCCCGCTGGCGCGCCGCGCTCCCGGTCTTCCGCCCGCTGGGCGTCTTTTTCCTGTGGAACCTGGCCACCTGGGGCGTGATCCTGGGGCTGGGGATGGCGGGGCAGGCGCCGGCCGGGCTGACGGCGGCGGCGGTGCTGTTCGCGGTGTACCTGCGCGTGTCGCTGCTCCGCGTGGGGCGGCCGGGCGAGCTCCGCCGCTGGGCGACGCTGCGCCTGCGCCCGCTGGGGCGCGACGCGGCGCTGGGCACGCTGGCCGCGGTGCCGGTGCTGTTCGCGCTGGCGTGGTCGCTGGGGGAGGTGTGGACGCGCCTGGTCCCCGTCCCCCCGGAGTCGTTCCGCCCCTTCGAGGAGCTGACCCGCACGGCGGAGGGCCGGCTGACGGTGATCCTGTTCGCCATGGTGGCGGCGCCGCTGGTGGAGGAGCTCGTCTTCCGCGGGCTGGTGCAGCACCCGCTGGAGCGGCGCTGGGGGCCGGCGCCGGCCATCGCCTTTTCCGCGCTCCTTTTCGCGCTGGTGCACGCCCTCCCCTGGGTGCTGCCCATCCACCTCCTGCTGGGCGTCGTCTTCGGCTTCGTGGTGTACGCCACGCGCTCCGTGTGGGCCGGCGTGCTGCTGCACGCGGCGAACAACTCGTTCGCCGCGCTGGCCGTGGGCGCCGAGCCGCCGGAGCTCCCCGCCACGGTGTGGCGCACCGGCTTCACCGCCGACTTCTGGATCGCCCTGGCCGTGCTGGTGCTCGCCTCGGCGGTGGCGCGCGGCCTCGCCGGCCGGCTCCTGCGCGTCGGCCACGGGCCCCGCCCGGAGGCCGCCTCCCGCTAGCCGGCACCGCCGTGGCCGCACCCTTGCGGCGTCCCCGCGGGGCATGGAATCTTCCCGGACAATCGTCCGTTCCGTGCGCGCACCGCGGCCCCGCCGCGTCATTCCCGCTGCCGAGGAGGAGTCGCCGATGTCCGAGAACACGCTGGACACCCTGCTTCAGGAGGACCGGACCTTTCCCCCGCCGCCGGAGTTCGCCGCGCGGGCGCACGTGTCCGACAGGGATGTGTACCGGCGCGCGGACGCGGACCCCGAGGCGTACTGGGCCGGCTGGGCGGAGGAGCTCCACTGGTTCCGGAAGTGGGACCGGGTGCTGGAATGGAATCCCCCGTACGCCAGGTGGTTCGCGGGCGGCACGCTGAACGCGGCCTACAACTGCTTGGACCGGCACCTGGAGGGCCCCCGCCGCACCAAGACGGCGCTCCTGTGGGAGGGCGAGCCGGGCGACCGCAGGAGCTACACCTACGAGGAGCTGCACCGCGAGGTGTGCCGCGCCGCCAACGCGCTGCTGGCGCTGGGGGTGCGCCGCGGCGACCGCGTGGCCGTCTACCTCCCCATGATCCCCGAGGCGGCCATCGCCATGCTGGCCTGCGCCCGCATCGGGGCGGCGCACTCCGTGGTGTTCGGCGGCTTCTCGGCCGAGTCGCTGCGCGACCGCATCCGCGACTCGCAGTGCAGGGTGCTGATCACCGCGGACGGCGGCTACCGGCGCGGCGGCGTGGTGCCGCTGAAGCGGAGCGCGGACGAGGCGCTGGAGCGGGAGGGCGGCTGCCCCAGCATCGAGCGGGTGCTGGTGGTGCGGCGCCACGGCGCCGACGGCGAAACGCTGGCCGGCTCGGAGATGACGGAGGGGCGCGACGTGTGGTGGCACGACGCGGTGGAGGCCGCGAGCCCCGAGTGCCCGGCGGCGGAGATGGACGCCGAGGACGTTCTGTACATCCTCTACACCTCCGGCACTACCGGCAAGCCCAAGGGGATCGTCCACACCACGGGCGGCTACCTCACCCAGGTGTACGCCACCACCCGGTGGGTCTTCGACCTGCGCGACGACGACGTGTACTGGTGCACCGCGGACGTGGGGTGGGTGACCGGGCACTCGTACATCGTCTACGGGCCGCTCGCCAACGGCGCCACCGCGCTGATGTACGAGGGGGCGCCGGACTCGCCGGACCGCGGCCGCTTCTGGAAGCTGGTGCAGGACTACGGGGTGACCATCTTCTACACGGCGCCCACGGCGATCCGCGCCTTCATGAAGTGGGGCACCGAGTGGCCGGACGCGTACGACCTGTCCACGCTGCGCCTGCTGGGGAGCGTGGGCGAGCCCATCAACCCCGAGGCGTGGATGTGGTACCACCGCCACATCGGCGCCGAGCGCTGCCCGGTGGTGGACACCTGGTGGCAGACCGAGACCGGGGCAATCATGATCACCCCGCTCCCCGGCGTCACCGACACCGTCCCCGGCTCGGCCACCACGCCCTTCCCCGGCATCTCCGCGGACATCCTCACCCTGGAGGGGCGCCGCATCGACGTGGGCGGCGGCTTCCTCGCCATCCGCCGGCCCTGGCCCTCCATGCTGCGCGGCATCTGGGGCGACCCGGAGCGCTTCGTCGACACCTACTGGTCCAAGTGGCAGGGGCACGCCGTGGGCTCGGAAACGGGCGGCGAGCAGCCGGGGGCGAGCGTGTACTTTCCCGGCGACGGGGCAAAGCGCGACCAC
Organism: Longimicrobiaceae bacterium; assembly: GCA_040509335.1. Taxonomy (GTDB): domain Bacteria; phylum Gemmatimonadota; class Gemmatimonadetes; order Longimicrobiales; family Longimicrobiaceae; genus JAFAYN01. The sequence continues at coordinate 567 of JBEVLE010000094.1, read as the reverse complement.
CGCGGCTACTTCTGGGTGATCGGCCGCATCGACGACGTGCTCAACGTGGCCGGGCACCGCATCGGCACCATGGAGGTGGAGTCGGCGCTGGTGGACCACCCCGCCGTGGCCGAGGCGGCGGTGGTGGGCAAGACGCACGAGCTCAAGGGGCAGGCGGTGGCCGCGTTCGTGACGCTCAGGGAGGGCTTCGAGCCCACGCCGGAGCTCAAGCGGGAGATCGGCGAGCACGTGGTGAAGAAGATCGGCGCCATCGCGCGGCCGGACGACATCCTGTTCGCGGGCGACCTTCCCAAGACGCGCTCCGGCAAGATCATGCGCCGGCTGCTCAAGGACATCTCCGAGCACCGCCAGCTCGGCGACGTCACCACCCTGGCCAACGCCGACATCGTCGATGAGATCGCCAAGCAGGCGGCGGCGTCCAGCGATGACTGAACTGTCGCCCGACGGCCGACGGGCCTAACCAAAATCGCCTCGGTCCAGCTCGAGTCTGCCGGCGGCGCCGTCCCGCTAGGCCTCCTCGCCGCTGAGGATCCGATGAGTGGCGACGTTCTCCCGGTACGAGCGGCG
>JBEVLE010000093.1:0-6519 GCA_040509335.1 Longimicrobiaceae bacterium | reverse complement strand
ATCCCGACCGGGGCGCCGCTTCGTTCTTCGTGCTGCCGTCCGCGTCAGCAGGGATTGGTGAGGTAGATCAGGTAGCTGCTGGTGCCCACCTTGCCGCGCGAGTCGGTGGCCTGCACCTGGAGCTCGATACGGTCCAGGCCGCAGCTGCTGATGGAGGCGAAGGTGTAGTTCTGCGAGCCCGTGCTGAACCAGCTCCCCCAGGAGCCCCAGAAGCTCGGCGAGCCCTGGCGTGCGCGCCACTGGTAGGTGTACGGCCCCAGGCCGCTGGCGGGGGTGGCCGTGTACTGCGCCGACTCGTAGCGGGCGATGTTCTGCTTGCCGCCGATGACCACCGCCAGCTCGCGGAAGGCCGCGACCGTGGCCTGCGTCTCGTTGAGCACCCGCGCGTCGTGCTCGTACGTGGCCGTCCCCATGGCCTGGCCCGTGGGCGGGTAGGTCACGCCCGGGTTGGACCAGTACTGCACCCGCAGGCAGCTGCCGCAGGCGTTGACGTAGGCCATCACGGTACGCCAGTTCAGCGTGGGGGCAACGTAGCCGTGGCCGTACTGGTACGGGGTGCTGCTGTTGTCCACGGCACGGTCGTGGCGGGCGCCCTGCAGGTGGCCGATCTCGTGCCCGAACGAGTAGTTGCCCGTGGCGCAGCCCACGTGCACCACCGCGAACGCCGTGGTCGACGTCGCCTTGATCCCGCCGGCCTGCCCGCAGAACGCGCCGTCGTTCAGCACCAGCACCACCACGTCCGCCAGGTACTGGTTCCGCAGGGTGTGGACGGCGTCCATCATCCCGTCCGCAGTGCCCACCAGCGCGTCCACGTGCTGCTGGTAGCTGCGGCCGCTCTCCGTGTACGTCACCTGCGCGACGTGGGCCTTGGCGACCGTCGCGGTGATGCCGCTGTTCGTGTACGAGGTGTTGGTCTCGTCCACGGCCAGCTGGATCAGGCCGTTGATGTCGCCGGTGGCGCCCGCCGCCGACGCGGTGTACACCACCAGGAGGTCGATCTGGCTCCCGGACAGCGCCGACACCAGCCCGCCCTCGCCGCCGCCGGACTGCCCCCTCCCGCTTCCCCGCTCCACCCCCGACGCTCCCGACGGGGCCTCCGGCGAATGCTCCGGCGGCAGGGTCGCCACCTCGGTCCGGGAGATGGCGTGCAGCCCACCGCCCAGGGGCTCCACGTGGTAGAGCGTGCTCGCCGTACGCACGGTCCCGGTCACGCCCCGCTCCGTGAGGACCAGCTGCACCCAGCCGGGCTCGCCCTGCGTCGTGCCGGCCCACGAGACCGCGTCCGGCCCCCGCTGCACCGCCTCCTCGCCCACGGCGACCACCTGCCGGTCCGGCGCCACGCGGACGCGGACCGCCCTCCCGTGCTGGAGCGACCGCCCGGGCGAGGCCGCGACCCGGGCCACGTGCACCTCGCCCGCCGACGGCCGTCCGCGGATCGTGGCGAGAAGGTTTTCCTGCGCGCGGGTGAGCGCCGGCGCCGGGACGATCGTGAACAACTCCTCCTGCGCCACCGCCGCGCTCGCGGACGGCGCCCCCGCCCCGGACGGCTGGGTGACGTCCGGGTCGTCGCCCCGGCACGCGGCCAGGACCGTGGAAACCGCCAGCACCAACGCGAATCGAGCTTTCATCGCCGCCTCCTCCTGAAGGGGAACCGCCGCCTGGGGAAGTCGCCTGCCCGGCCGATCCAGCTGCGCGCGCCCGGTCCTCTCGACACCGACCGAATGACTATGTTTTTGTATGTCGCTTATTATACGGTACCGAAAAGTCGATCGTCAAGCAATTTGAAAACGGATGGTCCGTGGCCGGGAGAGCGGGTGGCGCTGCACGCTACGCGTGCACCGGATAAAGCAGGCTGTCCCCTGTCCCCTATTCCCTGTTCCCTTCCCTCGGCGGATCGAAGCCCGCGAGCTCCGGGTTGAACCCCCGCTCCGCCAGCGGGCGCACCTCGCGGCGCGGGAACATCCACCGCCCCAGCTCCGGCGCGAAGCGGATCGCCGCGGTGCCCACCAGCGACAGCGACAGCACCAGCATCGCCACCAGCGCGGCCAGCTCGTGGTAGCCGGCGGCGGCGGCGATGCCGGCCAGCACGATGGAAAACTCGCCGCGGGGGACGAGGGTGAGGCCCAGGGTGAGCGCGCTGCGCGGCGGCAGCCCCTCGCGCCGGCCGATCCACCACCCGCCGGCCACCTTGAGCGCCACCCCCACCAGGGTGAGCGAGAGCGCCTGCGGCCACACCGCGGCAAAGGTCGCCGGGTCGATGGACAGGCCGAACCCCAGGAAGAAGACCGCCGCGAAGAGCCCCTGGAGCGGCGCGAACAGGCGCTCCACGCGCTCGCGGTGCTCCGTTTCCGCCAGCGCCAGCCCGGCCAGGAAGGCGCCGATCGCCTCCGAAAGGCCCGCCGACAGCGCCGCCCACGACAGCAGCAGCACCAGCGAGGCCGCCAGCAGCAGGAACAGGTCGTCGCTTTCCAGGTCGAAGGCACGGTCCAGCGCCCGCCGCCCCCACAGCGCCGCCCCCACCACCGCCCCGAAGAAGAGCAGCGCCTTCCCCACCCCGCCGGCCACCGCGAGCGCGCTGGGCTCCGCCACCAGCACCGCCCCCGAGAGCACCGCCAGCAGCAGCGCCACGAACAGGTCCTCGAACACCAGCACCCCCAGCGCCGTTTCCGTCTCCGGGTTGGCGGAGCGGCGCATCTCGATCACGCTCTTGGCGATGATGGCGCTGGACGACACGTAGAAGGCCCCCGCCAGCAGCAGCCCCCCCACCCACCCCCACCCCATGGAAAGCGCCGCCAGGAACCCCGCGGGAAAGGAGACCGCCAGGTCGATGGCCCCGTTGCGGAGGATGCTGCGGCGGTTGCGCAGCAGCGCCGCCAGCGAGAACTCCACCCCCATGAGGAAGAGCAGCAACACCACCCCCAGCGTGGCAAGCACCTCCACCATGTGCTCGTCCAGCGCGTACGGGCGCGCCGCCATCCCCAGCAGGATGAAGGCGGGGATCACCGACTGGCGAAGCCGGCTGAACAGGAGACCCCCGAGCGCGAGCACGCCCAGGAGGACGCCCGCGCCCAGGAGGAAGCCGCCGTGCTCCATCGCGTCCGTCAGGCGCCGGGCGGGCGTCCGCGGAGCAGGCCCCCGAAGCGCCCCACCTGCTCGCGGTCGCCGATGACCATCAGCGTGGACCCGGCCTCGATGCGCTGGTCCGGCTGCGGGTTGGGGGTGGCCCTGCCGTCGCGGAGCACGGCGATGATGCTGGCGCCCGTGCGCTCGCGCACCGCCGCCTCCAGCAGCGTCATCCCGGCCAGCGGCGACGACGGCTCCACCTTCATCCACTCCACCGAGAGCTGCCCCAGCACCATGTCCATGGACTCCCCCATGGCCGGCTGGAAGTAGGCGCCGCCCAGGATCGCGCCCAGCTTGCGGGCCTCCGCGTCCTCCAGGCGCACCGCCGCGTGCGGAAAGTCCTCGCCGCGCTCGAACAGGTAGACCTCGCGGGCGCCGGTGTTGTGGATGATCACCGTCAGCCGGTCGCCGTCGTCGGTGGTGCAGGCGAACTTCTTCCCCACGCCGGGGAGGTCGTGCTCGCGTACGTCCATGGTCCGGGGTGCGCAGGGTGAGGGTCGTGAATGCGGATTCGTGTTCGCGAGGACGGCAGGATGCGAGCCAACCGCACGAACGGCCCTGGACGGCGGGTTCGGGCGTGCCCCCGGCTGGCGCCGGGGTCGGGCTTCGGCTCCGTAGCAGACGAAGCAACCGTCTGCAACGGAGTCGAGCCCGCGCAAACAGCCGCGCGGTCTCGCCCCTCCGGGCCGAAATCCCTCACGCAAGTTCCGACGTGGCCGCAAGATCCCGCAGTTGCCCCCTCTCCCAGGATTGGGAGAGGGTGGCGAGCCTCGAGCGAGCCGGGTGAGGGCCGCCGGTGCACTCCCGCTACCCGGCACATGCCTTGCGGCCACCACCGGCGCGAAGCGCGGGACCGCACCGGCGACTACACGCGGGGGATGAGAAACGAGATCGGCGTGACACACGAGGAGCACCCCCGGCAGGCCGCCCCGCTGGCCGAGCGGGCGCTCCGGCAGATGCCGGCGGCGGTGGCCGTCGTGGACGCGGACACGGGACGCGTGGTGCTGGCGAGCGCGCGGGCCGGGGAAGGCGGGGGCCCGCCCGGATCTCCCGGCGCGGGCCCCGGCGCCGCCCTGCGCCCCGACGGCACCCCGTACCCTCCGGGGGAGTGGCCGCTGGCGCGCTCCCTCCGCGACGGCGAGACGGTGATCGGCCAGGAGGTCGCGTTCAGGCGGGAGGACGGGTCCACGGACGTGTACCTGCTCCACACCGCCCCGGTGCGCGACGACGCCGGGCGCATCGCCGCGGGGGTGGCGCTGTGGACCGCGGTCGCCGGGGCGGGCCGCGCCGCCGCCGAGCACGAGGACCAGCTGGGGCGCGAGCGGGAGGCCCGCGAGGAAGCCGTGCTCGCCCGCACCGTGGCCGAGGCCGCGCAGCTGGAGGCCCAGGCGGCCGACACCGCCAAGTCCAGCTTCCTGGCCAGCATGAGCCACGAGATCCGCACCCCCATCAACGCCATCATGGGGTACACGGACCTCCTGGACCTGGGGCTCAGTGGGCCGGTGACCGAGGGGCAGCACGCCCAGCTCGCCCGCATCCGCGACAGCAGCCGCCACCTGCTGTCGCTGGTCAACGAGGTGCTGGACGTCGCCAAGATCGACGCCGGCGAGATGGAGGTGGACGCCGAGCCCGGGCGCCTGGCCGACGCCGTGGACGCCGCGCTGGACATGGTGCGGCCCCAGGCGGCCGAGCGCGGCCTCGCCCTTTCCGAGAGCTGCGAGGGCGACCCGCACGCCTCCTTCCTGGGGGACGCCGGGCGCGTGCGCCAGATCGCCGCCAACCTGCTTTCCAACGCCGTCAAGTTCACCCCCGCCGGGGGGCGCGTCCGCGTGTCGTGCGGGATCGCGCCGCACCCGCACGGCGAGGTGTCCGCCACGCACGCCGGGCCCTGGGCGTACCTGGCGGTGGAGGACAACGGCATCGGGATCGCGCCGGGGGTGACCTCGCGCATCTTCGAGCCCTTCGTGCAGGCCGAGGAGGGGCGCACCCGGCGCGCCGGCGGCACCGGGCTGGGGCTCACCATCAGCCGCAAGCTCGCCCGCCTGATGAAGGGCGACCTCACCGTCCGCAGCCAGCCCGGCGAGGGCTCCACCTTCACCCTGTGGCTGCCGGCCGCGGAGCCGCTCCAGGACGGGGGTGGCGAGCCCGCCGCCGGGCGCGCCGCCCCGCCCCGCATCCGCGGCATCGCGGGGCTGGGCATGCGCATGCTGGACGAGGTGGACGCCGTGTGCCGGCAGCTCGTCGTGCGGCTCCGCGCCGAGCCTCCCGTCCCGCAGGTGGCCGGCCTCCCGGACTCGGTGGTCCGCAACCACTTCGCAGCGCTGGTCACCGACGCGGTGCAGTGCCTGGTGATCCTGGAGGAGTCGCCCGACGACGCCGCCGACCTGATGCTGGACGGCAGCGCCATCCAGCGCACCATCGCCGACCGCCACGGCTTCCAGCGCCACCGCCTGGCGTGGACCGAGGAGGGGGTGCGCGAGGACTACCGCATCCTCATGGAGGAGGTGGAGGCGTGCGCCCGCGACGCCGCCCGCGACATCCCCGATGCCGACCCGGAGCTCGCGCTCTCGCTGCTGCGCAGCTTCGTGCAGCAGGCCGTGAACATCAGCATCCGCGCCTTCCGCATCGCACGGCGGGCGGACGAGCGCCCGCGGTAGGCCCGGTCCGCCGGAATTCTGCGCACGGTGCTTGCACAGGCCGGGCGCTCCACCGCGGGTGGAGGGTTTCGGCCCCCGCGGGCAGCGCGACACCACCCGGAGGAGAGAGACACCATGGCCGACATCGACATCGAAAAAAAGAAAAAAGGAATGGGGATCCTCCCGTGGATCCTGGGCCTGCTCCTGCTCGGCCTGATCCTGTGGGGGCTGACGCAGTGCGGCGACGACGACGCCGGGGAGAGAGGGCCGATCATCACGACCACGGGCGACCGCGCCGCCCGCGACCAGGCCGCGGTCATGCCCATGGACACCGGGATGGCGATGGCCGACACCACGGCGGCGGGTGCCGCCGGCGCGGCGGGCGCGGCGGGAGCGCTCCCGGTCGCGGCGATCCTGGCCAACCCGGGGCAGTACGGCACGCAGTCCGTGTCCGGCACCGCCCGCGTCACCGACGTGATCTCCGACCGCGGGTTCTGGGTGGAGGAGGGCGGCCAGCGCATGTTCGTGGTCATCGCCGAGCCGCAGTCCGCGGAGCAGGTCGTCGACATCAACACCGGGCAGACGATCCGGCTTTCCGGCGCCGTGCGCGAGGGCTCGTCCGCGGGCCAGCTCACCGGCCTGGAGCAGGAGGCGCAGCGGACCGCGCAGGGCCAGCCGGCCTTCCTGCTGGTGAACCCGTCGGACGTGTCCGTTTCCACTCCCTGAGGCGGCTTCGCGGCGGGGGGCGCCACGGCGCCCC
>JBEVLE010000092.1:0-3294 GCA_040509335.1 Longimicrobiaceae bacterium | reverse complement strand
GACACCGTGGCGGTGCTGATGGGGGGGGAAGCGCTGCCGTCGCCCGCCGGCGCCCCGGAACGGGTCCAGGGCCCGTGCCGGGGCGCTGCGCTTCGTGGGCGAGTCCCGAGCCCCCTCGGCTCGACCTACAGCTCCGCGAAGCGGTCCCTGCCCGCCCAGAACGGGCACTGCGGGCACGCCTCGCCCTCGGGGTAGTCGATCCCCTCCTCGTGCGGACAGCCGAAGATCCCTTTCACGACCGCGACCGACCGTACCCCGTGGGGTCGCAGGAAGGCGAGGACCTCCGCGCCGATCCGGGAATCGACCCGCACGTCGAGCTGCTCGTTGAACCACCTGCGCAGCTCGGTCAGCTCCTGGTTCTCGCCGGGAATGACGCTGGCGACCACCTTGGTCGCCCGCTTGTCGTCCGGTCCGTAGAAAGCGACCGTGCCGACGGGATAGCCGCGGAATCCCTTCTTGCCCTTCTTTTCCAGCTCCTTCTTCCAGGGTCCGGTTCCTAACATTCTTGCCTCCGGCTCACAGGTTCGCCCTGCCCCGTGTTTCGCTCACGCCACCACCGTCCGCTCCGCCAGGTAGTCGCGCAGCTGCCGCTCGTGGTCGTGCGCGAAGTAGCCGAACGGCAGCCGCTCCACCTCGAAGAGCTGGATGTCGCTGACCTCCAGCGGATCCTGCACCTCCGGCTCGCCCTCCACCTCCGCGACCACCGTGATGTTGACGGCGTGGGCCCGCGGGTCGCGCTCCGGAGAGGAATAGACGCCCAGCAGCCGGCGGATGGCGACCAGCCGCATCCCCGTCTCCTCCTCGAACTCCCGCTCGGCGGTGGCGGCCACGTCCTCGCCCCAGTCCATGATCCCGCCGGGGATCGCCCACAGGTCGTTGTCCACCCGGCGCACCAGCACGATCCGCCCGTCCGCCGTGAGCGGGATCACCGAGACGCTGGGGACCGGGTGCCTGAGCACCAGGCGCATGGCGGCGCGCAGGTGGCGCCAGAGCTGCTTGCGCCGCTTGGAGCGCCGGCGCCGGTCGTGGAGTCGAACCGTCACGGTCCCCTGCCGGTTGAGGTGAGTGCCCGCGCCCGCCGCGCGGAGCGCAGCGCCGCCCGCGCCTCGGCGAGCGCGCCGGCCATTGCCGCGCGCCCGTCCTCGCCGATGTCCTCGCCGCCGAAGCGGGCACGCAGGTACAGGTCCACCGCGCGGGCGGCGGCCTCCGCGCCGGGCGCCCCGCACGCCCGCAGTTCCGCCACGAAGTCCAGCGGCCCGCCCGCGCCCTCCTCCGCGTACCCCGCGCGGGCGTAGGCGCGCCGCAGCGCCAGGTACGCGCGCGACTCCGCGGCCAGGCTCCGCCGGCGCAGGCGGCCGCCGCGCAGCAGCAGCCACGCCAGCACCGCCGCGCCCGCCGCCCAGGGGAGCGCCTCGCGCACGGGGAGCCGCGGCCCGCCGCCGCGGCCGCCCCCCCGCCACGCCACGTCCCGGCCCCCGCCCCCGCGCTCGAACCAGTCGCCCACCCGCCGGAAGACGCCCACCTGCTTGTCCAGGTCGTAGCCGATCACCCACTTGTACCAGCGGTGCTGGAGCCCGTCCAGCCACAGCAGGGCGGGCCGGCTCCAGCCGTCCTCCGCCTCGGTCGCCAGCGCCCGGCCCCCCGGCGGCGTGGGGTCGAAGGGCACCCACCCCAGCCCCGGGAACCACACCTCCACCCAGGAGTGCGCGTCGTTGCCGGTCACCGCCAGGTAGCGGCCGAACTCGTTCCACTCCCCGCCCAGGAAGCCGGTGACGTTGCGCGCGGGGATCCCCTGGGCGCGCAGCAGCACCGCCATGGCCGTGGAAAAGTACTCGCAGTGCCCCGCCCGCCGCCGGAACAGAAAGCTTTCCAGCCGCGCCTCCTCGGCGTCGCGCGGGAGCTCCAGCGTGTAGCGGAACTCGGTGCGCAGCCAGCGCTCCACGGCGCGGGCCCGGTCCAGGCGCGTGGGCTCGCCGGCCGCCAGCGAATCGGCGAGGCGGCGGACGCGCGCGGAAAGCGGCGGGAGCTGCAGGTACTGCGCCTCCCAGGCGGGCGGCTCTCCCGCGGCGGCGCGCAGCGCCTCCTCCGGGGGGAGCGGCGCGGCCGACACCGCGTCGTACGAGGGCGCGTCCGAGCCGAAGAAGCGCACGTCGCCCGTGGGGTCGCGCAGGATGCGGACGGCGGAGCGCGGCTGCACGCGCAGCAGCGGGTGCAGCCCGAAGAGCACCCGCGCCCCCGCGGGACCGCCGTACACCCGGTAGCTGCGCAGGGGCCCGCCCCAGCGCTCCGCGTAGCGGCCCGGCGTTCCGGCCACGTACGCCTGCCCGGGGGTGCGCGACCAGCGCACCCCGTCGAAGCGGTCGAAGGAGCGCCCCCGCCAGCGCAGCTCCGCCGGGTCCAGGACGGCCCCCTGCGGGAACTCCACCCGGAAGGCGACCTCCGGGTTGGGGGAGATGCGCGTCCCGTGCTCCCCCAGCGACACCTCGTCCCCGAAGCCGGCCATGACCGCGGCGGCTCCGGGGCGGCCCTGCACGTTCCAGCCGCGAGGCAGCCGCGGGAACACCACGAAGAGAGCCGCGCTGCACAGCACGGTGACGCCGGAGAGCGCCGCCGTGGCGCCCAGGAAGCCGCGCCCCACCCGCACGGCGGGGACGCGGAAGCGCTCCGACTCGCGGCGCAGGTGCCCCGTCATCAGCGCCAGCGTCGCCAGGGCGACGAAGGCCACGAACGCCGCGGCGAAGCCCAGCCCCGGCGAGTACGCCGTGGCGGCGATCATCAGCGCCAGCGACAGCGCGTACAACCGCATGTCGTTGCGCGCGGCGAGCGGGCGCAGCGATTCCCCCACGAGCAGGAAAAGGAGCATCGCCAGCACGTCCGGCATGAAGTCGGCGCGGGCGACGAAGGCCACGTACCCCATGCGCGCGCACAGCAGCAGCGCCCCCGCGCGCACCGCCCGCTCCACCCACGGCCCCGCCTCCGGCGGCGGCAGGCGAAACAGGCCCACCACCAGCGCCAGCCCCGCCACGGCGGTCACGGCGGAAACGCCCGCCCCCGCGGTGAACCCCGCCAGCGCCGCGAGCGCCATCCCCGCGGCCAGGCGCCGGTGCAGCAGCGCCAGCCTCACGGCGCCGCCTCCCCGGCGCGGAACACGTCGCCCCACCCGGCCCCGCCGCCGGGACCGGCGGTCACCAGCACGCACTCCGCGGGGGGCGCGGGCGGGGCCACGCGCGGCGCGTCCAGCCGGAAGCGGGCGCGCGCCAGCGCGTCCAGCACCCGCTCCAGCTGCGCGGGCCC
>JBEVLE010000091.1:0-2781 GCA_040509335.1 Longimicrobiaceae bacterium | reverse complement strand
GCCCGACGCCCTCACCAATGAAAACGGCGAGGGCCGGCGGCACAATGGCGACGTGCCGCGGCGGGACCGGCCGACCGCAGAATCGCCGCCAGGCTCGGAAGCGGGACCCGGGTCGGCCCTGGCCGCGGGGTTGACGGGGGCGGTATCGTTGGGGCGGACGGAGTCCCCCCGCCGACGCGGGATCCCGCCTTCCCGCCACCCCGGAGGCCGATGCACCCGCTCTTCGCATTCGTCGGCGCGCCGCCCTTTTTCGTGGGGGTGGCGGCGCTGATCGTGGCCGGCGCCGCCATCGCGTACGTGTGCGCCCGCCTGGGGCTGGTGCCCATCGTGGGGTTCCTGCTGGCGGGCGTGCTCATCGGGCCGCATGGGCTGGGGCTGGTGGCGCCCGAGCTGGTGGAGGGGGCGGCCGAGCTGGGGGTGATCCTCCTCCTGTTCACCATCGGCATCGAGTTCAGCCTGGAAAAGCTGGCCCGCATCCGGCGGCTGATCCTGCTGGGCGGGGCCCTCCAGGTGGGGCTTGCCACCGCGGCGACGGCGGGGATCCTGGCGGCGCTGGGGGTGGACTGGCGCGCGGGGGTGTTCACCGGCTTCCTGGTGTCGCTGTCGTCCACCGCCATCGTCCTCAAGCTGCTGGCGGACCGGGGCGAGACGGCGGCGCCGCACGGCGAGGTGGGGCTGGCGCTCCTCATCTTCCAGGACGTCGCCATCATCGCCATGGTGCTGCTGGTGCCCATGCTGGGCGGCGCGGGCGGGGGCGCGGCGGACGTGGCGCTGACGCTGGGGCGCGCCGCGGCGATCATCGCGGTGGTGCTGCTCGCGGCGCGGCGGCTGATGCCCCGGGTGATGGAGGCGGTGGCGAAGACCTGCTCGCCGGAAATCTTCCTCCTCAGCGTCATCGCGGTGTGCGTTGGCACGGCGTACCTCACCAGCCTGGCGGGGGTGAGCCTGTCGCTGGGCGCCTTCCTGGCCGGGCTGCTGGTGAGCGAGAGCCGCTTCAGCGAGCACGCCCTGGGCGAGATCCTCCCGCTCCAGATCCTTTTCAGCGCCATCTTCTTCGTGTCGGTGGGGATGCTGCTGGACGTGGGCTTCCTGGTGGGCAACCTGCCGCTGGTGGCCGCGGCTGTCGTGGGGGTGCTGCTGGTCAAGGCGGCGACCACGGCCGGGAGCGTGGCGGCGCTGGGCTTCCGGCTCCCGGTGGCGGCGGCGTCCGGGCTGATGCTGGCGCAGGTGGGGGAGTTCTCGTTCGTGCTGGAGCGCGCCGGGCGCGAGGTGGGGCTGGCCCCGGCCGGGCTGCCGCAGGGCGGCTCGCAGACGTTCATCGCCACCACGGTGGTGCTGATGGTGCTGACGCCGTTCCTGACGCAGGGCGGGGCCCGGCTGGCGCGCCGCCTGGAGGGGCGCGCGGCCGCCGCGGCGGCGCCGGCGGAGGCGGACGAGCCGCCGGCGCACGTCCCCCGCCTGGAGAACCACGTGGTGGTGGCGGGCTACGGGGACGCGGCGCGGCGCCTGTCGCGGGTGCTGCGCGACTCGGGGGTCCCCTTCCTGGTCACCACGCTCAACCCCGGCGGGGCCAACGAGGCGGAGGAGGAGGGGATCGTGGTGCTGCGCGGCGATTCCAGCCGCCAGCGCACGCTGCTGCACGTGGGCGCCGACCGCGCCAAGGTGCTGGTGGTGGCGGACGACGACCCGGCCATGGCGGTGCGGATCGTGTCGGTGGCGCGCTCGGTGAACCCCACGCTGCGGGTGGTGGTGCGCACGCGCTACATCTCGGAGGCGCAGCCGCTGCGCGCCGCCGGGGCGGACACGGTGATCGCGGAGGAGATGGAAAGCATCGTCCAGCTCTTCGGGACGGTGCTGGGCGAGTACTCGATCTCGGCGGAGGCGGTGGCGGAGTACGAGCGCGGCATCCGCGGCGCCGGCTACGCGCAGCTCCGCGACGCGGAGGAGGGCGCCGCGCCCGCCGGGACTCCCGCGGTCGCCGCGTGCGAGCTGGGCCCGGAGTGCTTCGGGGTGCGGACGGTGACGGTGCGCGCGGGCGCCGCCGCGGCGGGCCGGACCGTGGGCGAGCTGGGGCTGGGGACGCGCTTCGGGATCGAGCCGCGCGAGCTGCGCCGCGGCGGCGTGCGCATGGCCGCGCCCGCCCCGGAGGCGGCGCTGCGCGCCGGGGACGAGCTGGTGCTCGCCGGGAGCGCGGAAGCGTTCCGGGAGGCCGCGGACCTGTTCCGCGCGGACGGCGACGGGGACGGCGCCCCGGGCGGCCGCGGCGCGGCCGGCGCGGCGGCGGTGCGGGCCGTGGAATTGGCGCCGCGGGTGGACTCGTCGGCGTGCGCGCACCTGGGCGCGGTGCGCTCGGTGTTCCCGCGCACGCCCGGCGGGTGCGAGGAGTGCCTGGCGAGCGGCGACCGCTGGGTTCACCTGCGCATCTGCATGACGTGCGGCCACGTGGGGTGCTGCGACTCGTCCCCCAACCGCCACGCCCGCGCCCACTTCCAGCACGCCGGCCACCCGGTGATGCGCTCCTTCGAGCCGGGCGAGGACTGGGGCTGGTGCTTCGTGGACGAGGTGACGCTGTAGCCCCCCGCGGGGACTCCCGTCCCCAGCTTTTACAAATCTCGCACACCGCGCCGGTTGTCCCAGCCCGCCCGCGCGGCATTATTGCGGGGGCGGGGACCGGCGCGCGAACGGCGACCCCCCTCCCCCCGGCCCCCTCCCCCGCAAGGGGGGAGGGGGAGAACGACCACTGCGAAACCCGCGTGAGGGATTTCGGCCCGGAGGGGCGAG
>JBEVLE010000090.1:0-3332 GCA_040509335.1 Longimicrobiaceae bacterium | reverse complement strand
GGCCCCACGCCACGCGGCGCGGGGCCGGTCCGTTATTCGTCCCTCCGGCCGTACCCCCGTTTCGCGGCGCGCCGGGTGGAGTCCGGCCGCATATTTCAAGTCTTGACTTACCCTGACGGGCTCTCGATTTTCCGGAGTCCCCCGGCCCCGCGTCGCCCCGCCGGCAGGTGTGCGCGCCCGGACCCATTCGCGAGGGAAGGGAGCCGTGAGCAGAGGTACGATGGACAACGTGGAAAGCGTCTACGCGCTCTCGCCCATGCAGGCGGACATCCTGCTGCGGACGCTGCGCCGGCCGGAGCTCCACGAGTACGTGGAGCTGGTGGCCTGGACGCTGCGCGGCCCCTTCCACCCGGAGGCGTTCGCGGCGGCGTGGGGGCACGTGGCGGCGCGGCACGCGGTGCTGCGCACGTCGTTCTTCCACGAGGCGCTGGACCACCCGGTGCAGGTGGTGCGGCACCACGTGGACGTCCCGGTGGAGGCGGAGGACTGGCGCGGCGTCCCCGCGCCGGAGCAGGAGGAGCGCTTCGGCCGGCTGCTGCGCGCGGAGCGGGAGCGCGACTTCGACCTGGAGGCGGCGCCGCTGCTGCGGGTGCGCGCGGTGCGCGTGGGCGACGACGAATACCGCTTCGCCTGGGCGTACCACCACCTGCTGCTGGACGGCTGGTCGGCCATGGCGTGCGTGCGCGAGGTGCTGGAAACGTACGCCGCGCTCGTGGCAGGCGGGGCGCCGCCGCGCGCGCCCGCCCCGCCGTACGCGGACTACGTGGCGTGGCTGGAAGCCCGCGGCGAGGCGGAGGCGGAGCGCTTCTGGCGCGCGGAGCTCCGCGGGGTGGAGCCCCCGGCGCCGCTCCCGCTGGACGGGGCCCGCGAGGCGGACGGGGGCGCGTACCGGGTGGCTACGGCGGTCCTCCCGGCGGAGCTGGGGGAGGAGCTGCGGGCGGCCGCGCGGCGGCTCCAGGTGTCCCCCAACACGCTCTTCGAGGGCGCCTGGGGGCTGCTCCTGGCGCGCTACACCGGCGCGGACGAGGCGGTCTTCGGGGCGGGCGCCGCCGGGCGCCCGGCCGACCTGCCGGGCGCGGAGGAGATGCTGGGCGTGCTGCTGCGCACCGTCCCGGTGCGGGTGCGCCCGGAGCCGGCGGCGCGCGTGGGCGAGTGGCTGGGCGCCCTGCAGCGCGCGCGCCAGGAGGCTCGGCTCCACGACACGGCGCCGCCCGCCCGCGTCCGCGAGTGGAGCGGGGTGCCGCACGGGCGGCGCCTGTTCGAGCACTTCTTCCTGTTCCAGAACCTCCCCGACGTGGCGGTGGCGCGGGCCGAGCTGGGCGGCGCGGAGCTGGCGGACTTCCGGCGCGTGCCGCCGGACGGCGCGTACGGCAACACGCTGATGCTCACGGTGATCCCCCGCGGCGAGGTGGCGCTGGAGCTGACGTACGCGGCGTCGCTGGACGCGGTGGACGCGCGCAGGGTGCTGGACCACTACCGGGAGCTGCTGGAAGCGCTGGCCGCCGACCCGGCGCGCCGCGTGGGCGACCTGGCCCCGCTCACCGCCGCCGAGCGCCGCCGGGTGCTGGAGGAGTGGAACGCCACCGCGGACGGCTACGAGCCCGGCTGCGTGCACCGGGAGTTCGAGGCGCTCGCCGCCCGGAGTCCCGCCCGCGTGGCGCTCGTTTCGGGCGACGAATGGCTCACCTACGCGCAGCTGGACGCGCGCGCCAACCGCCTGGCGCACCACCTGGCGGCGCGCGGGGTGGGCCCGGCGACGCGGGTGGCGCTGTGCCTGGAGCGCACCGCGGAGATGGTGGTGGCGGTGCTCGCGGTGATGAAGGCCGGCGCGGCGTACGTGCCGCTGGACCCCGCGCACCCCGCGGAGCGGCTGGCGTACATGCTGGCAGACTCGGACGCGGCGCTTGCGCTCACCGAGCGCCACCTGGCGGAGCGCATGGGCGGCGCCGTGCCGCGCCTGGAGCTGGACGCGGAGCGCGACGCCGTCGCCGCGCGGCCGGCCACGGCGCCGGGGGTGCGGGTGGAGCCCGGCGACCTGGCGTACGTCATCTACACCTCCGGGTCGGCCGGGCGGCCCAAGGGGGTGCTGGTGGAGCACGGCTCCCTCGCGGGCTTCGCCCACGCCATGCGCGGGCGGCCCGGGATGGCGCCGGACGACGTGCTGGTGGCGGTCGCCACGCTCGCCTTCGACATCGCGGGGCTGGACCTGTTCCTCCCGCTGACCACGGGGGCGCGGCTGGTGCTGGCGGACCGCGCCACGGCCACCGACCCGCGGCTGCTGGCCCGCGCCCTGGACGACGCCGGCGCCACCGTCCTCCAGGCGACCCCGGCGACGTGGCGCATGCTGCTGGACAGCGGGTGGGACGGGCGCCCGGGGCTGCGCGCGCTGTGCGGCGCGGAGGCGCTGACGGCGGAGCTGGCCGAACGCCTGCTCCCGCGCGTGGGCGAGCTGTGGAACCTGTACGGCCCCACCGAGGCGACCATCTGGTGCACGGCGCACCGGGTGGAGTCGGCGCGCGGCGCGCCTCCCATCGGGCGGCCGGTGGCGAACATGCGCGCGTACGTGCTGGACGCGGAGCGCAACCCGGTGGCGCCGGGGCTCCCGGGGGAGCTGTACGTAGGCGGGGTGGGGGTGGCCCGCGGCTACCACGCCAGGCCGGCGCTCACCGCCGACCGCTACCTCCCCGACCCGTTTGCCGCGGAGCCGGGCGCGCGGCTGTACCGCACCGGCGACCGGGCGCGGTGGACAAGGGAGGGGGAGCTGGAGTTCCTGGGGAGGATGGACCGGCAGGTCAAGGTGCGCGGCTTCCGCATCGAGCCGGGCGAGGTGGAGGGGACGCTGGCCCGCCACCCCGCCGTGCGGCAGGCCGCCGTGGTGGCGTGGGAGCACGCCCCCGGCGAGGCGCGGCTGGCGGGGTACGTGTCGCTCCGCGGAGCGGGGACGGACCCGGCCGGGCTGCGCGGCTGGCTCGGCGAGCGCCTCCCGGAGTACATGGTGCCCTCGGCGCTGCTGGTGATGGACGCGCTTCCGCTCACCCCCAGCGGAAAGCTGGACCGCCGCGCCCTCCCCCGTCCGGAGGCGATGGACGGCGGGGGGGACCGGGAGTACGCGGCGCCCCGCGACGCCGCCGAGGCGGCGCTGGCCGGCATCTTCGCGGAGGTGCTGGGGGTGGAGCGCGTGGGCATCCGCGACGACTTCTTCGGGATGGGGGGCCACTCGCTGCTCGCGGTCCGGCTCGCCGCGCGGGTGCACGACGCCTTCGGCGTCGTCGTCCCGCTGGGCGCGGTCTTCCGCGCGCCCACGGTGGAGTCGCTGGCGCCCGTCGTGGCCG
>JBEVLE010000089.1:0-8254 GCA_040509335.1 Longimicrobiaceae bacterium | reverse complement strand
TCCCGGCGCGCCCCGCGTGGTTGCTCCGCTACCCCGTGGCCTGGAGCACACGCCCGAAGCGGCGCTCCCGCCCGGCGAAGTCGCGCACCGCCGCCTGCAGGTCGGCGGGCGTGAACTCGGGCCACATCTTCGGCGAAAAGAGCAGCTCGGCGTAGGCGCACTCCCACAGCAGGAAGTCGCTGAGCCGCTGCTCGCCCCCGGTGCGGATGAGCAGGTCCACGTCCGGCGTGCCGCCGGGGGAGTGGATCTCCTCGCCGATCGCGCGGGCGAACTCCTCGCGGGAGGGCTCCGCGCCGCCGCCCAGGCGGGCCGCGGCGCGCAGGATGGCGTCGCGCGCCGAGTAGTCGATCGCCACGCGAAAGTGCATGGCCCGCCCCGCGGCCGTGGCGCTTTCCGCCGTCCGCACCGTGGTGAGCAGCTCCGGCCCCAGCCGGTCGCGCCGCCCGATGACGCTGAGCCGCACCCCGTTCTCCACGCAGCGCCGCGTTTCCCCCACCAGGTACGCCCGGAACAGGCGCATCAGCGCCGTGACCTCGGGGCCCGGCCGCTGCCAGTTGTCGGACGAGAAGGCGTACACCGTGAGCGTGCCGATCCCCATCTCCCGCGCGGCCTCCACGATCTGCCGCACCGTGCGCGCGCCCGCCTTGTGCCCCGCCGCCCGCGGCCACCCCCGCGCCCGTGCCCAGCGCCCGTTGCCGTCCATGATCATCGCGACGTGCATCGCCGAGAGATCCGCGTCGGCCCGAAAAGAACTCTGTTTCATAAAGTGCATGGGCAAAAAAATGTCAGTCCTGGCGGTCCCGCACCGCCTGGATCAGCGCTTCCATGTGGTCCAGGTACAATTCCAGCGCGCGCCGGCCCTCCGGCGTCAGCCGGTACTCGGTGCGGGGCACCCGCCCCTCGAAGCTCTTGGTGCAGGCCACGTAGCCCGCCTCCTCCAGCTTGCGCGCGTGCACGCTCAGGTTGCCGTCGGTGGCCGACAGCATGTCCTTGAGAGCGTTGAAGCTCAGCTTCTCGTTGACCGCCAGCGCGCTGACGATCGCCAGCCGGATCCGCTCGTGGATGAGCCGGTCCAGCTCCGGCGCGGACTCCGCCGCGCCGCCCGCGACGCTGCGCAGGCTGAAGTCCTCGCCCCCCTGGGACGCCCGCTTCGCCTTACCCACCGTACCTCCAGGCGATGATGGCTCCGAAGAGCACGTTGAGCCCGCCGAACCCAAGCGCCATCATGGCGCTCCCCCAGCCGGCGGGGGTGAAGAGCGCGACCGTCCCCAGCGCCATGAAGCACAGCCCCATCACCGGAACCACCCGCGCCGAGAACGCCCCGGCCGTCACCACCCCGGTGCCGAACAGGAGGAGCCACATCCCGGGGAGCGCGGCCACCAGCCCGGTGTCGTACAGGAAGGCGGTGAGCAGCGCCCCCGCCATGAGCGGCGGCGCCAGGCTGAGCGCGAACTTGCGCCCGGGCCCGGACAGGAGCGGCATCCTGGCCGCGCGCGCCTTGCGCGCCGTGGTCCACCCCCCGATCGCCACCGCGAACAGTGCCTCCGCCCACCACACCGACAGCCACCCCTCGGGCGAGCCCTGCCGCGCCGCGACCCACGCGGCGGCCAGCGCGGTGACGCCCATCCCCACCATCCCCCATCCGGACACGGCGGTGAAGCTCCCCGCCCGCTCCATGGTCTCGCGGATGAAGCGGAGGTTGTCCATCGCCCTGGCGTGCAGGTCGAAGGGCTGCTCTTCCTCGGGCATGTTTCGGATGGGATGCACGGTAGCCATGGGACGGAGGATAATCCGCGGTCGCCGGTCTGTCAAGTGCTTTGTGAAACAGAGTGGATCGACGGCGCTTCCTCCGCTCCTCTTGTGGCGCCGGGGGGCCCGGTCCATCTTGCCGGGACGGCCTTTTCCTCCCCGGCCGCCCGGCCCCGGCCCTCACGCCAGCCCCCGCCCGCCATGCCCCTGGTCATCGGTGTCCCCAAGGAAACCGCGCCGCTGGAGCGCCGCGTCGCTCTGGTCCCGGAGACGGTCGGGCGCCTGGTGGGCCAGGGCGCGCAGGTGGTGGTGGAGCGCGGCGCCGGCGAGGCCGCCTACTTCCCGGACGGCGCGTACGAGGCGGCGGGCGCGCAGCTGGTGGAGCGCCCCAAGGCGTACGACGTGGACGTGCAGGCGCGGGTGCAGCCCCCCGCGGAGACCGAGCTCCCGCTGCTGCGGCCGGGGAGCGTGGTGGTGGGCTTCCTGCGCCCGCTGGACGCGCCGGGCGACACGGCGCGGCTGGCGGCGGCCGGGGTGACGGCGCTCAGCATGGAGATGGTGCCGCGCACCACCCGCGCGCAGAGGATGGACGCGCTCTCGGCCATGGGCACGGTGGCCGGGTACCGCGCCGTGATCCTCGCGGCGGAGGCGTCGCCCAGGTTCTTTCCGCTGCTCACCACCGCGGCGGGGACCATCCGCCCGGCCAAGGTGCTGGTGCTGGGCGCGGGGGTCGCGGGCCTGCAGGCGCTCGCCACCGCGCGCCGGCTGGGCGCGGTGGTCTCCGCGTACGACGTGCGCGCCGCCGCGCGCGAGCAGGTGGAGAGCGTGGGCGCCCGCTTCGTGGAGCTTGAGCTGGAGACCGGCGACGCGGAGGCGGCCGGGGGCTACGCGCGCGCCCTGGACGAGGAGCGCCAGCGCCGCCAGGTGGAGCTGCTGGCCCCCCACGTGGCGGACGCGGACGTGGTGGTGACCACCGCGCTGGTGCCGGGGATGCGCGCGCCGCTGCTGGTGACGGAGCAGGCGGTGCGCGAGATGGCGCCGGGCTCGGTGGTGGTGGACGTGGCCGCGCCCAACGGGGGGAACTGCGCGCTGACGCGGCCGGGGGAGACCGTGCTGGCGGGGCAGGGGGTGAGGATCCTGGCGCCGCTCAACCTGGCCGCCGAGATGCCCATGCACGCCAGCCAGATGTACTCGCGCACCGTGGCCGCCATGATCGGCGAGTTCGTCAAGGACGGCACCTTCACCCCGGACTTCGACGACGAGATCTTTCGCGGCTCGTGCGTGGCCCACGGCGGCGAGGTGGTCAACGACCGCGTGCGCGCCCTGCTCGAGCCTCGCGCGCCCGCGTGAAGCGCTACCTGGTGACCCTGGGTCTCGGCCTGCTGCTGGGCGCCATCCTCCTGGCCGGCGTGCTGGTGGCGCACGCCCTGGGTCCGCCCTAGCGGCCCGCGTGGAAACTGCAAAAGCCTGTTCGCACAGGAGACCTGCCATGCGATGGATCCTCCCGGTGCTGCTCGCGCTGCTGTGCGGCTGCGCAGGCCCGGCTGCGCGGACCGCGGCCGGCGCCCCGGGCGCCCGCGCCGCGGAGGCCGGCACCGCCGCGATCGAGCGGGAGGTGCTGGAGCGGGTGAACCGGCACAGGGCGGAGCGGCGCCTCCCCCCGCTCCTGTGGAGCGCGGACGTGGCGGAGGTGGCGCGGAAGCACAGCCGGGCGGCGGCGCAGGGCACGGCCGTGCTCGCCGACGGCAACGGGCGGCAGCGCGCCCGCGGGGTGTCGGTGCGCATGCCGGTCAAGGACTGGGGCGAGAGCGTGACGCAGCTGGACTTCGAGGGCGGCCTCGCCGGGCCGATGCTCTTCCAGGTCCTGGTCTCCAGCCCGGCCGACCGCGCCCGGCTGGAGGGCTCGTTCGAGCTCACCGGCATCGGGATCGCGCGGGACGACGCCGGCACGTACTACCTGACGCAGCTGTTCATCAACTCGGCACCCGGCTACGGCAGGCCGTGAGATGAGCCCCCTGGACGCGGGCGGCGCGCTCGCCGTCCGCTCGCTGCTGCCGCCGCCCTGGCCGGAGCTCGCGCCGCTCGTGAAGCAGAGCGAGCGCGAGGGGTTCCGCTTCCTGGCGCGCCTGCGCCGGGAGTTCGACGAAGGCGCCAACCGCTTCGACGCGCCGGGCGAGACGCTGCTCGGCTGCCGGCGCGGCGCGGAGCTGGTCGCGGTGGGCGGCCTCAACCGCGACCCCTGGTCGCCGGAGCCGCGCGCCGGCCGCCTGCGCCACCTGTACGTGGGGCCCGCGTCGCGCAGGTGCGGTGTGGGCCGGATGCTCGTGGACGCGCTGGTGGCGGCGGCGCGGCCGCACTTCGGCGTGCTCCTGCTCCGGACGGACACCCCCGCGGCGGCGCGCTGCTACGAGGCTCTGGGGTTCGCCGCCGTCGCATCGCCCCACGCCACGCACCGGATGGCGCTCGGCGCTTTCGGCGGCTGATCCGCTGCCGGGCGGGAAATCGTCGTGGAACCCCAGGCAGCGGGGCGTACGGTGATCGCGACAGAGCAGGATGGAGCGGTGAAGTACAGGCTGGTCATCTTCGACTTCGACGGCACGCTGGCCGACTCGTTTCCCTGGTTCATCCGGGTGGTCAACGACGCGGCGGCGCGCTACCGGTTCAGGCGCATCGAGGAGGCGGACGTGGAAATGCTCCGCGGCTACAGCGCCCGGCAGATGATGGAGCACCTGGCCGTGCCGCGCTGGAAGCTGCCGCTGATCGTGCGGATGATGCGGAAGATGAAGGCCGCCGACGTCCGCCGGATCCCGCTGTTCCCGGGCGTGGACGAGCTGCTGCGCGGCCTGGCGGAGCGCGGCGTGGAGCTGGCGCTGGTGACCTCCAACTCGCACGACAACGCCGTGCGGATCCTGGGTCCGGAGAACGCGGCGCGGTTCCGCTACTACGAGTGCGGGATGTCGGTGTTCGGCAAGCGGGCCGGCTTCCGCCGGGTGCTGCGCCGCAGCGGCGTCCCGCGCGCGGAGGCAATCTGCATCGGCGACGAGATCCGCGACCTGGAGGCCGCCCGCGCGGAGGGGATCGCCTTCGGGGCGGTGTCGTGGGGCTACACCCGCGTGGACTCGCTCCGCGCGCACGCCCCCGCCGAAGTGTTCGCCACCGTGGAGGAGATCGCCGCCTGCGTCGGATGACATCCACCGCCCCCGCCCCGCCCATGCGCCTCGCACGCGCTGTCCTCGGCCTCACCGCGCTGGTCTTCTTCGTCCTGGCCGTCGCGCTGCTGGCGCGGCCGCAGCTCGCCGCCCTGGTGGACCTCCCACCCGCCACGCCCACGGCCCGCGTGGAGCTGGCCGCCATGTACAGCGGCCTGGAGCTGGGTGTCGCCGCGTTCCTGGCGCTCTGCGTATTTCGCGGCGGCGCGTGGCTGGGCGCCGGGCTCCTGCTGGGCGGCTTCGCGCTGGGCGGGCTCGGCGCCGTCCGCCTGGGCGTCGCGCTGACGGTGGGTCCCGTCGCTCCGCTGATGTACGGGTTCGCGCTGGCCGAGATCCTGGGGGCGGCGCTCTGCTTCCGGGCCGCGTCGCGCGTGCCGCTTTCCTGAATCCGTGGCATCGGCGCTGGCCCGGGCGGGGGCGCGGCGGCTAGATTCGCGCTCTCGACAAAGCCGGCCACCGCGAGCGACGGAACCATGAGCTACGACGTGAGCGCCCTCCTGGAGCTCCTGGACCTGGAGCCGCTGGAGCACAACATCTACCGGGGGCAGAGCCGCGACATCGGCTCCGGGCGCGTGTACGGCGGGCAGGTGCTGGCGCAGGCGCTGGTGGCCGCCCGGCGCACGGTGGACGAGGAGCGCACCGCCCACTCGCTGCACGGCTACTTCATCCTCCCGGGCGACATCCACGCGCCCATCGTGTACTTCGTGGACCGCCTGCGCGACGGCAAGAGCTTCACCACGCGGCAGGTGACCGCCATCCAGCACGGGCGCGCCATCTTCAACATGTCCGTGTCGTTCCAGGTGGCGGAGGACGACGGCCCCGACCACCAGGTGGAGATGCCGGACGTCCCGCCGCCGGAGGACCTGCCGCGCGAGCTGGACCTGGTGCGCGCCATGGCCGACCGCATCCCCGAGCCGCTGCGCGCCGTGTACACGCAGGACCGGCCCATCGACTTCCGCCCCGTGTCCCCGGTGGACCCCTTCCAGCCGGAGCGGCGCCCCCCGGCGAAGCACGTGTGGTTCCGCGCCGTCGGCGAGCTGCCGGAGGGCGACGTGCTGGCCCACCAGGCCACGCTCGCCTACGCCTCCGACTACGGGCTGCTGGGCACCGCGCTCCTGCCGCACGGGCTGTCCTTCCAGATGCGCAGGCTCCAGGCGGCCACGCTGGACCACGCCCTGTGGTTCCACCGCCCCTTCCGCGCGAGCGAGTGGCTGCTGTACTCCATGGACGCCCCCAGCGCTTCCGGCGCGCGCGGCTTCACGCGGGGGAGCATCTTCACGCGCGACGGGCGGCTGGTGGCGTCGTCGGCGCAGGAGGGGCTGTTACGCGTGCGTGAAGGGTGATGGTGACGAGCGGAGTTCGGGCGTGCCCCCGGCTGCGCCGGGGTCGGGCTGCGGCTCCGTAACGCACGAAACAACCGTGCGTAACGGAGGCGAGCCCCCGCAAACTGCCGCGGGGTCTCGCCGCTTCGCGCTCGCATCCCTCACGCGGGCATCGCGCTGGCGTCCGCGACAGCCCATCACCCCTGACGGCGTCTGGCTCGCGGAGGTTCCGCAGGAGGCCGGCATTTTGCGTCGGCGGGGGCCTCCGCGCGAGAAAAAAGCCTCGCCGGAACGGACCGCCAAACGGGAGGTGGAGATGGCGCAGGCGAAGAGCGGCGACACGGTGCGCGTGCACTACACCGGCAGGCTGGAGGACGGGAGCGTCTTCGACTCGTCCCGGGGGCGCGAGCCGCTGGAGTTCGTGCTGGGCGCGCAGCAGGTGATCCCCGGCTTCGAGGAGGCGGTGGACGGGCTGAGCCCCGGCGAGGAGCGCACCGTGAGCATTCCCGTGGACCGGGCGTACGGCCCGCGCCGCGAGGAGATGGTCCTGGTCGTGGGCCGCGACCAGTTCCCCGACGAGATCCAGCCCGAGGTGGGGCAGCAGCTGCAGATGAGCCAGGACGGCCAGGTCGCCATCGTCACCGTCACCGGCGTCTCCGACGCCGAGGTCACCATGGACGCCAACCACCCGCTCGCCGGCAAGGACCTGGTGTTCGACGTGGAGCTGGTCGAGATCGTTTGAACGGCAGGGGATAGGGAACAGGGAACAGGGAACAGGGAACAGGGAACAGCCTGCAACTACGACGGCGACCCCCTCCCCCGGCCCCTCCCCGCAAGGGGGAGGGGAGCACGACACGACAAAGTCGAGGTAGCAGGAAGCCCTCCCCCAGAATTGGGGGAGGGTGGCGAGCCTCAAGCGAGCCGGGTGGGGGCCCCAGCGGACGCCAGCGCGAGACCCGCGCCCCGAGGGGGGCACGCCCAAACCCGTTTTTTCAACGACCTGTCACGCCACGCACCCCCTGTCTCGTCTCAGATGCGGAGGCCCGGAGACCCGGCCTCCCCGACGACGAAACCGGGAGAACGACCCATGACGCATCTTCGGAACAAGCCGCGCGTGCTGGTGCTCGGAGGCGGGTACGCGGGAATGGTGGCCGCGGCGCGGGCCGCGCGCGGCGGACGGGCGGAGGTGACGCTGCTGGACGCGCGCGACCGCTTCACCCAGCGCATCCGGCTGCACGAGCTGCTGGCCGGGTCGGAGCCCGCGTCGCCCGGCTTCGCGCCGCTGCTGGCCCGGCGGGGGATCCGCTTCGTGCAGGGGTGGGCGGAGCGGCTGGACCCGGCGTGCGCGGCGGTGACGGGGCGGGCCGCGGGGGGCGGGCGGCTGGAGCTGGGCTACGACTGGCTGGTGCTGGCGCTGGGGAGCCGCACCGCGCCGGGCGTCCCGGGCGCGGCGGAGCACGCCGTGCGCCTGGACGACCCGGCGGCGGTGCGGGCGGCGGCGGCGCGCGTCCGGGAGCTGGCGGCGGCGGGCGGGCGGGTGCTGGTGGTGGGGGGCGGGCTCACCGGGGTGGAGTCCGCGGCGGAGCTTGCGGAGCGCTTCCCCGGGCTGCGGGTGGCGCTCGCGACGGCGGGCGGGCTGGACGAGGGGTACGCCCCCGCCGCCGCGGCGCACCTGCGGGCGCGGCTGGCCGCGCTGGGGGTGGAGGTGCGCGAGCACGCGGCGGTGCGCGAACTGGAGGCCGGGCGCGCCTGGCTCGCCGACGGCACGGCCGAGCCCTTCGGGCTGTGCCTGTGGTGCGGCGGGCTCCAGGCGCCCGCGCTGGCGTGGGACGCCGGCTTCGCGACCGACGCGTGCGGGCGCGTGCGCACCGACGCGGCGCTGCGCGTTCCCGGGCACCCGCGGGTGTTCGCCGCGGGCGACGCGGCGGCCATGGCGGGCGCGGACGGGCGGGCGCTGCGCATGGCGTGCGCCAG
>JBEVLE010000088.1:0-5597 GCA_040509335.1 Longimicrobiaceae bacterium | reverse complement strand
GCCGGACGACCCCGCGGCGGCGCTGGAGGTGGGGACGCTTGCGCTGCGCCGCGGCGACGGCGCGCGCGCGGAAAGCTGGCTGCGGCGCGCCCTGGTGCTGGCGCGCCGGGCGGAGGCGAACCCGGCGGCCACGGGGGCGTGCCTGGGGCTGGGGCGCATCTACGCGGCGCGGCGCCAGGCGGTGCAGGCGCGCCGCTTCTACCTGTCGGCGGTGGGGCGTGCGCGGCGCAGCGGGCTGGTGCGGGAGATGGCGGCGGCCATGCACGGGCTCTTCGACCTGGCGCGCACGGGCGCCACCACGGACGACGCGGACGCGCTGGCGCGCGGCGCGCTGCTGCGCTACGGGTCGGCGCACCCCCGTGCGCCGGAGCTGCTGCGCGACTGGATCCGCTTCCGCCGGGCGCGCGACCTGGGCGCCTCGGTGCTCGGCGGGCCGGGGGAAGCGCTCCCCTTCCGCGGGCCGGGGCCGGAGCGGGCGCGGCTGCTGGCGGTGGTGGCGCAGGAGGCGGCGGAGGCGGGCGCGGCGGAGGAGTTCGACCGGGCGTGGACGCGCGCCTGGGAGCTCCTGGGGCGGCACGCGCCGCGGACCGGCGGGCGCGCGGCGGTCCTGCTGGCGCTGGGGCGGGCGGCGGCCGCGGCGGAGCGCTGGGCGCTGGCGGAGTACGCGGGACAGCGGGCGCTGGAGGCGGCGATCGCCGTGGGCGAGGCGGACGCGCAGGCGGAGGCGGAGGCGTTCCTGGAGGACGTGTGGGGGCGTGGCGGCGGGATGCAGTGGATCGGGTCGCCGCACGGGCCGCGCTGCTGCGAGTGAGCGGCTGGCGAGTTTGTCCTTTGACTCCGGGGTGTGATACGGAAAGGTTCCCGTTCGGAGCGGTGCGCGGCGGTGCAAAATATGGCGTCGGAGGCGGTTTCCCGTTAACCTGTCGGCTAGGGTGCGGCCCGCCACTCCATCCGCCATGACGCAATGAGTCACGCCATCTCCCTCGCTCCGCGCCCCGGGCGCCTGCGCACCATCACGCCTCCGCCGCCCATCCTCGACTGGACGCGGGAGATGGCGTCGCTGGAGGAGGCGGGCCCGGAGCTGGCGGTCGCCTTCTGGCGCGTGCTGCGCAAGGTGCGCGCGTGGGCGGAGACGCCTTCCGAGGAGCGCGCGGGGCTATTCGCGATCAACAAGAAGGAGGCGTGCGAGCGGCTGGGGGCGGCGTGCGGGCTGGCTCCCGGGCTGGTGGAGGCGTTCGGGACGTTCTCCGTCCTGGTGCGGGCGCCGGGGCGGGTGGAGGCGCGGCAGCTCGCGGAGGCGTGCCACCAGGTGCACGAGTGGGCGGAGGAGCGGTCGCTGATCGAGGTGGCGATGCTGTTCGCGGAGGCGGCGGCGTTCGCGGACCCGGACGATCCGGCGTGGGCCAACGATGCGGGATGGATGTCGCGTCGCGCAGCACGGGATGATCGTGCTGCGAGCTGGTATCATCGAGCTTATGGACTATCGGTTCGCAATGATGACCGCGACGAAGTGTTTCGTGCGCTTACCGGCTATGGAACACTTCAGAAGGATCTTGGGCAGAACGACGAAGCACGTAGGTATTATGAGAAAGCAGCGACGCGAGCTGCCTACACGGGTCGGCACAGGCGGGCGGCTGTGGCACACCATTACTTGCTCGCCCTAGAGGCGGAGGTAGGTGATTTCAGCCAAGCGCACAGGCACGCCAACCTAGCTCTGAATCACTATCCGATTCGCGATCCCCAACTCCCCGCTCTCGCGCACGATTGGGCCTTCCTCCTCGTCCGCCAGCATCATTACACTCCGGCAATCCCACTCCTGAGGGCCGCCCTAGTCGGAATTCAACTCCCAGAAATTCTGACGGTGGTTTGGGGCACTTTCGCGAGAGCACTTGCCGGCGCTCAACAGCGCAGCTGCTTCGAAGAGGCGGAGAAAAACCTTCTTCCTCTGATTGATCAGCATGAGGAGTACGCACCCGCAGCATTGATTCACCTCGCTGAGGGAGCACGCGCGTTCGAACTGTGGGAGCAAGCTGAGCAGTATTGCCGACGCGCGGCAGAGATCGCGGATCGCCGCAAGGATGCTATTGTTAAACAGGATGCTACTGAACTTCTCGACAATATCGTGGGACGAATTCAGCCACCGGGAGAGGAGAAACCCACAGATCCGGATCGAATAGACCGAATCGCTCGGCGGCTGCAGGCTCGGTTAAGTAAATGGAAGGCTCCAGGCCGTGAACAACCTGGAGCCTGCGTGAAAGTGGGAATCGGTTCGTTGATGAGCCTAATGGGCTAATTCCCGCCGCCGATAGTGTAGCCACCACGTTCCGCAGAGGTGCCCGTGACCGTCGTCCCCGCCACGGGAGCGACGGTCGTTGTGTCAGCTCGGTTCCCACCGCCAATGGTGTAACCGCCGTCGAAGCTAGGACCTTCCGGCGTGAGGGGGGCGGAATCGCTGCAGGCAGCAAGGCCGAGGCACAGCATGGAAACCGCCAGGAGGGTGCACTTGCTCTTCATGGTTCGATCCTTGTGAGAGGGA
Organism: Longimicrobiaceae bacterium; assembly: GCA_040509335.1. Classification (GTDB taxonomy): domain Bacteria; phylum Gemmatimonadota; class Gemmatimonadetes; order Longimicrobiales; family Longimicrobiaceae; genus JAFAYN01. The sequence continues at coordinate 3,061 of JBEVLE010000088.1, read as the reverse complement.
TAAGCGGCGAAGCTAGCCGCGCCTCAACGTTATCCCATCCGCATGCTATCCGCCAGCAACTCTGTCTACTTTTGTGGCGTAGATGAGGCCGAAATGGGAGGATGGACGCGAAAAGCCCCGGGCCAGTGCGACCCGGGGCTCTTCCCGCCTCCGCTGATTTCCCGACGCGAAAACCTAGTTGCCGGACCCGAGCGTGTGCCCCCCACGCTCAGTCGTGGTGCTGGTCGTCGTGGATTCCGTCCGATTGCCGGAACCAGCGGTGGACCCGCCACGCTCCGTGGTGGCGTCGGTCGCCATCGTGATGGAGGAGGTGGAGGTCGTCGTGCCCTCGGTGCGATTGCCTGAACCAGCCAGCCAGCCTCCACGCTCCGTAGTGTCCGTCGTAGTGCTTTCCGTCCGGTTGCTACCGCCGAAGGTGTAGCCGCCCCGACCAGTGGTGGTGCCGTCGCCGGTTGCCTCCGTGGTGGTCGTGGTTTCCGTCCGGTTTCCTGAACCAGCCGTGGAGCCGTTGAAGCTGGGTGACTCCGGCGCGAGCAGCGATGAGTCGCCGCAGGCAGCAGCACTGAGGCACAGCAGGGAGGTGGCGAAGAGAGTATGCAGCTTTGTCATGGATCCGATCCCGTATGAGGTGAGTAGGCGAACCAGCCTCCGCTGATCCGCCGGTGAGGAAGCCTAGTTGCCCGATCCGAAACCGTGCCCGCCGCGCTCAGTGGTGGTGCTGCTCGTCGTAGTCTCCGTGCGGTTGCCGGAGCCAAGGCTACCTCCGTTGCGCTCCGTCGTGTCCGTAGTGGCGCTCTCAGCGTTGTTCCCGGAGCCAGCAGTGTATCCCCCGCGCTCCGCGGTATTCGTGGTTTCCGTCCGGTTTCCCGATCCGAAACCGAAGCCACCGCGCTCCGTCGTAGGCTCCTCCGTGGCGGTGCCGACAACGCGGCCGCCGGAGCCGATGGTGAAGCCGCCGCGCTCAGTAGTGACGAAGGTGTCGCTCTCCGTCCGGTTGCCACCGCCGAACGTGGAGCCACCGTCGAAGCGGGGACCTTCCGGCGCGAGAAGCGAGGCGTCGCCGCATGCGCTTACGCCGAGGCACAGGAGCGAGCTGGCGAGAAATGTGTGCAGCCGGGTCATGGATTGGTCCTTGTCGGAAGGGAGAGGGATGGAAGATTGGCCGGGTTGAAACGATACACTGTTTACACTCCCCGCGCCAGCATCATCCACCCCACCGCCCTGCCCCGCCCCACCGCGTCCCGTCCCGCGCTCCTTGCCGCGCCGCCTCCGCCCGCCGATCATACCACGCGCGCCTCGTCCCTCCACGGCACCTCCAGAACCGGACCCATGACCACCGCACGCCACCTCCCCCGCGCCGCCGCCGCGCTCCTGCTCGCCGCCTGCGCCTCACCGCCCGCCCCGGCCACCGCCCCCGCCCCGCAGCCCTCCACCGCCGCCGCGCCCGCCACCGCAGCAACGGCGGGCGTCGACAGCGCCGCGCTGCGCCAGGCCGCCGACGGCATCACCGCCGCCTCCGTGCGCGAGCACATTGCCTTCCTGGCGAGCGACGCCATGCGCGGCCGCGACACCCCCAGCCCCGAGCTGGAGCGCGCCGCCGAGTACCTGGCGGCCGAGCTGCGCGGAATGGGCCTCCAGCCCGCCGGCGACGCCGGGAGCTACCTCCAGCGCTACCCGCTGCGGAAGATGGCGCCCGACTCCGCCCGCGTGGGCATCGCGGTGGCCGGGGCGCGCGGCGCCCCCGCCCTGGCCTACGCGCGCGACCTGTTCGTGGTCCCTTCCGTCGCCGACTCCGCCGCCGGGCAGGCCGTGCTCCTGGGCCCCGTCGCGCGCCTCAGCGACAGCATCCCCGACGCGCTCGCCGGCAAGGTCGCCGTGGTGACCATGGGGCCGCAGCTGGGGATGGACCTCCTCATGGCCCCCATCGACGCCCGGCGCGCCGGCGCCGTGGGGCTCGTGTTCGTGCTCGACCCGTCGTTCCCCGCCGAGGCCATGGCCTCCATCGCCGGCCAGCTCGGCAAGGCCTCGTTCGAGATGCCCATCCCCGCCGTGGGGATCACCGCCGCCGCCGCCGGGCCGCTGCTGCGCGCCGCCGGCGCCAGCGCGGCCGCGCTCGCGGCCCCGCCCGCCGCCCCCGTGACGCTCCCCGGCACGCTGCGGCTGCGCGCCCCCATCCGCCGCATCGAGCACCGCGTCCCCAACGTCGTCGCCGTGCTCCCCGGCAGCGACCCCGTGCTGCGCGACGAGTACGTGGTGATCAGCGCCCACTTCGACCACGTGGGCGTCGGCGCCCCCAACGCCCAGGGCGACTCCATCTTCAACGGCGCCGACGACGACGCCAGCGGCACCGCCGTGATCGTGGAGGTGGCGCGCGCCCTTTCCCGGCTGGAGCGCCGGCCCGCGCGCTCCGTCGTGGTGCTCGCGGTGAGCGGTGAGGAAAAGGGGCTGGTGGGCTCCCGCTGGTTCGGCGAGCACCCCACCATCCCCATCGAGCGGGTGGCCGCCAACGTCAACATCGACATGGTGGGCCGCAACGCCCCCGACAGCGTCGTCGCCATCGGCGAGGAGTACACCTCCATGGGGCCCCTCGCGCACCGCATCATCGCCGGGAACCCGTCGCTGGGTCTCGCCATCGCCCCCGACCCGCTGCCGCACGAGGAGTTCTTCTTCCGCAGCGACCACATCGCGTTCCTCAAGCGCGACGTGCCGGCCATCTTCTTCACCACGCTGATCCACCCGGACTACCACGCGCAGTCCGACGAGGTCGAGAAGATCGACGCCGACAAGGCAGCCCGCATCGCGCGCCTGGTGTTCCTGGTCACCCACGCCGTCGCCGATTCGCCGCAGCGTCCTTTGTGGCTAGGAGATGGGCTGGAGCGGGTTCGGCGCAAGCTGGAGCGGTCGCCGTTCTAGGACTGCTTCTGAAGGGCGGGTTCGGGCGTGCCCCCGGCTGGCGCCGGGGTCGGGCTTCGGCTCCGTAGCAGACGAAACAACCGTCTGCAACGGAGTCGAGCCCCGGCAAACTGCCGCCGGGTCTCGCCCCTTCGGGCCGTAATCCCTC
>JBEVLE010000087.1:0-9001 GCA_040509335.1 Longimicrobiaceae bacterium | reverse complement strand
CCCTCCGGGTGGAGGGGCCCTGTCGTCGTATGGCGAACTGGCCGGGGCGGTCAGCCGGCGCGGAGCGGGGCGCGGCCGGGGTCGTCGGCCGCGCCGTCGCGGGCGCCCTGGCCCGACAGGATCCGGAAGCGGTCGTCGCCCACGTCGCGCAGCCACCGGTCGAATTCCCGCTGGAACTCGCTCGCGGCCGCCGCGTCCAGCTCCTCGCGCCATCCGCCGACCCTGCCCTGGCGGATGAAGCCGGTCCCGGCGGCGGCCGGCTGCGGCTTGGGGAGCATCCGCCGCTCGATGGCGAAGCGGGCTTCGTGCTCGCGCATGAAGGCGAACGAGGACCGTTCCAGGATCCGGGGCAGGGCGGCGGGGTCGATGGCGATCCCGCAGAAGTCGGCGATGCGCCTCACCCCCGCCTCCAGGTCCGCGCTCAGCTCCTCGTAGTTGACGACCAGCACCTCCAGGCCCTGCTCGTTGCGGAGCCACCCGGCCACGTGCTCGAACCAGCTGCCGTAGGGCACCCTGCCCGCCATGAACCGGCGGAAGAACTGGTCCAGCGGCCTCTGGTTCCGCGGCGGCCACTTGAGGGACTGGTGATAGTAGGAGACCGCGACGTCCAGCCCGTTGCGGGTGCCGTAGATGTACCGCCCCGGCCCCTTGGGGATGTCGCGGTAGGACAGGTGGCTCTTGACGACGCGCGGCTTTCCCGGCAGGTCGGAGATCCCGCGGCCCATGGGCACCAGGGTCTCTTCCAGGTGGGGCGAGACCTCGTCGATGTGGCCGAACCCGATCTCCCCGTCCGTGGTCAGCTGGTACACGATCATCTGGATCCACGTGGTCCCCGACTTGGGATACGTGACGATGAACAGGTCGTCCGGGGAGCCCTCGTAGACCAGCCGGTACCGGAGGTTGCTCAGCCTCATGAACGCGAGCTCCAGCTTCATGATCGTCGGCCGGAGCACGGAGTTGCCGATGAAGCGGAGCAGCGACACCATCCGGACGACGAGCGAGATCGTCCAGCCGACGAGGGCGGCGAGCTTCCTGCGCGGGCGTGTCCGCCGCATGGCCGGGTCTCCCTGTGAAATCGAGGCGTGCCGCGCACGCCGCGCGCGTTCGCTTGAACGCGCGCAGCCGCTGGTTCCCGCGCAGGCTGGGGGGCGGCCCAACGATACGCGACACCTTTTGGACCGTCAACCGTTCCCCGCCCCCCGCACGGGAGGCATGCGAGCGCGAAGCGGCCCTCACCCGGCGGCCTTGGAGCCGCCACCCTCTCCCAATTCTGGGAGAGAGGGCCAACTGCTGGATCCTGCGGCTACGTCGGCAGTTGCGTGAGGGATTTCGGCCCGAAGGGGCGAGACCCGGCGGCTGTTTGCCGGGGCTCGACTCCGTTGCAGACGGTTGTTTCGTCTGCTACGGAGCCGAAGCCCGACCCCGGCGCCAGCCGGGGGCACGCCCGAACCAGCAGTTAAAATCGAAACCCGGTACGGCATGTGCGCCGTCCCGCCGGACGCATCTCGCACGAACCCAACCGCGGAGACCTCACGATGGCGGGGACGGACCCACTCTGGAAGGTGGACGACCAGGCGCGGCGGCTCGCGGAGCTGACCGGCGACGACCCGGCGCTCAAGGAGGCGCCGCTGCGGCGGGACGTGCGCTCGCTGGGGATGATCCTGGGCGAGACCATCCGCGAGCAGGAGGGCGACGCGCTCTTCCGGGCGGTGGAGGAGCTGCGCGCCCTGGCGATCGCGCACCGCGAGGAGGGCGAGGCGGACGACGACGCGCGCATGCGGCGGGCGGAGCGGATCGTGTCCGGGATGGGGGTGCGGGAGGCGTACGGGCTGACGCGGGCGTTCTCCACCTACTTCGAGCTCACCAACCTGGCGGAAACGGCGCACCGCCAGCGCCGCCGCCGCGCCTCGCGGCTGCACGCGGAGCGGGCGCCGCAGCCGGGTACCTTCCTGGGGACGCTGCTGCGGCTGCGGGACGCCGGGGTGGACCGCGCGGCGGCGCTGGAGCTGCTGGGCCGCGTGCGGGTGATCCCCGTGTTCACGGCGCACCCCACGGAGGTGTCGCGGCGCACCACGCTCTTCAAGCGGCGGCGGATCGCGGAGGCGCTGGAGCGGCTGGACGTGCTCCCCCTGCCGGACGCGGAGGCGGCGGAGCAGGAGGCGGCGATCGCGGCGGAGGTGGCGGCGCTCTGGCAGACGGACGAGGTGCGCAGGAGCAGCCCCAGGGTGCTGGACGAGGTGAAGATGGGGCTGGACTACTACCCGGGGGTGCTGGTCCCCACCATCCCGGAGCTGTACGCGGAGATGGCGGACGCCTTCCGGCGGGTGTACGGCGAGCCGCTGCCGCCGCGCGAGCTGCCGGCGGTGGTGAGCTTCGGCTCGTGGATCGGGGGGGACCGCGACGGCAACCCGTTCGTGACGCCGGAGGTGACGCGCGCCGCGCTGCGCCTGGCGCGCGAAACGCTGCTGGACCGCTACGTGGAATTGCTGGAGGAATTGACGGAGCGGCTGAGCGCGTCCACGCACCAGGCCCCGGTGTCGCCGGAGCTGCGGGCGGCGCTGGAGCGCTACGCGGGGAGCGTCCCCTCGCTGGACCCGGCGCCGGAAAGCCGCGCCCCGGCGGAGGTGTACCGCCGCTTCCTGGGCTACGTGGGGTGGCGGGTGCGGGCGGCGCGCGACGGCGCGGACGCCCGGGCGTACCCGGACCCGGGGGCGCTCCTGGCGGACCTGCGCCTGGTGCGCGACTCCCTGGCCGCGCACCGCGGGGAGCGGCTTGCGGCGCGGCTGCTGGACCCCCTGCTGCGCCAGGTGGAGACGTTCGGCTTTCACCTGCACGCGCTGGACGTGCGGCAGCACGCCCGCGTCCACGCCCGCGCGATGGAGGAACTGTTCGGCGCGGCGGGGGGCGGGGCGCTCCCCGGGGCGCCCTCGGAGGACACGCTGAAGCTGCTGGACACGCTGCGCGCGGTGGCGGAGGTGAAGCGCGCGTACCCGCCGGAGGCGGTGCGCACGTACGTGATCAGCGGCGCCACCTCGGCGGAGGACGTGCTGGCGGTGGCGCGGCTGGCGGAGCTGGCGGGGGTGCGGGTGGCGGCGGCGGAGGGGGACCCGGGGCTGATGCCGGTGCCGCTCTTCGAGTCCATCGAGGACCTGCGCGCCTGCCCGGCGATCTGCCGCGACCTGTGGACGCGGCCGGACTACGCGCGGCTGCTGGACTCGTGGGGGCGGCGGCAGGAGGTGATGCTGGGCTACTCCGATTCCAACAAGGACGGGGGGATGCTCACCAGCACCTGGGAGATCTTCAAGGCGCACCGGGCGCTGCACGGCGTGGCGCGGGAGTGCGGGGTGACGCTGCGCCTTTTCCACGGGCGCGGCGGCACGGTGGGGCGGGGCGGGGGCCCCACGCACCGGGCGATCAGCGCGCAGCCCGTGGGCGCCTTCGAGGGCGAGCTGAAGATCACGGAGCAGGGCGAGGTGCTGAACTGGAAGTACGCGGACCCGGTGCTGGCGGAGCGCAACCTGGAGCTGATGGTGGCGGCGTCGCTGGGCGCGCTGGCGCCGCCCCCGGGCCCCGCGCCGGAGCGGGCGGAGCGCTGGGAGGCGGCGATGGACGCGATGTCGGCGGATGCGTTCGCCTTCTACCGCGAGCGGATCGCGGAAAACCCGGACGTTCTCCCCTACTTCCAGCAGGCCACGCCGGTGGGCGAGCTGGAGAACGCGCGCATCGGCTCGCGGCCGGCGCGGCGCGGGGAAAGCCGCGGATTGGAGGACCTGCGCGCCATCCCCTGGGTGTTCGGGTGGATGCAGAGCCGGCACGTGCTGCCGGCCTGGTTCGGGGTGGGGTGGGCGATGGAGCGCTTCGCGGCGCGCGGCGAGGCGGAGGCCGCGCTGCTGCGGGAGATGCTGGAGAATTTTCCCCTGTTCGAGGACCTGGTGCGCAACGTGGAGGTGGGGATGGCGAAGGCGGACCTGCCCATCGCCCGCCGCTACGCGGAGCTGGTGCCGGACGAGGGACTGCGCGAGCGGGTCTTCGGGATGGTGGCGGAGGAGTTCGAGCGCACCCGCCGCATGGTGCTGCGCGTCACCGGCCAGGCGGAGCTGCTGGAGGGGAACCCGGTGCTCGCCCGCTCCATCGTGCTGCGCAACCCGTACGTGGACCCGCTCAGCCTGATCCAGGTGAGCCTGCTGCGCCGCAAGCGCGCCGGCGAGACCGGCGACGACCTGGACTACGCGATCGCCGCGACGATCAACGGGATCTCGGCTGGGCTGCGGAACACGGGGTGAACGGCCAGGGGACAGGGGACAGGGGACAGGGGACAGGTTACAGGGGACAGCCTGCAACGGCGACCCCCTCCCCCGGCCCCTCCCCGCAAGGGGGAGGGGAGAACGACATCGTGGAGGTGGGGACCGGAGCGTGGGGCTACCCCTCACCCCCCGGCCCCCTCTCCCACAAGGGGAGAGGGGGAGAACGACAAAGCCGAAGTCCGGGAAGCCCTCCCCCAGAATTGGGGGAGGGTGGCGGCTCTCAGGCCGCCGGGTGGGGGCCCCCGCGGACGCCAGCGCCACCCCCGCGTGAGGGATTTCGGCCCGAAGGGGCGAGACCCGGCGGCAGTTTGCCGGGGCTCGACTCCGTTACGCACGGTCGTTTCGTGCGTTACGGAGCCGAAGCCCGACCCCGGCGCCAGCCGGGGACACGCCCGAACCAAGCGGTTCAGGCCGTTGCAACCCTCACGTCACGGTGATCACGCCCACCATGCCGGTGGTGAAACTGGACGAGTGCGGCCGGCACCGGAACCGGTACGTGCCGGGCGTGGCGAAGGTGACGGAGAAGTTGTCGGCGGCGCTGCCCAGGTCGTGCTCCACCCAGCTCCCGGACGGGTTCTCCGGGGTGACCGTGTGGCCCACGCCGGTGCCGTACTCGAAGCGGACCGTCCCCCCGGCGGGGATGGTGACGCTGCCGTTGGTGAAGGCGGCGTCGGCGGTCCGCACGGTCACCGTGGACCCGCCGCCCACCGTCTGCACCGACCAGCTCACCGTGGCCGTGCCGCCGGCCGTGACGGTGGCGCTCTTCGCCGCCGTCTCGCTCCCCATGGCGAAGCCCGCGGGGAGCTGCGACAGGGTGACGGTGTAGGCGCCCGGCTGGAGGTTGTCGAAGCGGACCTGGCCGTTGCTGCCGGTGGCGGCCGTCGCGCCGCCGCTGATCGCCACCTGGGCGCCCTGCACGGTGGTGGCGCCGGAGCCCACCTGCGCCACCACCGAGCCGGTGGTGGGCCCGGGGCCGGGGCCCGTGCCGCCGTCGCCGCCGCCGCCCGAGCAGGCGGCGGCAAGGCCGGATCCCAGCGCGACCGCCGCCGCCGCGGCGAAAAGGACTCGAACTCGTGGAGCGCTCATGCAACACCTCGGGAACGGGAAAGGACGTGGAGGCGAACCCGTACGCGACAGGGGCAAGCCGCGCTCCCGCCCCGCGCGAACCGGGGCGTAAGGCGCAGGGTGCTGTGGTGGCTGGAGTTGGGCGGAAAACAGGCGGCGGGGGACGGGAGCGCGCCGTGTAGCGTTTCGGAACACGCTGCCGGGCGGCGGGACAGCGGGGCGTCAGGCGGAGGGGGCGAGGCCATCGAGGAGGGCGAGGACGGCGGCGGCCTCGGCGGCGGCGCCCAGCCCGTGGAACTGGAGGGCGGAGTCGGCGAGCGCCTCGCGTGCGGCGGCGGTGTCGCCCCGGTCGCGGAGGAGGAGGCCGCGGTCGCGCTGCACCTCGGCGCGCAGCAGGGCGTCGGAGTGGGCGCGGGCGGCCTCGAACGCTTCGTCCAGGAGCGCCGCGGCCCCGTCGTCGTCCGCGGAGGCGCGGGCGGCGAGCGCGAGCACGCGGAGGGTCTCGGCGCGCCCCACCGGGTCGCCGATGCGCTCGAAGCGGCCCCGCGCGCGCAGCGCCAGGGTGCGGGCCAGCGCCCCGTCGCCGCCGCGGGCGCGCAGCACGGCGCGCTCGGTCTCGGCGATGGCCACCACGTCCTCGCTCTCGGACGCGGCGGCCAGCTCGATGGCGCGCAGGTAGTGGGCGTCGGCCTCGCGGTCGAAGCCCAGGTCGCGGTACGAGATCCCCAGGTTGTGGTGCGTCTGGGCCAGGCCGCGCGTGTACCCCAGCCGCTGGTACGAGGCCACGGCGCGGCCGTACCAGGCCAGCGCGCGGTCGCGCTCGCCGCGGATGTTGGCGAGCATCCCCAGGTTGTTGCAGGCGCGCCCGGCGAACTCCTCGTCGCCGCCGTCGGAGGACAGCTCCAGCAATTCCTCGAAGCGACCGCCCGCGGCGTCGTTGCGCCCCAGCTCGAAGAGGCAGATCCCCACCAGGTTCACCAGGTTCACCAGCAGGCGGCGGTCGCCGCGCTGGCGCACGGGGGTTTCCAGCCCCTCGGCGACCTGCAGCGCCTCGGGCGTGCGGCCCACCCGGCGGAGCGCGTCGGCGTGGTGGAAGGACACCTCCGGCTCCTCGGGAACGGGGGAGGCGGACACGCGCTCCACGATCCGCTGCCACTCGCGCCGGGACGCGAGGGAGCGGACCTCCTCCAGGGAAGGAACGGGAGCGCCGGAAATGGACACGTCAGTCGTCCGCGCGCGCGGCCGCGCCGCGGTTGCTGGCGACGGCGTACCGCGTGAAGCCGGGGACGGTCGTGCTCAGCTCGTGGAGCTCGTCGTCGCGCTGCGTGGCCATGCGCTCCCACGGCTGCCCCACGGCCTCCTGCCGCCACAGCTGCAGGTTCTCCTCGATGCTTTCATCCACCTTGTCGCGCCGGCCGTCGCCGTTGTAGTCCTGGTCCGCCCACCAGAACGAGACGCGCAGCCGCGCCGGGTTGGCCGGGTTGAAGCGGAGCCCCGCCGGCGCGAACTCGAAGCGGAAGGCCTCCGGGTCCACGGCGCGCACGGTGACCAGCACCGAATCGCCCGGCTGCACGGCGCGGCCGTCCGGGTGCCGCAGCAGCGACCCCGCCGGCACCACGAACTCCATGCACAGCTGGTACTTGCCGGGCCGGATCCCCACGTACTTGAAGGCGACGCTGCGGGTCTGCCCCGGCTTGGCCCAGAAGGACCCCTCCACCATGTCCAGCGGCGGCGCGTCCTCGTCGGCGCGGGCGAAGAACAGCTGGTCCTCGGCGAGCCGGTCGCCCACCGCCTCCTCGGGGAGCAGGTCCCCGCCGCACCCCGCGAGCAGCGGGGCGGCGAGGAGGGCGAGGAGAAGCGTCAGTCTACGGGTCGATCGCATGGCTGGCTCGGGCCTGGTGAAGTGGTGCGTGCCTCGTCTGCTCCGCCCGGTGGGGCAAGCGCCGCGCCCGGCGTTTCCCCGCGCTGCGCCTGCATTTCCGGGCCGGGCGCTGTCCCGGTCCGCGACGGATGTATCATTCCGGGACACCCTCCTCGCCCAGCAGCCGGTACAGCCGCGAGCGGGAGATGCGCAGCGCCTCGGCGGCGGCGCTCTTGTTCCCGGCCATCTGCTCGGTCATCGCCACGGCCGCGGCGCGCTCGATCTCCTCCATGGGCGCCGGAAAGGGGATGGGCCCGTTCCGCGCCGCGGGGGCCGGGCGCGCCCGGGGGAACAGGTCCGCGGGGTCGATGTGCCCGTCGCCCAGCAGCAGGGCGCGCTCCACGCCGTTGCGCAGCTCGCGCACGTTCCCCGGCCAGGCGTGCGCCAGCAGGGCCCGGCGCAGCGGCGGGTCGATGGCCGGCACGGGGAGGTCGTACTGGACGGCGAGCGTCCGCAGGAAGTGCTCCGCCAGGAGCACCACGTCCTCGCCGCGCTCGCGCAGCGGCGGGAGGTGGATGGGGACCACGCTCAGCCGGTAGTACAGGTCCTCGCGGAAGTCGCCGCGCGCCACGGCGGCCTCCAGGTCCACGTGGGTGGCGGCGACGATGCGCACGTCCACCTCGCGCGGGCGCACGGCGCCCAGCCGGCGCACCTGCTTCTCGTCCAGCACCTTGAGGATCTTGCCCTGGAGCGCCAGCGGCAGGTCGCCGATCTCGTCCAGGAACAGGGTGCCGCCGTGCGCCGCCTCGAAGAGCCCGGGCTTGGCCGTGCGCGCGTCGGTGAACGCCCCGCGCTCGTGCCCGAACAGTTCGGACTCCAGCAGCCCGGCGGGGATGGCGGTGCAGTTGATCTCCACGAACGGCTGCGCCGCGCGGGGTCCGTTGTAGTGGATGGCCTGGGCCAGCAATTCCTTGCCGGTGCCGGTCTCGCCGGTGAGCAGCACCGTGGCGCGGTCGCGGGGGATGATGCGCGACGCCCGGTCCAGCGCGGCGCGCAGCTGCGGGCTCTCGCCCACCACGCGGCGGAAGTCGAAGGTGGCGCGCTCGGCGGCGGCGTGGCGCCCGCCCGCCGCGCGGGAGTCGCGGCGCCGCGCCCGCTCGGCCAGCTCGGCGCTCAGGTCGTCCAGGTCGCCGGGGAGGGCGAAGTAGTCCGCGGCGCCGGAGCGCACCAGCGCCGCCGCAAGCCGGTGGTCCGCCCGCGCCCCCACCACCAGCGCCGGCGGCGCCCCGGCCGCCGCGAGCGCGCGCAGCGCCGGCTCGGCCTCCTCCTCCACCCCCGCCACGCACAGCACCACCGCCAGCGCGTCCGGGGCGGACCCGGCGTCCTCCGCGTGCGGGGCCACGCGCGGCTCCGCCCCGGCGTCCGCGGCCAGCCGGGGCCACAGCGACGAGAAGGAATCCGAGGGTGCGACGACGTACAGGATGCTCAAGCGTGGGGCGGCGCGCGACGGGACGGGAGGGAGGCGAAACATGTAGCGTTTCGCTACACGATAGCGGCCCGAGGGGGGGAACGGAAGTGCGGGAGTGCGACGACGGCCCTCACCCGGCTCGCTTTAGGCTCGCCACCCTCTCCCAATCCTGGGTAGCGTTCCCTTTCGTTGACATGGGAGGGGGGAGAGGCACCCTCGGACGTCAATTTCGAGACCAGAGCCGGGCATAGTCGTCGGGGTTGTGCTGCTGCGCCAGGCGCAAGCGCAGCAGGTTCAATGCTC
>JBEVLE010000086.1:0-6765 GCA_040509335.1 Longimicrobiaceae bacterium | reverse complement strand
GGACGCAAGGTGCGTCCGGCCCGCGGTGTCGTGTTGTGCGGCAGGTCGGCGCGGGGCCGGCTACCAGAGGGGCGGCTCGCGCACGTCGGAGCGGGCCCAGCTCTTCCGGAACCGCGCTTCCACCTCCGTGCCGTCCTTGCCCTGGGCGCGCAGCGCCCGGGCGAGGCCGAACAGCGACCACCCGTTGTCGCGGTGGATCGCCAGGTCCTCGCGGAACACCGCCTCGGCTTCCGCCGCCCGGCCGGCCCGCAGCAGCACGGCGCCGAGCGCCTGCCGGGCGGGACTGTACCAGGGCGGCGGCTCGTCGTAGCGGAGCGCGTCCTCCATCTCCACCGCCCGGCGAAGCTCGCGGACCGCCCCTTCGCCGTCCCCCCGGGCGGCCAGGATCCTCCCGGAAAGCAGGTGCTCCGCGACGCCGAGAAGGTCCGTGGCCCGGTGCATCCCCAGCACCAGCTCCGCCGGCGTGCTCCGCCGGATGGCCGCCACGCTGTCCAGCTCGGCTCCCGCCTCCGCCGCCCGGCCCGCCCCCACCAGGGCGAGACCCCTGGCGTGGTGCCACATGGCCTTCGAGTAGCGCAGGTCCCCCGGCGGCGCCGGCTCGGCCAGGACCTGCTCCCAGCGGCCGAACCGGGCGAGCGCGTAGAGCGGGGTGGGGATGAAGAGCTCGGCGATGGGCAGCTGCCGGGCGAGCTCCACCGGGACCCGCCCGGCCACCCCGCGCGCCGCCTGGAGCGCCGCCGCGCTCCTCCCCTCCGCGGCGGACGCCGCCCACAGGAAGTGCAGGTTGTGCGCGTAGTAGAACGGGTACGTCCCCGTGGGCTGCCTCCCCTCCAGGTACAGCTCGTCCGCGTGGGCGGCGTGCTCGTTGGCCGCGGTCGCCCGGTCGTACATTCCCAGCCGCATGTAGACGTGCGCCGGCATGTGCACCAGGTGGCCGGCCCCGGGCATGAGCGAGGGGAGCCGCTCGGCGCAGGGGAGCGCCCGTTCCGGCCGGAGCGAAGCTTCCACGGTGTGGATGTAGTAGTGGCACGCCCCCGGGTGGGCCGGATCCCGGGCGAGCACCCGCTCCAGCGCCTCCACCGCCTCGGGAGTACCGGGCTGCGGCTCGCCGGAGCGCGTCCACTGGTCCCAGGGCCTCAGGTCGAGCAGCGACTCGGCGAAGAGGGTGAGTGCGTCCGCATCGTCCGGGTGGGCACGGGCCACGTCCCGCATGGCGGCGGCATAGGCGGAGTCGCGCGCGGCGCGGTCCACGCCCGCGGGCTCGCCGTAGCGCTTCGCCAGCGCCGCGATGTACGCCCGCTCCGTGGCGCTCGCCCGGGGAGCGCGGCGCGACGCCTCCCGGGCCGCCGCGTACGCCTCCCGCTCCGCGGCCGCCTCCATGGGCATGTTGATGTTGGGTCCGAGCGCGAGGGCGACGCCCCAGTAGCACATCGCGCAGTCGGGGTCCAGCCGCGCGGCCTCGCGAAACGAGTTGACCGCCTCCTCGTGGTTGAACCCGTAGGTGAGCCGGAGCCCCTGGTCGAAGTAGGCCTGGGCGCGCGGCGCGCGCGTGGAGATCGCGTGGTGCAGGGTGCCCAGGTCGTCGAAGAGCGGCACCCCGGCCGTCGCGGCGGGCGCCGGGTGCGCATGCTGGGCAAGGACGAGCCGTGGGAGGAGGAGACCGAGGCACACGGCGAGAGGCAGGCGGAGCATGAGGACCTCCTGGGCGGGAAGCTGCGCGAACAGGGGCTGCGACGCGGGCCCGGGTCGCCGGGCACGACCGGTGAGGGATACCGCACCTGCAGGAGCGCAATGTAGTCCGGGCCGCCGGCAAATCCAGCATCTCCGTACTGCCGTTCAGAACCGCGCCTCCACCCCCACCCCCACGGTCACCCTGCGGCGCTCGCGGTCCGCGGCCAGCTCCTCGCGCTCCCAGCCGAGCGAGGCGAGCAGGCTGGCGCCGCGCGCGAGGCGCGTCTTGCCCTCCAGCGCCGCGCGCGCCGAGCCCACCCGCTCCAGCTCCGCCGCGGTGAACACCTCGGCCGGGGCCTCGCCGCCGCCCAGGCGCAGCGACAGGTACTCGTCGGCGTCGCGCAGGTAGCGCCGGGCCAGCAGCGTGCCCGAGAGCGAGCCGCCGTCGTCTCCCAGCGCCAGGAAGGGGCGCGCGGCGAGGTACCAGTTCCCCGGGTACGCCCCCACCGAGCCGGTGAGCAGCGTCACGTCGCGCGCGCGGAAGTCCAGCCAGCGCGCCCCCGCCGACGCCTCCCACCCCGGCGCCGGGGCGGCGAAAAGCTCCGCGCCCAGGCGCAGCTCCGGGAACAGCTCGTCCGGCGAGTACCCCGCGCCCACGAAGGCGTACGTCCGGCGGGACAGGCGGGGGTACGCCTCCACCTCCAGCTGCGTCCCCGTCCGGTCGAAGCGCCGGGCCGCGCTGCCGCGGGCCAGCCAGGTCCCCGCGGCGGAGCGGCGGGACAGCTCCAGCGTGGCCAGGTGCCACGGCTCCGCCCCGTCGTCCAGGTGGGTGAAGGCGTACTCCAGCAGCGCGCGGCGCTCCGCGCCGGCGGGGCGGGACTGCGCGCCCGCCGCGGACGGGCCGGCGGCGAGGAGGAGGAGGAGGGCGAGCGGGAGGCCCGCGCGGCGGCACGTCCGCATGCGTGTTCGGTTCCGTTCGGGTCAGTGTGTCGGCTCCCACGCGGGAGCGCCGGAACAATGCCCCGGCGTCCCCGCCCGCGCAACGGACGGCGCCTCAGGCCGGCTGGATCCGCCGGTAGCGCGCCTCCACCAGCTGGTAGATCCCGTATCCCACCAGCCCCAGCGCCACCAGCCCCAGGAGCCAGGGGCCGTACGCCTGCTCCTGGAGCGCCCGGAGCGCGCCGTCCAGCCCGCGCGCCTCCGCCGGGTTGGAGTGGAGCGCCGCGAGCAGCAGGAAGAAGCCCATGATCGCGAACACCACCCCGCGCGCGGCGATCCCCGCCCGCCCCGAGCGGACCGCCCACTCGCGCGCCGCGGGGCTCATGCGCGACAGGTCGAGCTGCTTGGAAAGCTTCACCGCGTACGCGCGGTACAGCGCGTACACCCCGTAGCCGATGATCCCCAGCCCCACCGCCGCCACCAGCCAGCGCCCCATCGGCTGCCGCATCAGCGTCGCCGTCCAGTCGTCCGTCCGGTCTCCGCCCCCCCCGCCGCGCCCCGTCACCATCCGCAGCGCCGCCAGCGCCAGTCCCGCGTGGATCACCCCGCTGATCGCGTACCCCACGCGCTTCGCGGCGCCGCCCCCGTCCGTGCCCTTGTGCTCCGGGTCCAGCGCGGCCTGCACGAACCGCCACAGCGCGTACCCCGCGAGCCCAAGCGCAACCAGCCCCAGCAGCAGCTTGCCGAACGGCTGCTCCAGGATGGTCCGCATCGCCCCCTGCGAGCCCTCCACCCGCTCGCCGGAGCCGAACGCCGCCCGCGCCGCGATGCCGCCGATGATCAGGTAGACGATCCCCTTGGCCGCATATCCCATCCGCGCGAGCTTTTCCACCCAGGGCGCGGCCTCCCGCGCCGCCGCGCGGCCGTGCCGCTGCGCCTCTCCCACTCCGTCGATCGCCATGTCACGCCTCCGCGGTGTCGGTTGGGCGGCGTGAGCGCCGCCGCACGCGTCAATGCAACAAGCGTGACGCGCGGCGTTGCCCCCCCGTGGCCGGACCCGTAGTTTGTGCGGATTCGGACGGGTACGCCGGGAAACCGGGCACCCCCGCTCGCATGGAAATCGGCAAACCGTGAGGTGAAGCTTGGCGGATACGAACTTCGACGTGGTGGTCGTCGGCGCGGGCCCCGCGGGCTACGTCGCCGCGATCAAGGCCGCGCAGCTCGGATACAGGACGGCGTGCGTGGAGGACACCTTCCTCGGCGGCGTCTGCCTCAACATCGGCTGCATTCCCACCAAGGCGCTGCTGGAAAGCGCCGCCATGATCACCCACCTGGGCCACGCCAAGGAGTTCGGCGTGGAGGTGGGCGAGATCAAGACCAACATGGCGCAGGCGGTGAAGCGCTCCCGCCAGGTCTCCGACCGGCTGGTCAAGGGGATCGGCTTCCTGTTCAAGAAGAACAAGGTCACCCACGTCCCCGGGCGCGGCCGCCTGGCCGGCAAGGGCCAGGTGGAGGTGACGGCGAAGGACGGCGGCAAGCAGACCCTCACCGGCAAGCACGTCATCCTGGCCACCGGCTCGCGCCCGCGCGACCTCCCCTTCCTCAAGATCGACCACGACCGCGTCTGGGACTCCACCGACGCGATGATGTCGCAGGAAGCCCCCAAGACGCTGGCGGTGGTGGGCGCCGGCGCCATCGGGATGGAGTTCGCCGACGTGTACGCGGCCTTCGGGACCAGGGTCACCATCATCGAGGCGCTGGACCGCGTCCTCCCGCTGGAGGACCGCGACTGCTCCGCCGTGGTGGAAAAGAGCTACCGCAAGCGGGGGATGGAGGTGTACACCGGCGCCCGCCTGGAAAAGGCCGAGGTCGGCAAGGCGGGCGTGACGCTGACGGTGAAGACGGCAAAGGGCGAGACCAGGACCATCGAGGCGGAGCGCGTGCTTTCCGCTATCGGCCGCGCGCCCAACGTGGAGGACGTGGGGCTGGAGGCCGCCGGGGTCAAGCTTACCGAGCGCGGCTTCATCGCCGTGGACCGGCAGATGAGGACCAGCGTGGAGGGGGTCTACGCCATCGGCGACGTGGCCGGGCCGCCGCTGCTGGCGCACAAGGGCTCGCACGAGGGCGTGGCCTGCGTCGAGGCCATCCACGCCGACCCGCACGCCGGCATCGACTACGGCAACATCCCCAACTGCACCTACTGCCACCCCGAGGTCGCTTCCGTGGGGCTCACGGAGGAGCAGGCGCGCGAGCAGGGAATGGACATCGAGGTGGGCACCTTCCCCTGGACCGCCAACGGCCGCGCCCTCACCTCCGGCGACACGGACGGCTTCGTCAAGGTGATCCGCGACAAGAAGTACAGCGAGGTGGTGGGGGCGCACATCGTCGGCCCGCACGCCACCGAGCTGATCGCGGAGTTCGTGGTGGGCCGCCACCTGGAGACCACGGTGGAGGAGATGGATCGCGCCATGCACCCGCACCCCACGCTTTCCGAGGCGGTGGCGGAGGCGGCGCTCGCCGCGCTGGGACACGCACTGCACATCTGAAGCCGCAGCCGGACTGGGCAGGCGACAGGGAGGGCTCCGGGCGACCGGCGCCCTCCTTCGTCATGTCCGGGAAAGCCTCAAAAGACGATCCTTGAGCTTTGCCACGGAGGGGCGCATCTTGGGAAGCCTGACACCCCCGGGCCGCACCCGGCCGCCGATCACGCAGCGTACGTCCTCCGCAACGATCGCGCTCCCGCCATGAACACACCGACCGCACCTTCCGGCAGCACACTCCGGCGGATCTGCTTCATGATCATGCCGTACGGCAGGAAGCCGACGGAAGCCGAGCCCGGCAAGGGGCCGCCGACCGTCGACTTCAACAGGCTCTGGGAGGAGGTGCTGCGGCCGCTCATCGAAGACGACCTCGGCTGTGTGCCCATCCGCGCCGACCAGGACCTGGGCGCCCTGATCATCGTGGAGATGATCGAGCGGCTGGCGCTCTCCGATCTGGTCATCGCCGACGTGACCACCCCCAACGCCAACGTCTACTACGAGGTGGGGGTGCGCCACGCGGCCCGGGAGCGGGGCTGCGTGCTGATCTCCGCGGACTGGTCGCAGCAGAAGTTCGACCTGGGCCAGATCCGACAGGTCCGCTATCCGCTTCCCGAGGGCGAGATCACCCCGGAGACCGCCGCCGCGGCGCGCCAGGCCCTCCAGGCCGGGATCGAGGACGCCATGGACGGGATCTCGCCCGTGTTCCAGGCGCTCCCCGGTTTTCCCAACCCGGACCCGGGGCGCGCCACCTCGCTGCAGCAGTACGTGGACGCCCTGTCCGCGTTCAACCGGGACGTGCGGGCGGCCCGCATGGCATCGGGGGGAAACGCCGCAAAGGTCGCGCGCGCGGTGTGGGAAAGGTACCGGGGCTCGCTGGAGCGGATGCCCGCGGTGGCGCTGGAGGTGCTTTACCTGCTGCGCGACTGCCGCGACTGGGGTGGAGTGGTGGAGCTGGTGGACAGCCTGCCGGAAAACCTGCGGAGGGTCCCCGTGTTCTCCGAGCAGTACTGGCTGGCCAAGTCCAAGCTGGGCGACGACCTGGACGCGGCCGCCGCGCTGGAGGAGCTCGTCCGCATCCACGGCGAAAGCTCCGAGCGCTGCGGGCTGATCGGCGGGCGCTACAAGAAGCTGTACGACAGGGCCTCGTCGGCAGGGGACCGGGCAAGGTACCTGAAGAAGGCGATCGACAGCTACCATCGCGGGATGATGCTGGACCTGAACGCCTACTATCCGTCCTCGAACCTGCCGCGGCTCCTGCGTACCCGCGGCCGCTCCGGCGACGAGGAGCTGGCGCGCGCCGCGGCAGCCGTGACCCTCCTCGCATGCAGGCGGGCGCGGGAGCGCGATCCCGGCGACGAGTGGGTCCTGCCGACCCTGCTCGGCGCCGCCTTCGACGCGGGCGACGTGCCCGAGGCGGAGCACCAGTACCAGCAGATGCTCGAGCAGGGCGTGGCGGCGTTCCACCTGGACACCACCCTGCGCGACCTGGAGCGCTCGGTGGCGCTGCTGGAGGAGGGCGCGGCCAGGGCGGAGCTGGCGGCGCTCCTGGAGCAGATCCGCGCGCTGCTTCCGGCCACCGCGCCGGAATAGCTCCTCGCGGGCCGGAGCATCCCTG
>JBEVLE010000085.1:0-5000 GCA_040509335.1 Longimicrobiaceae bacterium | reverse complement strand
GAGGGATTACGGCCCGAAGGGGCGAGACCCGGCGGCAGTTTGCCGGGGCTCGACTCCGTTGCAGACGGTTGTTTCGTCTGCTACGGAGCCGAAGCCCGACCCCGGCGCCAGCCGGGGGCACGCCCGAACCCGCTGTTAAAATCCGTTCGGTCCGGACTCATGCACGCGACCGCGACGCCGGCACCACTTCCGTCCCGACCAGCTCCAGCAGCCCCCCCACCCGCACCCCCCGACGCGCCAGAGACCACCGGTGCCAGGCGAGCACGCACCCGCCCAGGTACGAGGCCACGGAGTACAGGTTCCGCACCTGCAGCGGGGGAATGAAGGAGCCCGGGTAGAAGAACCCCACCAACGCCGAGTACCAGATGATGTTCAGGGCCACGTGCACGGCGTAGATGGACAGGATCAGCCACAGGTACCGGTCCAGGGTGCGCGTGAAGAGCCCCATCGTGAGCGCGACCAGCAGCCCCACCATCTCCACCGCGCCGAGCAGGGTCAGCGTGGCGAGGTGGCGCGGACTGGTGGGCCCCTCCTGCCAGCCGGCGTAGGCCCCGGTGCCGGCCACCACCAGGCAGGCGAGGCTCGCCCCCATCCACAGCCGGCGGACGGGCTGCCCGCGCAGCAGGGGAAGCGCGGCCAGCGTCCACCCGGTGGCGACCGACATCAGGGTGCGGGCGTGGTTCATGGCCGGGGTCCATTCCACGAACAGCGCATACGGCTCCGACCCCTCCCCCGCGCGGAGCGCCCAGATCGCGGCGAGGCCCTGCGCCACCCCCGACACCCCCCGCCACAGGAAGAACACGGCGGCGAGCGTCCAGGCCATGCGGTGAAAGCGTGGCATGCCGCCCTTTTCCCGCGCGACCGCGGCGGCGAGCACGCCGAAGGCGAGGATCAGCGCGTGGACGACGAGCTGCAGGATCGCGGTGATGCTCATGGCGACGGGGAAAGGGGCCCGCGGGCGGACGAATGCCCGGAGGCGCTCAGCACATGGGGGGACAGAGGATGGCGTCGTTGATCACGACGAAGGCCTCGTTGGGCGGGGGGGCCGCGCCGCCCTCGGGCTTGTAGCCCTTGGGATACATGCGCACCGTGATCTCGGCGATGGCGTGCTCGGGATCGTCCACGTGCAGGGTGATGTCGCGGTCGTTGGGCCCGCCCTGCAGGCGCAGCTCGAAGCGGGGAAGCGGCTCGTCGGGCTGGTCCTTGATGGGGTGCGGCTTCTGCTGCTTGTACAGCACGTCGTCCTTTCCGTCCACCAGCACGGATGCCTTGCTCAGGAAGCCGGGGTAGAAGGTCAGCACGTACCCGTCCTTGTCCACCTTCTCGTGCTTCGGGGGAGGCGTCATGCGTTCTCCGGGAGAGAAAAAATGAAGAGGAGTGAACAGAGCGTACATCTGCAAACAATGTGCATGAAGCTGCGACGGATTGCAAGCAATTTGTTTCTCATTGCGCGCGCTCCGTGCGCCGATACGTAGGCCGGGCGGCGCGGCCCGGGACCTGCGGACGCCCTCGGGACCCTTCAACCGGCAGAGCCATGACCGTGCGCACACCCTTCCGCGGCGGACCCGCCGCCGCCCTCCTCCTGGCGCTCGCTGCGTGCGCGCCGCCCCCGCCGGCCGCCCCCGCGCCGGAAGCGGTGAAGCGCGCGCGCATCGTGCACACCAACGACTTCCACGGCCGCCTCGCCCCGCAGCGCCCCGGGTGGGCGGGCGGACGGACGGTGGGTGGATCGGCGGTGCTCGCCGCGCACTTCGACAGCGCGGCGGCGCGCTTCGGCGGCCCCACCTTCGTGCTGTCGGGCGGCGACGACATGCAGGGAACGGCCATCTCCAACCTGAGCTGGGGCCGCGCCACGATCGCGGCGCACAACGCCGCCGGCTACGACGCCGCGGCCACGGGCAACCACGAGTTCGACTGGGGGATGGACACGCTCCGGGCGCGCGTGGCGGAGAGCCGCTTCCCCTGGGTGGCGGCCAACGTGTACGCGGCGGGAACGCAGCGGCAGCCGGAGTGGCTGCGCCCCTGGACGATGCTGGAGCGCGGGGGCGTGCGGCTGGCGGTGGTGGGAGCCGCGCTCCCGAACACGCCGCAGATGGTCATGGCGGGCCGGGTGGCGGGGCTGGACTTCGGGCCGGTGGGGCCCGCGGTGGACCGGAGCGCGCGGGAGGCGCGCGCGGCCGGCGCCGACTTCGTGGTGGTGACGCTGCACGTGGGCGCGGCGTGCGACGCCCCCGGGCCGGGCGCGCCCCCGGAGCAGGAATCCACGGGGTGCGAGGGGGAGCTGCTGGAGGTGGCCGCGCAGATCACCGAGCCGGTGGACCTGCTGGTGGGCGGGCACACGCACAACCGGGTGCTGACCACGGCGAACGGGATCGCGGTGGCGGAGGCCGCGTCGTACAGCGTGGCGTACAGCGTCACCGACCTGGAGCGCCGCGGCGGCCGGACCCTCGCCACGCGCCGGGAGGTGCGCACCGCCTGGGCCGACGAGGTGACGCCGGACACGGCGGTGGCCCGGGTGGTGGAGGAGTGGGAGGCGCGGGTGCGCCCGGTGAGCGAGCGGGTGCTGGTGAGCTTCGCCGCGCCCATGGAGCGCGAGGGGTCCGAGTACCCGCTGGGCAACCTGGTCGCCGACGCCGTGCGGGCCCGGACCGGCGCGCGCGTGGCGCTGGTGAACACCGGCTCGGTCCGGCGCGCCATGCCCGCGGGCCCCATCACCTACGGCACGCTGTACGAGCTGCAGCCCTTCCAGAACGAGCTGGTGACGGTGGCCGCGACCGGGGCGCAGCTCCGCGCCGCCCTGGAGAACGCGCTGGCGCGCGACGCCGCCCCGGACGCACACGTCTCCGGCCTGACGGTGACCTACGCCCCCTCCGCCCCGCGCGGCTCCCGCGTCCGCGAGATCCGCCTGGCGGACGGCCGCCCGCTGCGCGACGCGGACACCGTCACCATCGGCACGTCCGAGTTCGTCGCCACGGGAGGCGACGGCTACGTGGTGCTGAAGCAGGCCCGGATGACGCGCACCGGCATGGTGGACCTGGACGCGCTGGTGGCGTACCTGCGGTCGCTCCCCCAGCCGGTGCAGCCGCCGCGCACGGGGAGGTGGAGGACGGAGTAGGGAACAGGGAACAGGGAACAGGGAACAGGGAACAGGGAACAGGGAACAGGGAACAGGGAACAGGGAACAGCCTGCAACTGCGGTACGGAGTACGTGAACGGCGGGCGCCGTTGCCGTTCCGCCGTATCCACATGAATCGGTTCGGGGGGAGACAGCCGGGCGGTTTCGGCTGGCTCACCCCGGCGTAGGGAAACCCGCCGGCTGTTTGGCGGGGTTCCCGGAGCCCGCGCAGGAGACGGACGGCAGTATCGTCCGGCTCCGGAGCGGCCCGCCACACCCGACGAAGCGCCACGAAACTCTCCCCGCAAGAATCCGTTCAAACCATAATGAAGCACCCGGTGTCCTAGAATCCGGGAGCAGCGCCGATCCCCCACCCGCACGAGACCATAGACACCGCCGCCCCTCCGGCCCCGCCGTCCGAGAGAGTGAGCCCCGGCCTCCGCATCGTCCCCGAGAGCCCGGATCCGCAGGCGTTCGAGCGGATCTACCGGGACAACTCCGGCCGGGTCTACGCCCTGTGCCTGCGCATGACCGGCGACGCCTCGCGCGCCGGGGAACTGACGCAGGACGTGTTCGTGCGCGCCTGGAAGAAGCTGGGCTCCTTCCGCGGCGACGGCGAGGTGGCGGGGTGGCTGCGGAAGATCGCGGTGAACCTGGTGCTCAACGCCGTCCGCTCGGACCGGCGGCGCCGGGCGCGGGTGGAGAGCGTGGAGTCGCCCGAGAAGCTGGAAAGGCCCGGGCGCGCGGCGAGCCCGGAAACGCGGATCGCGCTGGAGCGGGCCATCGCGGCGCTCCCGGACGGGGCACGGACGGTGTTCGTCCTGCACGACGTGGAAGGATACAAGCACGAGGAGATCGCGCGGATGACCGGGACCGCGGTGGGCACCACCAAGGCGCAGCTCCACCGGGCCCGGAGGCTCCTGCGCGAGGCGATCGGACGATGATGACGAGCGAGCACCCGACGGAAGAGCGGCTCAACGACCACGTGGACGGCCTCCTCCCCGCCCCCGCGGCGGCGGCGGTGGAGGCGCACCTGGCCGCCTGCGCGGCGTGCCGCGCGGAGGTGGAGGGGCTGCGCGCCCTCCTCGCCGGGGCGGCCGCACTCCCCCGCACGGTGGACCCGCCGGCGGAGCTGTGGGAGGCGCTGCGGGCGGAAACCCTGGCGCGGCCGGCCCGCGCCGCCTGGCAGGTGCGGATGACCCGCCGGGAGCTGGCCGCGGCGGCCGTGCTGCTGGTGGCGCTCTCCTCCGGCATCACCGCGGCGCTGATGCGCGACCGCGCCGCCCAGGCGGCGGGGGGCGTGGCGGCGGCGGACGGGGGCGCGCCGCGGCCGCGCGCGGAGTGGGTGGAGTTCCGGCGGGCGGAGGCGGAGTACGTGAGGACGGCGGACGACCTGGAGGCGCTCCTGGCCGGGAACCGGGCCGCCCTGGCCCCGGAAACGGTGCGGGCGGTGGAGGCGAGCCTGGGCGCCATCGACGCGGCGATCCGCGACGCGCGCGCGGCGCTGGCCCGCGACCCGGCGAACGCGGAGCTGTCCAACGTGCTGGCCGCCACCTACCGCGACAAGATCGACGTGCTGGAGCGCACCCTGCGCCTGTCGGCACAAACCTGAAGCACGGGCACGATGAGAGCGATCGCAGTGTGCGCCCTGGCCCTCCTGCTGGGCGCGGCGCCGGAGGCGGGGGCGCAGGCCCGCGCGGAGGCCCCCCAGGGCGGGACCGTGGCGGTGCGCGCCACGGACGGCGCGGTGCGGGTGGTGGGGTGGAGCCGCGGGGGGGGGGGCGCCACCGCCCCCCACCGCGACGGGCACCGCCCAGGGCCGGGGGGGCGGGGGCGCGGGGCGCCCGCCGGCCGCGCCCCCCCCCCCCGCGCCCCGGGGGGGGGC
>JBEVLE010000084.1:0-3549 GCA_040509335.1 Longimicrobiaceae bacterium | reverse complement strand
GGCACCACTTCAACATGGGGCTCCTGCTGCAGCCGCGGGAGGCGCTGGACGCGGGGCTGCTGGCGCGCGCCGCGGCGGCGGTGGAGGCGCACCACGACGCGCTGCGGCTGCGCTTCCGGCAGGAGGAGGACGGGCATTGGACGCAGTGGCACGCCGAGCCGAGCGCGCACGGACCGCTCGTGGCCTTCGACCTTTCGGGGCTGCCGGCCGGGGCCCAGAGGGAGGCGATCGAGGCGGGCGCGGAGCAGGTGCAGCGCAGCCTGGACCTGTCGCGCGGCCCGCTGCTGCGCATGGGCTGGTTCCAGATGGGCGGCGAGGATGCCGGGCGGCTGCTTGCCGTGGCGCACCACCTGGTGGTCGACGCGGTGAGCTGGCGGGTGCTGCTGGAGGACCTGGAGACCGCCTACACGGAGCTCGCGGGAGGGGAGTCCGTACGGCTGCCGGCGAGGACGACTGCGTGGAAGACGTGGGCGGAGCGCCTGGCCGAGCACGCCCGCTCCGAGGCACAGGCCGCGGAGGGCGAGTACTGGCTCGCCCAGGCGCGGCAGGTGGTCGCCCCGGTGCCGACCGACGACCCCGGGGCGGAGAGCACGCTGGCGCAGGTGCGCAGCGTGACGATCCGCCTGACGGAGGAGGAGACCGGGGCGCTGCTGCGCGAGGTGCCCGCGGCGTACCGCACGCACATCGACGAAGTGCTGCTGGCGGCGCTCGCGGGCGCGATGGGCCGCTGGACGGGCCAGCGGCGGGTCCGCGTGGACCTGGAGGGCCACGGGCGCGAGGAGGATCTCCTCCCCGGCGTCGACCTGTCCCGCACGGCCGGGTGGTTCACCAACGTGTACCCGACCGTGCTGGAGCTGCCCGGGGGTGACGACGTCGGCGCGGCGCTCAAGGCGGTCAAGGAGCAGATGCGCGCGGTGCCGCACCGCGGGATGGGCTACGGGCTGCTGCGCTGGCTCAGCGGGAGCGAGGCGGGGGCGGAGCTCGCGGCGGCCCCGGGCGCCGAGGTGAGCTTCAACTACCTGGGGCAGCTCGACCAGGCGGTCTCCGCGGACACCTTCTTCCGCTTTGCGCCCGAGTCCGCGGGCGCGCCGGTGGACCGGCGCACTCCGCACCCGTACCGGCTGGGCGTGGGCGGGTCGGTGCAGGCGGGCCGGCTGGAGCTGCGGATCGCCTACGTCGCCGGGGTGCATCGCCGCGAAACCGTCGAGCGCCTGGCCGAGTGGTACACCGAGGAGCTGCGCGCGGTGATCGAGCACTGCCGCAGCGAGGACGCGGGCGGCTACACGCCCTCCGACTTCCCGCTGGCCAGGCTGGACCAGGCGGCGCTGGACACGCTGCTGGGGAGCGAGCGCGGGGTGGAGGACGTGTACCCGCTCTCCCCGCTGCAGGAGGGGATGCTCTTCCACGCGCTCTACGCGCCGGGCTCCGGCGTGTACGTCACGCAGTTCGGCTTCGCCCTGGAGGGGGCGCTGGACTCGGACGCCCTGGAGCGGGCGTGGCAGGCCGCGGTGGAGCGGCACGAGCCGCTGCGGACCGGCTTCGCCTGGGAGGGGCTGCCGCGGCCGGTGCAGGTGGTCCGGCGCGAGGCCGAGCTGCCCTTCCGGCGCGAGGACTGGCGGGGGCTGGACGCGGCCGAGCAGAAAGCCCGCCTGGAGCGCTTTCTCGATGCCGACCGGGCCGAGGGGTTCGAACTGGCGCGGGCGCCGCTGATGCGGATGGCGCTGTTCCGGACGGGAGAAGAGGCGCACGAGCTGGTGTGGACGCACAACCACATCATCCTGGACGGGTGGAGCCTGTCGCTGGTCTTCCGCGACGTGGTGGCCGCGTACACGGCCCACGCGCGGGGAGTGGCACCGCAGTTCGCGCCGGCGCGGCGCTACCGGGCGTACGTCGCCTGGCTCGAGAACAGGGACCGCGGGAGCGCCGAGCGCTTCTGGAGGCAGGCGCTGGCCGGCTTCAGCGCCGCGACCAGGCTGCCGGGCGCGCACACGGTCCGCGGCGTGAGCGATCAGCGGGGCCAGGGCGTGGTGAAGCTGGCGGTGCCGGCGGAGCGTACGCGCGTGCTGCAGGACCAGGCGCGGGTGTGGGGCGTCACCATGAGCACCCTGGTGCAGGGTGCCTGGGGACTGCTCCTGGGCCGCTACGCGGGCGAGGACGACGTAGTCTTCGGGGCGATCGCCTCGGGGCGGCCGGCGGAGCTGCCGGGGGTGGAGGAGACGGTGGGACTTTTCATCAACACCCTCCCCGTGCGGGTGCGCCTGCCGGGCGATACGCTGCTGCAGGAGTGGCTCGCGGAGCTGCAGAAGGAGCAGGTGGAGGCGCGCGAGCACGAGTACGCGCCGCTGAGGTCGGTGCAGCGGTGGAGCGAGCTGCCCACCGGGGAGTCGCTGTTCGACAGCCTGGTGGTGTTCGAGAACTACCCGGTGGACCAGGCTGTCGGGGAAGCGGCCGGTAAGCTGGACGGGCTGCGGGTCCGCCCGAGCGGGGCGCGCGAGCAGGCCAACTACCCGCTGGTCCTGTCGGCACAGGCGGCGGCGCAGCTGTGGGGTGAGATCCGCTACGACGGGGCGCGGGTGGAAGCGGAGGCGGCCGAGCGTCTGGCCGGGCACCTGGAGGTCGTGCTGGAGGCGATCGCCACGCACCCGGCGAGCCGCCTCTCCGAGCTTTCGCTGCTGCGCCGGGCGGAGCGCGCACAGGTGCTGCAAGCCTGGAACGCCACCGCGGCCGAGCTCCCGCGGGCCTGCGTCCACGAGCTATTTGCCGAGCAGGCTGCCCGCACGCCCGGAGCGACCGCGATCGTCGACGGCGAGGCAACGGTCACCTACGCGGAGCTGGAGGGCAGGGCCAACCGGCTGGCGCGGCTGCTCCGGCGTCGCGGCGTCGGGCCCGAAGTGCGCGTGGGGATGGTCCTGGAGCGCGGCACGGACGCCGTGCTCGCCATGCTGGGCATCCTCATGGCGGGCGGCGCCTACGTCCCGCTCGCCCCCTCCAACCCGGCCGAGCGCCTGCACGAGGTCTTCGCCGACGCCGGCGTGTCGCTGGTGCTGACCAACGCCGCCGCGGGCGCGCAGCTTCCCGGCGAGGTCGAGTCGCTGTGGCTGGACGATGCGCAGACCGTCGCCGCGCTGGCGGCCCTGCCGGACACCGCGCCTGAGGTCGAGTCGCATCCCGGGCAGCTGGCGTACGTCATCTACACCTCGGGCTCCACCGGGCGTCCCAAGGGCGTCGCCGTGGCGCACGCCTCGATCGTGCGCCTGGTGCGCGAGACCAACTACGTGCCCTTCGGGCCGGAGGAGCGCATCGCGCACGCCTCCAACCTGGCCTTCGACGCGGCCACCTTCGAGATCTGGGGCGCGCTCCTGAACGGCGGCTCGCTGGCGGTCATCGAGCGCGAACTCGCGCTCTCGCCTGCCGACTTCGCGGCCGCGCTGCGGGAGCGGGAGGTCAGCGCGCTGTTCCTGACCACGGCGCTGTTCAACCGCATCGCCGCCGACGAGCCGGAGGCCTTCGCCCGGCTGCGCCACCTGCTCTTCGGCGGGGAGGCGGTGG
>JBEVLE010000083.1:0-11710 GCA_040509335.1 Longimicrobiaceae bacterium | reverse complement strand
GGGGAGCGGACGGCGTGGGGCGTCAGCCGTACCGGTGGTCGCGGGCCCAGGTGTACGCCGTCCAGGCGGCGATCACGTGGCACACCCACCCCAGCGTGCCGCCGCTGCCAAGCCAGAAGCCGGGGGTGATGATGAGCCAGAAGAGGGCCCGCCAGAACTTCCCGTTGTAGATCTGCCCCAGGCCGGGGATCAGGAAGCTCAGGATGGCAGCCGTGCCGGGGTCTTTCATCGGGGGTTCCTCCAGGGCTCCGCGGTCGTGGTCTCGGTGGACGGCGGGCATTCGGCGCCCCCGTCCCGGTGCACTACGCGGCCCGCCCGGCGCGGGTTTCACTTGCGGGCGTGACCCGTCCGCCCCCGCCGCCGTCCTTGTCTCCCGGCGGCGTCCGCCGCCGGTCGCCACGCTCACCCCGGTCCCGCCATGATCCCGCGACTCCGCCTCCTCCTGCTCCCCCTGCTCGCCCTCCTGCTGGGGAGCGCGGCCGGCTGCTGCTGCGGCATCCCCACCGATGCCGCGCAGGCCGAGGAGGTGACGCTGTACGTGGCCTCCTTCACCCGCGAGTGCAAGGGGATGGTGGTCATGCAGTGCTTGCAGGTGAAGCAGCGCCCGCAGGACGACTGGCAGAACTTCTTCGACGAGATCGAGGGGTTCACGTACGAGCCCGGCTACGCCTACCGGCTGCGGGTGCTCAAGCGCCCCGTCGCCGACCCGCCGGCCGACGGCTCCTCCGTGTCCTGGCACCTGCTGGAGGTGCAGGAGAAGACCCCCGCGTAGGGCCGGGAGTCGGCCCTCCTTCCCCCCGCCAGAATGATGCCCCGGCCGCCGCCGGGGCCTCGTCGTTTTCCCCCTCGTGCACAGCGATCGGCCGCTTCCCCACGCGACGATCGAGAATTCCCCTACACGCCCCGGGGCGTCCCAGATGTAAGCTCCATCCCGTCCGCCGCGTCCCGCCCGGCCCGATCCCCCCCCGAACAAGGTGCGCCTTGTACACGCTCGTCCGCCGCTTCATCAAGACCGCCGTGGGGTTCCTCGCCGCGGGCGTGGCGCTGGGGGTGTGGATGCTGGTGCGGCGGGAGCTGTGGCGCGAGTGGCCGCACCCGTACCTCGTTTCCGCCCACGCGCACGCCGTGCTGGTGGGCTTCGTCATGTTCCTGATCCTGGGGGTGGCGCTCTGGCTCTTCCCGCGCGCGGCCAGGGAGGACACGCGCTACACTCCCGCCGCGGTGGAGGCCGCGTACTGGCTCCTGCTTGCGTCCACCTCGGCGCGCTTCCTGGCCGAGGCTGCGCGCGCGTGGGCGGACCGGCCGTGGCTGGCGTGGGCGGTGGTCGCGGGCGGGGTGGGGCAGGCGGCGGGGCTGGGGCTGTACTTCTGGACCATGTGGACGCGGATCCGCCCGGTGGGAAGCCAGCTCCGCGAGGCCCGGGGGGAGCGCTTCTGACGCCGTCCGACAGGACCCGCCACCGCCCGGCAACGGTCCCATACGTTTCAACCCCACAGCCTGGCAATCGCGTTGCCGCGCCGGACGTTGCCTGCATGCACTCAATGATTCGCCAGTAAAAATGGGGCGCGTCGTCGCACATTTCCCTGGTGCGGCCTCACTCTCCGCACATATACTTGGTGCCAAGCGTGTACTCCGTCCCCTTCGGCCCGCTCTCGCCATGCCACATCCCCGGCCGCTTCTCCTCCCCTGTCCGCCGGAGCCGTTTCCCGGCTGGACCAACGTCCAGGAGGTCCCCGGCGAGCTGGGCGGGATGCTCCTCGTGCTCTACCGGGGCGTGCTGCTGTGGGCGGAGACTCCCGGCGCCGAGCGCGGGACCCTGTTCGGCGGCGGGAGCGCGGACGACCTGGACGCGCCGCCGTACGGCGCCCCGCTGGCGGAGGGGCTGGCGGAGGCGTTCCGGGACCTCCGCGCCGTGCGGACGAAGCCGGGGCAGGTGAGGCCCGCCGTCGTGAGCCGGGCGTGCGACGCGGTCTCCGATTGGGCGGAGGGCGAGGGGCACACGGGGACGGCGCTGGTGTGGGCGCGGGCGGCGGCGAGCGCGTACCCGCCCAACGTGGCCGCGGCGCACCGGGTGGGGATCATGGCGCGGCAGCGGGCGGACTACGCGACTTCCGAAGCATGGCTCCAGCACGCGGGGGCGATGTCCCGGCGGCACGGGGACTGGTACGGCTTCGCCCTCACTCTCAACAGCCTGGGAAACCTGCACGTCCAGCGTGGCGAGTTCGGCCAGGCACGTGCTCACCTGGTGAAAGCGCTCTTCGCGGCGCGGCGCCCCCGTGGTCGGGTGGAAGGCGGGCGGAAACGGCTCCGGCACCTGGAAGGCGACATCCTGCACGATTTGATGACGGTGGCGGTCTACGCGGGTGACTTCTCCGGGGCTGAGAGGTTCGCGGCGGAGGCGTATGAACGGATGCGCACCGGACATCACCGACTTCCCGTACTGGCACACGATGTAGCAGGTCTCTGGATGGAGCGCGGGTACTTCGGGCGGGCACTTCAGGTGTTCGAGGCGGTGCTGCCCCTCATCTCTGACACGAGAGTACGCCTGCTCGCCTGCTGCAATCTCGCGCGCTGCGCGGGTGCCGAGAGGAGGGGGGACGTCTACACCCGGGCGGCTGCGGACGCGTGGGCTCTCATCCGGGGCGCCGCGGCCGGTACGGTCCAATCCGGTGTTTTCACCAACCTAGCGAGAGGCGCGGCGGCGCTCCGGCTTTGGGAGGACGCTGAACGTTCCGGCGTGCTTGCCGTGGAAACGGCTGCTGCGCGAGAAGAGTTGGACCAAGTAGCGGCTATCCCTCCTCTCCTGGAGTCTATTCGTCTACACCGCTACGCAGATGCGCCTCCCGTACCCGCAAGTACGTTAGAAGAAAGAACATCTCGCTTGCTAGCCGTGGGACTTGTCAAGGCATTGACGGCGCTACGGGCCGGGGAGTGATCCCCGGCCCGCTGTCCAAAAGACTCAGTTCCCGGAGCCGGCCAATGTACCCCCGCGTGTCGCTTCGAAGGCGAGGATAGAGTCTGCACTGGAGGCGGCGGGTGCGCTCGGCGCCCGGGAATCCACTACCGCAGTCGGCGCCGCGGACTGGCAGGCCGCCAGCAGTGAGAGGGCAAGGGCGGCAAGGGGCAGGCGGATGCGGTCCATGGATATCTCCTAGGTTGGGCAGGCACCGGAAGTGGTGTGATGGTGGGCCTCAACATAGGTCTGGATATTGGAATTAACCAGATACTTCCTTCTTATGTATGGTCGGTTTACGCCCTAGTTTTGGGAATTGTCGACACCTGTGACCAGATAGAAACGCACTAGAAGAATTCGCATCCTCCGTTTCCGGCGGTAGGATCTAATCGATCAAAATGATGTGAGCCGGGGGGATCCCCCCCGGCTCGCAGTCATTTCGCTCAGTTTCCAGAGTCGATCATCGACCCTCACGCTGGGTGGCAGTTATCGAGTCGGCGCCTACCACTGTTGACGCGATCGGCTGCCGTGGAGCCGCAGGTGCGGTCGGCTCGGGCTGGCAGGCCGCCAGCAGGGTCAGGGCGACGGCGGCGAGAGGCAGGCGGATGCGGGTGGGCGCCTGAAGAGGTGTGGCGTCAGGCCCAAGATAGGCGTGGACACGGAGCTTAACCAGATAAGTCCCTGTTGTAGCTGGTTGCCTTGCGCCGTCGTTCTGAGACTCCCCTGCTGCTCTCGCCACTTGACGAAACCACGATTTCCGCCCCTCCGTCAGAGCGCGTAATTGCCGACGCAGGCGGATCTTGAGGCGGCCGTATCGAACGCCGCACCTTGGTGTTGCCAGAATGTGACTTCACCGACGCGGAAAGGTCCGCATGTCCGACTTGACCGAGCGCCCCTCCCGGCGCCACCCGCCCGGAGCCACGACCGAGCTGATCGTGCCGTTCAACGGAGTGGGCGAGGCCGCGGGCCGGGCGCGTCCCCGGACCGAGCGGGCCGCCGCCCTGCTCCGGCCCGACGCGGGGGAGCCGGTGGCGACCCTGTACACGAGCCAGTGGAGGGAGGCGCGGGAGTGCGCGAGCCGGCTCCGGCGCACCGAGGCCGGGCGCCGCTTCTCGCGCCTGCTGGACCACCACGAGCGGGGCTGGGCGCTGGTGCGCCCGCTGGCGCTCGCGGCCGAGGAGGCGAGGAGGTGGACCACGGGATCCGACGCCGCGTCCGCGCTGTACCGCTTCGCCGAGGTGGACATCGTGGACCTGTACCGCCACAACGCCTTCCGCTGCGCGGACATGGTGCTCGCCCCCCGCGGCGGGGACGATTTCCCGTCCACCGACGACGTCGATGCCGAGACCGACGCCTTCTACCGGTACGTGCAGCTGCTGCGGCTGGCCTCCGCGCACCCGCTCGCGCCGCCGGAGTTCCGGGTGTTCGCCGACCACCTGGCGGGGCTCGACGCCTGGTACGCCGAGTTCGGCGGCGTCTTCGCGCCCGCGGCGGAGGCGTTCCACCGGCGCCAGGCGGGGCAGGGCGCGTAGCGGGGCGACGCCGGCAAGCCGCGGCTCAGAGCCAGCGGCGCACCCGGGCCCGGTAGGCGTCGTAGGTGGGGCCGAAGACGCCGCGGAGCGTCGCCTCCTCGAAGGGGATCACGACGCGCTGCAGGATCGAGAGCGGCACGGGGAGCAGGATCACCGGCCACAGGATCCCTGCGAGCGCCGCGGCGCCCAGGTACGCGCTGGCGAGCGCCACGTACATGGGATTGCGGGAGATGCGGTAGGGGCCCTGCTGCACCAGGGAGGACGCCTGCGCCTGCGGGACGATGGTGGTGCGGGCGCGGAGGAACAGCAGCATGCACCCGGCGACGAGGAGCACCGCGAGCGCGACCAGCGCCGCGCCCGCGATCCGCAGCGGCAGCGGGGGTGCTTGCGCGTACGAGGGAAGCGGAACCATCCGCTGGAGAAGGAGACTCGCGAGAAAGGCGGTGACGAAGAGCAGCGGCGGGGGAACCACCACCAGGGGCGACGGCTTCGCGGCGGCGGTCATGGCTCACGCTCCGGTGGAAAGGGTGATCGGGGAGGCTCCCTGCGCATGACGTAGTGCGTCGCCGTCTCTCCCACGCAGACGAACCCCAGCCGCTCGTACAGGCGCCGCGCCGGGTTCACCTTCAGGACCGACAGCCCCACCGGTACGCCCCTCCGGTCGGCCTCGGCGCACATCTCCCCGATCAGCCGCGTCGCGATCCCCCGGTTCTGGAGCTCCGGGGCGATCTCGATGGACGCGAGGAAGATCTCTCCGGGGCGGTGCTGGACGGAGAGACGGCCGATCGCCCGGCCGTCCCGTTCGACCACCCGGAGCGC
Organism: Longimicrobiaceae bacterium; assembly: GCA_040509335.1. Classification (GTDB taxonomy): domain Bacteria; phylum Gemmatimonadota; class Gemmatimonadetes; order Longimicrobiales; family Longimicrobiaceae; genus JAFAYN01. The sequence goes on along the minus strand of JBEVLE010000083.1, from coordinate 6,406 downwards.
CCCCGGGTCGAAGCCCTCCACGAACCGCCGCCGCTGGTCCTCCGCGTCCCACCCCCAGGTCCGGTCCACGTACTCGTGCATCGTGGCCTGGTGCAGCCCCCACAGGAATTCCATGTCCCCGGCTTCCGCGGGACGGAGCGTCACCCGGGAATCGCTCACCGTCGTCCTCTCAGGTCACGCCCGGCGAGCGGGGGCATGGCTCACCAGGCCAGGTCCACCGCGAGCGAGACGGCGGCCGAGCCCAGGAGCGCGACGAGGAGGAGCAGCTGCGGCATTCTCATCGGGGAGCCTTCGGATGGTCGGGGCAGGTGGCCGGCGGCGCGGCGCTCGCCGGGTGCGCGGGAGCCGCACCCTCCGGCGCGGGCGCCACGGGTCCTGCCCCAATCTGCGTCCCGCCCGTCCGCGCCTGCAAGCCGGACGTTTACCCGCCGCCGCCCAGCGCCGCGGCGATCCGCTCCAGCGCCGCGCGCCAGCGGGCGCGCATCGCCTCGCGGGCGTCCGCGTCCGGGAGCTTCTCCATGTGCGCGCCCACCACGGTCCTGCCGGACCCCGACGCGGAAAGCGTGAGCTGGAGCGTCGCCGGCGCGGGCCAGCCCTCCGGGTGCCAGGTCATCCTCAGGCGCGCCCCGGGCTTCACCACCCGGACCACGCCGCCCGCGCCGGGCGCGCCCCGGCCCGCGGGCACCCGGTACCGCTCGCCCACCGCGAAGGCGACCTCCGCGCCCTCGCCCAGCCACAGCTCCGGGCGCGTGGTGAGGAGCTCCCACGCCGCCTCCACCGTCGCCGCGACGCTCCGCTGCACCCCCACCTGGAAGCCGGCGTCCGCGGTCTGGCCCACGGCCCGCTTTCCGCGGGCGCGCTCGTACTCCACCGTGATCGACTGCTGCCACCAGCCGGAGACCGCGGGGTGCCCGCGCCGGATCACGGCGAACGGAGGGCGCATGATCCCTGGTCCGATCCGGTCCATCCTGGCCGCCACCGACCTGTCCGACGCCTCGGAGGTGGTGCTCCGCGCCGCGGGCGCGCTGGCGGCGCGCACGGGCGCCGGGCTGCACGTCCTGCACGCCTTCGACCTCCCTCCCGCCCCCTACGCCGACGCGGCCCCGCTGCTCTCCCCCACCTTCCAGGGGAGGCTGCGCGAGGCGGAGGCCGCGCTCGACGAGCAGGTCCGGCGCACCGTGCCGGACGCCGTGGAGGTGGCCAGCCGCGGCGTGGAGGTGTTCGTGGCGCACCGCGCCATCGTGGAGCGCGCGGAAGCCGTGTCGGCGGACCTGGTGGTGCTGGGGCCGCACCGTCGGCGCTCCGCGCCGGCCGAGCTCCTGGGGAGCACCGCGGACCGCGTGGTCCGCACCGCCCCGGTGCCCTGCCTGGTGGTGCGCGAGCCCCTCGGCCTCCCGCTGCACCGGGTGGTGGTCCCCTTCGACCTGTCGGAGCCGTCGCGGGGGGCGCTGGAGGTGGCGCTGGCCTGGGGCGCGGCGCTCGCCGGGCCGCGGGACGAGGGGTGCGCCCCGCTGGAGCTGAGGGTGGTGCACGTGCTCCCCCCGCTCTTCGTCCACGACCTCCCCTCCGGCCGCGCCGTCGTCGGCCCCGAGCTGCACCGCCAGGTGGAGGAGGCGCTCGCCCGCAGCGGGCGCGTCGCCGGCGTCCTGGCGCGGGAGGAGCTGCTGTGGGGCGAGGGTCCGGCGGAGGAGATCGCCGCGTACGCCGCCCGGGAGCGCGCCGACCTGGTCGTGCTGGCCACGCACGGGCACGGGGCCGTGAAGCGCGCCCTGCTGGGGAGCGTGGCGTCGGGGGTGGCGCGCCGCGCGCCCTGCTCGGTGCTCCTGGTGCCGCCGGCGTTCTGGAAGCCGCTCCCCGGCGACGAGTAGGAGGTCCACACCCGCGGCCCCGTGCCGGCTTGCGGAGCGGCCCGGGGCGGCGCAGCTTGGCCCGGGCCACGCGCCGTCCCGCGCCCATCCGGGCGCCCCATTCCACCGACCCGTCCGCCATGCCCCGGAAAGCCCCCGGCGACGTCGAATCGTTCCTCGCGGCGCTCGAGCACCCGTTCCGGCGGGAGATCCTCGCCGTCCGGGAACTGATCCTCGGCGCCGACCCCGGCATCGCGGAGGGGATCAAGTGGAACGCGCCGAGCTTCCGCACCTCGGAGTGGTTCGCGACCTTCCACCTCCGTGCCCGGGACGGCGTGCAGGTGATCCTGCACCTGGGCGCGAAGAAGCGGGACGACGCCGCCGGCGTCGCGGCCGTCGAGGACCCGGAAGGGCTGCTGCGGTGGCTCGCCGCCGACCGGGCGTCGGTGACGTTCCGCAACCTGGCGGACGTGGAGGCGAAGGGGCCCGCCTTCGCCGCCGTGGTGCGCGGGTGGATCGGGCACGCGGACGCGCGCTGATGGCGACGGGCGCCCGGATCCGGGCGGACTTCGACCGGATCGCCGCCCTGGACGAGGACGGCTGGGACCACAACGCGCACTACCACCCCTTCCTGCTGCGGCACGTGCCCCCCGGCTGCCGGGCGGCGCTGGAGGTGGGGTGCGGCTCGGGCGCCTTCGCCCGCCTGCTGGCGCGGCGAGCGGACACGGTGCTCGCCCTGGACCTGTCGCCGGAGATGGTCCGGCTCGCCCGCGGGAGGCTCGCCGCGTGTCCCGGCGTGGAGGTGCGCGTCGCCGACTTCGCGGACGAGGAGCTGCCCGGCGGTTCCTTCGACTGCGTGGCCTCCATCGCCACGCTGCACCACCTGCCGCTGCGGAGCACGCTGGCGAGGATGGCCGGCCTGCTCCGGCCGGGCGGCGTCCTCCTGGTGCTCGACCTGTTCCGCCCGGCCACCCTCGCCGACCGGCTCTGCGCCGCGGCGGCGCTCCCCGTGAGCCTGGGACTCGGGCTGGCCCGGCGGGGGCGGCTGCGCCCGCCGCGCGAGGTGCGGGAAGCCTGGCGCGCGCACGCGCGCGAGGACGTGTACCCCACGCTCGCGGAGGTGCGCGGGGTGGGCGCGGAGCTGCTTCCCGGCGCCCGGGTCCGGCGGCACCTCCTGTGGCGCTACTCGCTGGTCTGGACCAAACCCCCGGAGCTCGAGCGTAGCGGCGCCTGACGGCGGCGCCGCTACCGCGGGTCCTCGTCCCCCAGGACGCGGTCCACCGCCTCCGGCACCTGCCCGTGCTCAAGGTCGCGCAGGTCCTCGCGGTTGCGCCGGAGGACCGCGGCCGTCGCCCCGATCGCCGCGACCAGGACCGCGACGGCCACTCCCACCGCCCGTCCCCACACCAGACCGGCCCCCACCCCGCAGAGCACGCCGATCCCGATCGCCACCAGCGTGTGCCTCGCCATCGTCACCTCCCGCTGAGGTCCCCGGGCCTGACCGCACGGTCGGGGCCAGCGGCCCTCAGCGGAGGTACGGCGCCACGTTGCGGGCGATGCGCGCGAGCTCGCCCTGCGTGAGCGGCAGCCGGAGGAACGCCGCCCAGCTTTCGCGCGGCCGCAGGTTGTCGCCCACCGCCGCGTCCGTGCCGTACAGCACCCGCCCGGCGCCCACCTGGCGGATCCGCTCCACGAGACGCGCGGCGTTGGCCGGCGAGATGTCGCGGTCCGCGACCGACGCCACGTCGAACCAGAGCCGGCGGGTCCGCGGGTCGCCCTTCCGGACCGCCTCCGCCAGCACCGCCATCGCGCTGTCGGCCGGGGGATCGTCGTAACCCGGCCCGGTGCCCGCCATGTGCGCGACCTGAACGGCCACGTGCGGGACGAGCGGCAGCAGCTGCTCCAGGAACACGCGCGCCTGCGCGGCGCCGTACGGCCGCTTCCTGGAGACGGACGCCCGCATGTGCACCACGATGGGCATGCGGTGCCGGTCGGCCGCCCGGAAGACACGGCGCAGCTGCTCCAGGTGCGCGGGATCGTCCACCTGCACGTCCCCGTTGCCGAAGTGGAGCTTGATCCCGTGGCGGAGGCGGGGATCGCGCGCGCACCGCTCCAGCTCGGTCAGCGCGTACTCCCTGAGCGGGTTGAAGCTGCACAGCGCGCGGAGCCGGCCCGGGTACATCGCCGCCTGGGCGCCGGTCCAGTCGTTCTCGGCCCGCACCTTGGCGTACTCGTCCGGGACGGTGCGGCTGGGGCTGCCGTACATGTACGCGACCGACAGCACGGCCGCGCGGCGGATGCCGGCCGAATCGAGGAGCGCGACCACCTCCCGCGCCTCGAGGCCGCTGCTCTGCCCGCCGCCCGACTCCCGCGCGAGCATCCCCGCGATGGCGGGGCTGAAGAGGTGCTGGTGGTGGTCGGCGGCGGGGGCGGCCTGGCCCGCCGCGGGCAGCGCCCACAGCAGGGCCGCGGCCGGGGCGAGAATGCGCGTTCTCATCCAGATCCCGGGGGTGGGGAGGGGGGGAGGAGGCTGCGCCAGGAGCCCAGCGCCAGCCGGTGGAAGCCGCCCAGGAGCAGCGCCCCGGCGGCGGTCTGCGCCACGAGCAGCGGGGCGCTGCTTTCCGCACGGACCGCGCCGGAAAGGAGCCCGGCGACCGCCCCCGCCGCGGCGAACGCCCGCCACGGGAGGATCGTCGTGCTGCGCCGCCCGGCCGCCAGGAGCACGGCGGCGTACCCCGCGGCCGCCGTGGCGACGCGCAGCACCTTGGGCCAGTTCCCGTCCCAGGCGAGCCCGGCCAGGGCGAAGACGACCACGGCGCCCAGGAGCAGCAGGCTCCCGTACAGGTCGCGGCGCGCGCGGGGCAGCGAGGAAAAGGGCATGTGCGTCCCGGCTTCCGGAGTCACCCGCCCGCCGCGCCGCCCATCACCCTTTCGATGCGGCGGTCCGGGACGAGCCAGATGACGGCGACCAGCACGTAGAGCGCGCACGCGGCCCAGGGCTGGACGAACGCCAGTGGGATGGCCAGCAGGTAGATCCCCACCGACGCCTTGCCCTTGACGTCGCGGCCGAGCGCGGCCGCGACGACCGAGTCGTGCCCGTCGGCCGCGATGAGCGCCTGGGCCAGGATGAAATAGGCGACCCCGGCGCAGCACAGGACGAGCCCGTACACGGCCACCGGCCACGTCGCGAAGTGGTTCTCGCCCATCCACGCCGTGCCGAACGGGATCAGCGACAGCCAGAACAGCAGGTGCAGGTTGGCCCACAGCACCCGCCCGTCCACGTGCCTGGCCGCGTTCAGCAGGTGGTGGTGGTTGTTCCAGTAGATGCCGACGTTGATGAAGCTGAGCACGTAGCTGAGGAACACGGGCACCAGCGCCCGGAGCGCGGCCACGTCGGCGTGGTGCGGCGCCGCCAGCTCCAGGACCATGATGGTGATGATGATGGCGATGACGCCGTCGCTGAACGCTTCCATGCGGCCCTTGCTCACGGACGCCTCCGGGATGGACGAGGGGGGATGCCGGACACCCGTCTTCCCCACAAGCATACGGGCGCCCCCACCCGCGAGCCAGCCGGTTCGCGAAAAGGTGAAGCTCCCTCGTCCCGCCGGGCGCGCGTGGGGAACTTCCCCACGCGCGGTGCCTCGCTCACCCTCACGCACCTTCCGCCGCGGCCGGACAGAGCCGGGCTCCGCACGCAGGTAGCTTGTACGCCAGGGATCGGACGCGGCACGGCGCACGGGCGCCGCCCCGCCGGTCCCACGGACGCGGCGTGCGCCCGACACACCCACCCCCACCACGGGGAGACCGACCCATGATCACCCATCGTTCGCTCCGGATGTCGGCGCTCCTCGGCGCGCTGGTCGCCGTCCCGGCCCTCGCCCAGCAGGCCGAGCCGCTGCCGCGGACCCTCCAGGTCGCCGCCGCCGAGACCGCCCGGGCCGCGGCCCCCGCCCCCGCCGACAGCACCGTCAAGCCAGCCGCCGCGGCCGTCTCGCTGGTGCCGCCCGTCACCATCCAGCACCTGCGGCCCCAGGACCAGCGCGGCGTCAACGTGTTCGAGGAGCCAAAGACCGACGCCGTCCCCTTCACCGGCTTCAAGCTGGACTGGAGCGCCGCCTTCACCCAGCAGTTCCAGGCCCTCAGCCACAGCAACGACGCCGTCGTGGTCACCAAGAAGGACGCAGCCGGCAAGGACTACGACGCCAACCAGCTCGTGGACCTGGGCGCGGGCTTCAACCTGGCCACCGCCAACCTGGGGCTCAACGCGCAGCTCGCCCCCGGCATCCGCGTCAGCCTGGAAACCTACCTTTCCTCGCGCCACCACCAGGAGGCGTGGGTCAAGGGCGGATACCTGCTCATCGACCAGTCGCCCATCGACCACCCGCTGCTCAACGCGGTGATGGACGTGGCCACGATCAAGGTGGGGATGTTCCCCCTCAACTACGGCGACGCCCACTTCCGCCGCACCGACAACGGCAACGCCATGTACAACCCGTTCGTCGGCAACCTGATCATGAACTCCTGGACCTTCGAGCCCGGGGCCGAGATCTACCTGCGGC
>JBEVLE010000082.1:0-3660 GCA_040509335.1 Longimicrobiaceae bacterium | reverse complement strand
GCCGCAGGTAGATCTCGGCCCCGGGCTCGAAGGTCCAGGAGTTCATGATCAGGTTGCCGACGAACGGGTTGTACATGGCGTTGCCGTTGTCGGTGCGGCGGAAGTGGGCGTCGCCGTAGTTGAGGGGGAACATTCCCACCTTAATCGTGGCCACGTCCATCACCGCGTTGAGCAGCGGGTGGTCGATGGGCGACTGGTCGATGAGCAGGTATCCGCCCTTGACCCAGGCCTCCTGGTGGTGGCGCGAGGACAGGTAGGTTTCCAGGCTGACGCGGATGCCGGGGGCGAGCTGCGCGTTGAGCCCCAGGTTGGCGGTGGCCAGGTTGAAGCCGGCGCCCAGGTCCACGAGCTGGTTGGCGTCGTAGTCCTTGCCGGCGGCGTCCTTTTTGGTGACGGCGACGGCGTCGTTGCTATGGCTGAGGGCCTGGAACTGCTGGGTGAAGGCGGCGCTCCAGTCGAGCTTGAAGCCAGTGAAGGGAACGGCGTCGGTCTTGGGCTCCTCGAAGACGTTGATGCCGCGCTGGTCCTGGGGCCGCAGGTGCTGGATGGTGACGGGCGGCACCAGCGAAGCCGGCGCGGCAGCGGGCCTGACGGTGCTGTCGGCGGGGGCGGGGGCCTCCACGGAGGCGGTCTCCGCGACGGCGACCTGGATAGGATGCGGCTCGGCCTGCTGGGCGAAGGCCGGCACTGCGATCAGCGCGCCGAGGAGCGCCGACATCGGGAGCGAACGATGAGTGATCATGGTTCCGTCTCCGCAGGAACAGGGTGGGGTGGGCGCTCCGCGCGCCCCCGGGACCATGCGGCCGGCGCCCGGTGCGCCACGCCCCGTCCGGTCCCTGAGTCACAAGCTACATCCGCGGAGTATGCGGCTCTGTCCGACTGCGGTGGAATGGGTGTGAGGGTGGGTGAGGGACATGGCGTGGTGGAATTCCCCACAGGCTCTGCGCCAATCGGCGGCCGGCACTCGAGCAAGCAAGGGCCGCCAGGAGGGCTCAAACGCCCCCGCGAGAGCCGCACGCGCCCGGCCGGAATCAAAACCCATTGCGCATCTGCCCGGAAGAGACAATTTTGTCGCGGCAGCCGACCAGCCCACGATGTGAGGCGGCGTCTACACGCTCCCCAACGCCAAATTTCCCGTGAGCATCTCGCTCCTCGACTCCCTGCCGACAGCCGCGACTGGATCGTTCGGCACGCCCGTTTCCGGTACGATTTAGACACTTTTCGGAAGCGGCAGCCCGGGCTCGCCCAGGCGCTCCCGCACGTGGATGTACACCATGCCCCTCGAGGGCGATGGATTCAGCTACGTGGGGTCGATGCCGCTTTGCGGGTGCGCCCCCACCGACCACGACCCTGTGTGAGACCCGAGGTTCCTGTAGTTCCCGCAGTCCTCCCCGACCCGAAAGGAGACAGCGAATGCCGAACGTGCAGATCCACCCGTCCGTAGGCGTGGCCCGTGTGGGAAACAGCCCCGACTCGTTCTACCTGGCGCCGGACACCCTCGGCGGGCGCCCCTTCGAGTGCGACGCGCAGGGCAACCCCGTGCTCCAGGACGGCAAGCCCGTTCCCGTGCAGCAGTTCAAGGACGACGCGGGAATGATCCGCCGGCAGGGAGCCCTGTTCCGCCTCTTCGACACCGACGAGCAGGGGAACGTGAGCGAAGTCACTCTCCAGACCCCGGGCGTCGCCAGCATCACCTGGAGCGTGCACCTGGCCAACAAGAAGGCCGCCTGGTACAACTTCAGCGAGCTGGAGGGCGACCTGATGTTCGGCGAGGAAAACAGCTACGAGGCGCGCCAGGTGCCACTCCGCAACGCCGACGTGGTGGGCGACGACGCGCGCCGCAGGCTGATCATCGATCCCGGACCCCGCTCCGTGAGCGGCCCGGGCCAGCGCGCCGAGTTCAGCCGCGACACCATTCCCTCGGACTACCCGTGGGGATCGTTCCCCCCGGACAACCCTTCGCAGGGCTATCCCATCGAGACGCTGGGCGGGCTGCGGACCGACGACGTGGGGCGGCTGGTGGTGCTGGGCGGACACGGGCGCGCGGGGGGCGACACCTCCATCGAGTCGTTCGGCGGCGGCGACACCTGGCACGACGACATCTCCGACGGCACCGTCCAGTGCGAGGTGATCTTCGACGACGGTTCCAGGAGCTACCCCACGGCGTGGTGCATCGTGGGCTCGCCCAAGTTCGCGCCGGAGCTCGTGAACCCCGTGACCCTGGACGACAACGCCTTCGACGTGGCGGTCCGCTACCTGGGCCTGGCTCCGCAGGTATACTCGAACGGCGCCTTCAACCCCGACTACGTCGTCAGCTTCGACCGCGACGTGGCCCCGATCATCCGCCGGCCGCTGGACAGCCTCTGGGTGGCCAACGTGCCGACCATGGCGGTGTTCTCCGCGCCGTTTTTCGACGTGCGCGACAGCTCCGAGGCCAGCGCCGCCGCGCGCCAGGCGTATGCGAGCTACTTCCGCCGCCCCGGCTGGGGTGCGGACGGGCAGCAGAACCAGCTGTGGAGCGGCGACGGCGACCCGGACACCGGCAGCCCCATGATGCCGCTGCAGTCCGGCAGCAACTCGGTGTGGAACGTCCTGATCGACAAGTTCCTCACCCTGACGGAGACGCAGTACTTCTTCCTGCAGCAGTGGGCCGCCGGAAAGTTCACCACCGGGGCCGCGGACGACGACTTCGGCCTCAACCCGCTGGATCGTGCGAGCCTGGGCAACTGCGTGGGCGGCCCCATGTGCCCCGGGATCGAGGTCACCTGGACGACCCGCAACCCGTCCATCTACGAGCAGCCCCTGCACATCCTGTATGCGTACCACGAGTCGTACTACCAGCAGCACGGGCTGAGCCCCTCGCGGGAGGAGACGACGGTGCCCGGCAACCGCGGCCCCGGGTGCGAGCCCGGAGACCTGACGAAGCGGATGGCCATCCCCTGGCAGGCCGACTTCTTCCAGTGCACGGCGCAGTTCATCAACTACACCGACCCGAACGTCAACAAGGACGAGAACCACATCCCCGTCCCGCCCACCTTCTACGGCTACTGGTGGCCGCCGCAGAGCCCCATGTTCGTGCTCTCCGGCTACACCACCGTGGAGGAGCAGGCGCAGGCGGGCGTGCCGGCCGGGTTCCAGGTGTACTACCCGCGCGGCATCAACTCCTTCGCGCAGATGATCACGGGCTGGCACTACCTGGGCTTCATCGTCAACCAGAACCAGGCGGAGGACCGGGCGCTGTACCCGTACTTCGTGGAGAAGGAGCGCGGGCACGGCGCCTTCGAGGTGGCCACCGTAGCGGTGGGCGCCGCCGACAACTTCGTCAACCCCGATGACACCACCTTCTGGCCCGTGTGGTACATGAAGGAGGACGCGGAGCTGCGCCCGAAGCTCTTCCGCGGGGTGGCGCCGGGCATGGCGCGCCGCGAGGCGGGGCGCCCGCGGCCCGTGCGCGCACCGGCACGCGGGGGGACCGGGCGGCGGCACCACCCGGAGCCGCACGAAGTGGAGGTGCAGGAGACCGAGGACACGTCGAGCTCGCGTCCGTGAGCGGCTTCGACGTGCTGGTGGCCGGCGGCGGCCCCGCCGGATTGCCGGCCGCCTTGGCCGCCGCGCGCAACGGAGCGTCGGTCGTGCTGTGCCACGATCGACCGGTGCTCG
>JBEVLE010000081.1:0-2865 GCA_040509335.1 Longimicrobiaceae bacterium | reverse complement strand
ACGGAAGTGCCACAAGGCGGAACAGCAGCGCCGCGGCCGTGACCGCGCCGCCCAGCAGGGCGGCGCGCCGATCCCGGGGCGAGAGCGCGGTCAGGCTCATCGCGCGCCTCCCGGCGTGGGGCGCGGCTCGCCGCCGGACCCCATGCCCAGCGTGAGGGTGAACCGCTCCCGCGCCCCGGCGGGGGTCTGCTCACGGCGCACGGGCGAGCCCAGGCGCACCGAGCTCACCCACGGCGCGGCCTCGAACACCGGCACCAGCGCGGTGGCGGAGCGAGCCTGGCCGTCCAGGCGGAGCTCCTCCCCCGCCACCGCCAACGAGGTGAGGTGCGCGTCGCGGGGAAGCACCGCGGAGACCGTGGCGAACAGCTCCACCCACCCCGGGCGCCCCCGCTCCAGTGCCGCGAGCGCATCCACCCGCGCGCGCACCGCCTGGATCTCGCCGCGCATGCGCAGCGCCTCCGCCACCGCGGGGCGGATGCGCTCGCGCCGGTCCCGCACCCCCTCCACCTCGCGGCGGAGCTGCGCCAGGTGCGCGGTGCCCGCCCCGGCCAGGCACACGGCCGAGAGCGCGCACAGCATCACCGTGCGGCGCCGCTGGCGGCGACGCGTGGCGGCGCGCTGCGCCTCGCGGACCAGCAGCGGCGTGTCCGCCGCGGGGAAGGCCGCCCCCATCGCCGCCAGCACCTCCAGAGAGTAGCCCGTCAGCTCCGGCACGGCGGCGGCTTCGACACCATCCAGGTCGGCCTCCGCGCAGAGCCCCTCCCCGGCGAGCACCACCCGTCCGGGCACGTAGCCGCAGCGCTCGCGGACCTCCGCCAGCAGGGCGCGGGTCCGCTCCGCCGGCTCCTCCGGGGCGGCTCCCGCGGGGAGCGGGGCCGAGCGTAGCGCGAGGGTGCTCCCCCGCTCCAGGCAGAGCAGCTCCATCCCCGCCTCCCCGCGGAGCGCCAGCGCGACCCTGCCGCGCCGCAGCGCCGGGAGGCGGGCAAGGGCGCCGGCCAGCGCCGCAGCCGGGCCCGCCGTGACGTTCCCGGCCGCGTACCCCGCCTCCGCGGCCGCGCCCACGGCGGCCTCCACCAGGCGGGTTCCCGCCGCGGCAGCCAGGATGTGGGCGCCCGCCCCCCCTCCACCGGCGGGGACCCGCGCCACACCGGTGAGCATCCCCCCGCCCGCCGCGGGGAAGAAGCGCTCCGCGCCCAGCGCCACCATCCGCCGCAGTGGCTCCGGGCGCAGCGGGGGGAGCCGGAGCCGCTTCAGATGCCCCAGGGGGCGCAGCACCGCCAGGTGCAGCTCGCCCCGGCGCGCGCCGGCGTCCTCCCGGACCTCGCGCAGGAAGGCGGTGAGCGCCGGCCAGGTGCCGTCGTCGGCCGGGAGGCCGACGTCGCGGGAGCGCACGGCTCCCGGTGCCCGGCTCCGGCCGGGCAGCTCCACCGTCGTCGCACGCCCGGGCCCCAGCGCCAGCCCGATCCGCACCCGTCCGCCGGCCGGCACCGGCCCCTCGGCGTTCTGCTCGCTCACTTCGACCTCGCTCATTCTTCCACCGTGGACACCACCTGCACCGATGCGCCCGCCCGCACTCCCACGGTGCGCAGCCGCGTCCGGACCCGCGCGCTCCCGACCGATCCCTCCACCGCGATCTCCACCAGCGCCGGCTCGAAGGCGGCCCGCCGGGACAGCGCCGCGAAGCCGCGCTGCAGCTCGGCGCGCGCGGGGGCCGACAGCTCCGCCTCCAGCTCGAACAGGCTGCGCCAGGGCGACGCCCCGCGCCGGGCCGCCACGACGCGGACCGCCTCGTCCGTCATCCCCGGGAGCGCCGCGAGCACCGGGACCGCGGCGGTGTTGAGGTTGACGCGGCCGTCGCCGAGCACCGTCAGCTGCTCCCGGGCCTCCCGCGGGAGCTCCGACGTCCCCTCCACCGCGCGCAGCTCCTCCACTGCGCCGAACGGCCCCACGCGCCCTCGCCGATCCACGATGGACAGGGCCGCCGCACGCGCGCCCTCCACCGCCACGCCGTGCGCGGCGAAGAGCCGGCCCAGCTCGTCCGCCGTGGCGTGGTTGAGCGGCAGGAGCGAGGCCGGGTCACGGACCGCGAGCCGGTAGCGCCCCCCGCCGGGGAGCTCCACCTCGCCCAGCTCCGGTCCCAGCGTGTCGATGCGGTTCCAGGCCCGGAACAGCGCAGGGTCCCCCCCCACGGCGGAGACGGTGCGCGCCTGGAGTCCGCGCAGCCTCACCAGCGCGTGCGCCAGCCCGCCGCGGGAAGCGGCCCGGGCCCGCACCTCCACCGAGGTGTTCCAAGCTGCCTGCCGCTCCGCCTTCGCCCGAAGCGCCGCGTCCAGCAGGAGCCCGGACACCAGCACCAGGAGCACGACCACCGCGGCCAGGGCGAACCCATCCTCCCCGCCCCGCCGCGCGCTCACGCGCCGCTCCGCGTGACCACGAACACGGGGAGTCGCAGGATGGGCGGAATCGAGTCGCCGAAGATGCGCAGCTCGATGGCCTCGGGGAGCTGCGCCGAGGATCGCCAGGCTTCGGTCCAGGTGCGCTCCCCGTCCACGGTGTGGAGGTAGCGCGCCGCCAGCCCGGTCGCCCGCGGGACCAGGACCTCCGGCGGCGTGGCCCCCGGCGAGTCGCGCACGGCCACCAGGGCCGGGACGCCCTGCGCCTCCTCGCGCGCGATCCGGAGCGTCAGGTGAGCGCGACCCGGCTCGAACGGACCGGGAGCGAGGGTGATGAAGGACACGGCCGCGTCCGGCGCTCCCTCCTCCGTCACGCCGGGGGTGCCCTCGAAGTCCCAGGCGTCCAGGCTCCCCTCCACCACGGCGGCGTTCAGCCAGGCCACCAGCTGGCGGCGCACGGCCGTGGCGTGCG
>JBEVLE010000080.1:0-2691 GCA_040509335.1 Longimicrobiaceae bacterium | reverse complement strand
GAGGGATTTCGGCCCGAAGGGGCGAGACCCGGCGGCAGTTTGCCGGGGCTCGACTCCGTTACGCACAGTTTTATCGTGCGTTACGGAGCCGAAGCCCGACCCCGGCGCCAGCCGGGGGCACGCCCGAACCCGCAGTTCGATCTTTCTAACGGCTGGACGGAATGCGCAGCACCTGCCCCGGCTGGATCCGCGACGACCGCAGCGAGTTCGCCTCCTTGATCCGCGCCACGCTCGTCCCGTGCCGCTCGGCGATCCCGGACAGGGTGTCTCCCCGCTTGACCCGGTGCGTCTTCTGCTCCCCCTCGCCGGAGGACGAGCTGCGGGCCGACTTCCGGGACGCCCCGGACGAGGCGGGCGCGGAGTCCGGCCGGCGGCCCAGGTAGGCCAGGTACGGCTCCGGGAACACGGCCACGTGGAAGTGCGGCGGGTTGCGCTCCTCGGTTGCGTCCAGCACGCCGCTCCCCTCCAGCGACAGCAGCGTTTCCCGCAGCCACCCGGCGCACCGGCCCCGCGCGGGCTTGCGGATGTCGATGGCCATCCCCGTGGGGTGCACCGACTTGTCCACGCTGTTGATGAGCCGGAACGAGCGGGGGCGCACGGCGCTGGTCACCACCATCTTCTCGCCGCAGTGGTCGCGGTACTGCTCCGCAAGCCGCCGCACGAAGGTGACGGTGGTGGGGAGCACGTACGGGTAGGTGACCTGGTGGATGCGGAAGTCGGCGTTGCCCTTGAGCCGCACCAGGTCCCCGCGGCTCACCGCCGACCGCACGCCGCCGGCGTTGCGGAAGAAGGTGAGGTCGTGGTCGTGGGCCTTGCGGTAGGTGCGGTCCACGGTGGCGCGGGAGCCGCGCAGCGTCTGCGCCTCCGCGGGGAGCGCGTGGAGCGCGGCGCCCGCGAGCAGCGGGAGCGCCAGGAGGATGGGGTGGAGTCGCATGATGGAACGGTGCCGCGTGCGTGGCTCCGGACGCCCCCGCCACGGGAGCGCTCCGGGTCCGACCCTCCCGGGCCGGTACGTCGCTGGAGCGGAAGGGTTGAAGGCCAGTTTACAACCGCGGGCCGGCCCGGTCAACCGACCCGGGCCGCCCCGCTCCGGACGCCGGGCGGATCAGTCGCCGCCCAGCAGCCCCGCGGAGCGCTCGGCCCCGTACAGGCGGCGGTACACCGCGGCGTTGCGGAGCACCACCTGCACGTACTCGCGGGTCTCGTCGAAGGGGATGCGCTCGCGGAAGCGGTCCACGTCGCCGCCGTAGCCCAGCTCGCGGCGCCAGCGGTCGGCGCGGGAGGGGCCGGCGTTGTAGGCGGCGAGCGCCAGGTCGTGCGCGCCGTCGTAGCGGCGCAGCTGGTCGCGCAGGTAGCGGGCGCCCATGGCCAGGTTGATCTCGGGCACCTCCAGCAGCGACTCGCGGAACACGCGCACCCCGGCGGCGGGGGCCAGCCAGCGGGCGGTGGAGGGCATGATCTGCCCCAGGCCGCGGGCGCCCACGCGGGAGCGCGCCTCCGGGTCGAATGAGGACTCCTGCCGCACCAGCCCGGCCAGGAGCGCGGGGTCCACCCCGGCCTCCTCCGCCTCGTCCTCCAGGATCTCGCGGTACGGGTAGGGGAACACCACCCGCAGCAGCCGCCGGTCCCAGCGCCCGCCCCGCGCCTCCAGCAGCCGCCGCCCCATGCGGATGGCCTCCACCGTGTGGCCCCGGTCGCGGACCCCCTCGGCAAGGGCCAGCAGCGCCACGGGGCGCCGGTCCCAGCGGCGCTGCGCGGCGTCCAGCTCCTCGCGCCACTCCGCCTGCAGCCCGGCGTCCTCCAGCAGCTGCAGGCGCCGGAGCACCGCCGCCGCGTCCGAGGCGTCGGAGGCGAGCCCCACCCACGGCTGCGGGGTGGCGAGGGTCCGGGCCAGCGGGTCGGCGCCCAGGCGCTCGCCGGCGCGCACGGCGTGGTACGAGGCCGGCTCGGCGGCCATTGCGGCGGTGTACATGGCCCGCGCGGCTGCCTCGCGCCCGGCGCGCTCGTGGATCACCCCGGCGCCGTAGGCGGCGCGCGCGACGTCCTCGCCGTGCGGGTAGCGCCCCACGAGCTCCTCCCAGGCGCGGGCCGCGGCGGCGGGGTCGCCGGCCCTGAGGCTGCGGTCGCCCACGCGGAAGAGCGCTTCGCGCGCCTCGGGCGAGCCGCCCACGGAAGCGGACTGGCGGTAGTAGGAGATGGCCTGCGCGCGGTTGCCGGACTGGTCGCCCAGCACGAACAGGGCGACGCCCGCCGCCGGGGTGCCGGCGCGGGTCTCGGCGACGCGGCGCAGCGCGGCCAGCCCCGCGCCCGGGTCGATGCGCAGCAGGGCGCGGGCGGCGTACACCTCGGCCTCGGCGGCGCGGGCGGGGTCCGCCAGCCGCGCGGCGGCGTCCTGGAGGACCACGCGCGCCGGGCCGAAGTCGCGCTCCTCCCAGAGCAGCTTCCCCTGGCGCAGCCGCAGCTCCGGGTCGTCCGGCGCCCCGGCCGCGATGGACAGGCGGATGGAGCGGGCCGCGAGCCCGGGCCTGCCGGCGGCCTCGAAGGCGGCGGCGCGGGCGGTCTCCTCGGCGGCGGAAAGCGCCCCGGCGACGTCGCCCAGGAGGCGCGCCGCCTGGAGGCGGACCTCGGCGGCGGCGGCGGAATCGGCGGCCACGGCGCGGAGCAGCTCGCGCGCCTCGCCGGCGCGGCCCC
>JBEVLE010000079.1:0-3154 GCA_040509335.1 Longimicrobiaceae bacterium | reverse complement strand
TATCCCGGCGCCTCGCCCGACATCGTGGAGCGCGAGGTCGTGGACCCGATCGAGGAGGCGGTGGCGGGGATCAGCGGCGTGGACCAGATCCAGAGCCAGGCGCTGGATGGCTTCGCCTCCATCCAGGTGATCTTCGTCTACGGCATCGACCCCAAGGCGGCCGCGCAGGACATTCGCGACGCCGTAAGCCAGATCCGCGGCGACCTGCCGCAGGAGATGGAGGAGCCGATCCTGGCCCGGTTCGATCCCAACGACCAGCCGATCGTCTCGCTTTCGCTCGCCAGCAGCACGCTGACGCCGGCGGAGCTCACGCGCATCGCCGACCCCGGCATTACCCGCGAGCTGCGCGGCATTCCCGGCGTGGCCGAGGTGCAGGTGGCCGGCGGGGTGGAGCGCGAGCTGAGCGTGGAGGTGGACCCGTCGCGGCTGCAGGCGGCGGGCGTGAGCATCCCCCAGGTCGTCCAGGCGCTGCAGACGCAGAACCTGGCCGTCCCCGTGGGCCGGCTGAACGGCCCGCTGGAAGAGCGCACCATTCGCCTGCGCGGCCGGCTGACGTCGCCCGCCGAGTTCTCGCAGCTGGTCGTTTCCGCCCCCAACGGGGTGCCGGTGCGGCTGGCCGACATCGCGACCGTCCGCGACGGAACGGAGGAGGCGCGGTCGCTGGCGCTGTTCAACGGCCAGCCCGCCGTGGGCATCGACCTGGTGAAGGCGCAGGGCTACTCCACGACGTCGGTGGCCGAGGTGGTGATCGAGCGGGTGGCCGAGATCCAGAAGACGCTGCCGGCGGGGGCCAAGCTCACCGTCGTCCGCAACTCCGGCGAGCGGGTGGAGAACTCCGTCGCCAACGTGGAAGAAACGCTGGTGGTGGGCGCGCTGCTGACGGTGCTGGTCGTCTTCATGTTCCTGAACAGCTGGCGGTCGACGGTGATCACCGGCCTGGCGCTGCCGGTGTCGGTGCTGGCCAGCTTCGTGGCCGTGCTGGCGTTCGGGTTCACCCTGAACACCATGTCGCTGCTGGGCCTGTCGCTGGCCATCGGCATCCTGATCGACGACGCCATCGTGGTGCGCGAGAACATCGTGCGGCACGTGGAGATGGGGAAGGACCACTACACCGCCGCCCGCGAGGGGACCGCGGAGATCGGGCTGGCCGTGGCGGCCACCACCTTTTCCATCGTGGTGGTGTTCATCCCCATCGGCTTCATGAGCGGGATGGCCGGACAGTGGTTCAAGCCGCTGGCGCTCACCATCGCCTGCTCGGTGCTGGTGTCGCTGTTCGTTTCGTTCTCGCTGGACCCCATGCTCAGCGCCTACTGGGCGGACCCCGAGCTGGAGCACCACGAGAAGAGCCGCGTCACCCGGGCGCTGGAGCGCTTCAACCGCTGGTTCGACCGCCAGGCCGAGGGCTACAAGCGGGTGATCGGGTGGGCGCTGGACCACCGCATCGCCATGGTGGGATTGGCCATCGGCTCCTTTTTCGGCGCCTTGGCGCTCCCGGCCACCGGGCTGGTGGGCGGCGAGTTCTTCCCGGTGCAGGACGTGTCCGAGTTCAACATCGCCGTGGAAACGCCCCCGGGCTCCAACCTGGCCTTCGCGCGGCTCAAGGCGGAGGAGGCCGCGGCCATCGCCCGCGGCCACAGGGAGGTGGCGTACACCTTCACCACCATCGGCGGGCAGACCGGCGCGGTGGACGAGGCCAACGTGTACGTGCGGCTGGTCCCCAAGGCCCAGCGCGACGTGCACCAGAAGGACCTGGAGGCCCGCATCCGCGAGCAGCTCGCCGGGATCGGCGGGGCGACCGCCGGGGTGTCCGCGGGCGGCTTCGGCGGGCAGAAGCAGATCCAGATCCAGCTCCAGGGGCCGGACGTGGCCACGCTGAACCGGCTCGCCGAGCAGGTCATGGCCCAGGTGCGGCAGGTTCCCGGCGCGGTGGACGTGGGGCTGTCCACCAAGGGGCAGAAGCCGGAACTGGACGTGGTGCTTAACCGCGGCGTGGCGGGGAGCCTGGGGGTCACGGTGGGCCAGGTGGCGCAGGCGCTGCGGCCGGCCTTCGCCGGGATCGACGTGGGCGACTGGGTGGACCCGCAGAACCAGACCCGCGACGTCACGGTGCGCATCTCCCCGGAGTCGCGCGAGCGGGTGGCCGACCTGGAGCGGCTCCCGCTGACGGTGCAGGGCGCGCAGGGCCCGGTGACGGTGCCGCTGGGGCAGGTGGCGCAGGTGCAGCAGAACCTGGGGCCCGCGCAGATCAACCGGCTCGACCGCGAGCGGGTGATCAACGTGGAAGCCAACACCCAGGGACGCCCCCTCTCCGAGGTGGTGGCCGACATCACCACCCGCCTGGAAAGCGTCCCCGTGCCGGCCGGCTACCTGGTGTCGCAGGGCGGCGAGACCGAGGACCAGGGCGAGGTGTTCGGCCAGATCTTCGCCGCGCTGGGCATCGCGGTCATGCTCATGTACTTCGTGCTGGTGGTGCAGTTCGGCAGCTTCCTGGACCCGCTGGCGATCATGCTGTCGCTGCCGCTGTCGCTCATCGGCGTGATGCTGGCGCTGCTGTTCACGGGCTCCACGCTCAACATCATGAGCATGATCGGCGTGATCCTGCTGATGGGGCTGGTGGCCAAGAACGCCATCCTCCTCATCGACTTCGCCAAGTGGTCGCACGAGGCGGGGATGCCGCTGCGCGAAGCGCTGATCGAGGCGGGGCGCACGCGCCTGCGGCCCATCCTGATGACCACCTTCGCGCTGGTGGCGGGGATGCTCCCGGTGGCGCTGGGGACCGGCGAGGGCGCGGACTTCCGCGCGCCGCTGGGGCGGGCGGTGATCGGCGGGGTGATCACCTCCACCTTCCTGACGCTGCTGGTGATCCCCACCGTGTACGAGATCCTCAGCGAGTGGCGCGAGTGGATGATGCGGCGCGTGTTCCGCCGTGGCGGTGTCGAGAATGCGCAGCACGCCCATGCGGGCCGGCGGCACCCGTCCATGGAGCCGGCGTTCGAGCCGGGGGACTGAACGGCTTTTACGGCGGGTTCGGGCGTGCCCCCGGCTGGCGCCGGGGTCGGGCTTCGGCTCCGTAACGCACGATAAAACTGTGCGTAACGGAGTCGAGCCCCGGCAAACTGCCGCCGGGTCTCGCCCCTTCGGGCCGAAATCCCTC
>JBEVLE010000078.1:0-12231 GCA_040509335.1 Longimicrobiaceae bacterium | reverse complement strand
GCAAGCCGCTTTGAACTGCTTTGACTGCGGGAACAGCTCGGACTGCGGGGTTGGGCGTGCCCCCGGCTGGCGCCGGGGTCGGGCTTCGGCTCCGTAACGCACGAAACAACCGTGCGTAACGGAGTCGAGCCCGCGCAAACAGCCGCGCGGTCTCGCCCCTTCGGGCCGAAATCCCTCACGCGATCGGCCGGGCTGCCTCACCCTCACACCTCTTCGCGATGCGACCCCTTCGGTATTCCATCAACGTCACGCTGGACGGGTGCTGCGACCATCGCGCGATTCCCGCGGACGAAGAGCTGCACCGTCACCACGCCGAGAACATCAGCCGGGCCGACGCCCTCCTTTTCGGCCGGGTGACCTACGGGATGATGGAGGAAGCGTGGCGGTCGCCGCAGCCGGGGGCGATGCCCGACTGGATGCTGCCCTTCGCCCGGACCATCGACGCGGCGAAGAAGTACGTCGTGTCCGGCACCCTGGACCGCGTGGACTGGAACGCCGAGCTCGTGCGCGGCGACCTGGGAACGGCCGTCGACCGGCTCAAGCGGGAGCCGGGGAGGGGACTGTTCGTCGGGGGCCTGCAGCTCCCGCTCGCGCTGGCGGAGCTGGGACTGATCGACGAGTACGAGCTCGTGGTGCAGCCCAGGCTCGTGGGCCACGGGCCGACGCTGTTCGCGGGGCTGTCGAGGATCGTCGACCTGGAGCTCGTGGACCGGGTGGAGCTCGCCTCCGGCGCGGTGGCGATGCGGTACGAGCCGAAACGGTGACCCCCGGGCAATCCAGGGTGTGTCAGGGACCAGCCGCGATACGAAACCAGTCGATCCGGCAACCAACCCGACCAGAAACGCGCGGACGTGCGCGAAAGGAAGTGGGGATGGCCAAGCTCGTGTTCGGAATGAACCAGACCCTGGACGGCTACGTCGATTTCACGGGTAGTGCGCCGAGCCCTGCGCTCTTCCGCCACTTCATCGAGGAGGCCCGGGGGCAGGCGGGCAGCGTGTACGGCCGCAGGATGTACGAGGCCATGCGCTACTGGGACGACGACCATCCCGAGTGGGATGCGGAGCGGCACGCCTTCGCGGCGGCGTGGCGGAAGCAGCCGAAATGGGTCGTCTCGCGCTCGTTGAAGTCCGTCGGCCCCAACGCCACGCTCGTCCGGGGCGATCTCGGGGGCGCGATCCGCGAGATCAAGGCCGGGCGCGACGGGGAGATCGAAGTCGCCGGCCCGGAGCTGGCGGGAAGCCTCACCGAGCTGGGCCTGATCGACGAGTACCGGATCTACCTGCACCCCGTCGTGCTCGGTCACGGCAAGCCGTACTTCGCCGGACCCCGGCCGCCGCTCCGCCTCGTGGCTCATGACCGGATCGGCGAGGACGTGATCAGGTTGACCTACGTTCCTGCCTGATCTCGCGGCACGGCGGCGAAGTACCAGGTGGACACCATCCAGTGCGGCAGGAAGTCCGCGGCGCGGGCGTTGGCGCGCGCCACCGCCTCGCCGCGCAGCAGGAAGCGCTCGCTGACCGGCGCGCCCACGAAGGCGCCGTTCCTCACCTCCACGGTCTCCAGGGCGGCGGAGCGGAGGCAGCGGCGGAGCGCGGGGAGCGAAAAGAACTGGACGTGGCCCGAGGCCAGGTTGTACGGGAGCGCGTCCTCGGGGGGAGGCGCGGGGGCGGCGCCCAGGCGGCGCAGGCGGCCGCCCAGGCGGATGGCGTGGCGGACGCCGGGGAGGCGGATCGCCCGGTGCTCCATCTCGAACGGGCCGTAGCCGTTGGGGACGGCGCCCAGCACCAGGCCGTCCGGCGCCAGGCGCGCCGCGTGGTCGCGCAGCGTCGCGGCCGGATCGGCCAGGTGCTCCAGCACGTCGGCGTAGACGACCACGTCGAACTCCACGCCGTCCGGGACCCGGTCGTGGAAGGTGGCCTCCGCGCTCCCGAAGCTCCGCCGGGCGTGGGCCAGCGACTCCGGGTGCACGTCCACCCCGTGGTAGCGGACGCCCGGACCCGCCAGGAAGCGCGACACCGCCGCGCCGTTGCCGCAGCCGAAGTCCAGGAGCCGCAGCGGGCGGCCGCGGGCGCGGCGGAACGCCGCCACCCGCTCCAGGAAGAAGCGGAGCTTCTTGGTGTGGCCGTACAGGTTCTCCGGGGGGAGCCCCGCCGCGCTCACCCCGCCGCCTCCGGCCGCGCGCAGGTGACCGCCAGGCACTCGCGGCTGTCGGGAAGCAGGCGGAAGGCGAGCGCCTCCAGGGGGCCCACCAGCGCCCGGTACTTCCAGCCGCCGCGGCGCGGCGAGTAGTTGAAGGCGTGCTCCGCCCGCACCTCCAGCCCGGCGAGCCCCGCCAGGTCGCGCAGCTCCGCGCGGCTGAACTCGTGGTGGTGGCCGGTGAACGGCGTGTCCGACTCCCAGATCTCGCGCACGGAGGGGAGCGGCGACACCCCGCGCAGCAGGTTGATGCGCTTTGGCCAGTGCGCCACGTTGGGGACCTCCAGGAACAGGGCGCCCCCCGGCGCCAGCCCGGCCGCCACGTTTGCCGCGAAGGCGCGCAGCGAGTGCGGGTAGTGCTCCAGCACCGCCATCACCGCGACGAAGTCGAACGGCCCCTCCAGCGGCCGCTCCGCCTGGAAGGGGTCGTGGTCCAGCACGCGCACCCCTTCCGCCGCCGCCAGGTCGAACAGTCCCCGGAACGACGGGCCGTAGAACCGCAGCGCCTCCGTCATGGTGACTGAAAAGCCGAGCCGCGCCAGCGTCGTCGCGAACACCCCCCAGAAGCCCCCCACGTCGCACACCCGCCGGCCACCGTGCCGCTCCAGCTCCAGGTAGGCCCGGTGGTAGCGCTCCTCCGACGCGTCCAGGTATCCGCGGAAGTCGTAGCGCCCGGGCGCCCACCCGCGGCAGTGGCGGGCGAGCTCGTCCTGCATGGCGGGGCTCCACCGCCGCCACGCCGCGTCCACCACGGCGCGGTACACGCGCCCGAACTCGCCGTGGCTCACCGCGGCTCCCTCCGGCGCCGCTCCCGGCGCAGGTACGCCACGCTGAACCCCAGCATGCAGGCGTACGCCACCAGCGACGAGACCGCCGCGCCGGTCCCGCCCAGGCGGGGGATCAGCCACAGGTTGAGCCCCACGTTGACCGCCGTGGCCGCCGCCGGCGAATACACCGTTACCGGCGGCATCCCGGAGGACGCCAGGTAGTTCATCAGCACCGAGTTGACGGAAAGCAGCAGCACCGCCGGCATCAGCAGGCGCAGCGGCGCCACCGCCGGGGCGAACTCCGCGCCGAACAGGAGGAGCACCGCCGGCCCGGCGAGCAGCGCCCCCAGCACGGCGGCCGCCGCCATCACCGCGGCGAGCCGCGGGAGCACGCGCGCCACCACGCGCCACCGCTCCTCCGGGTCGCGCATCGCCGACAGGCGGGGGAAGAGGATGGTGCCCAGCGCCGTGGGGACCACGCCCAGCACCATCGCGACCGACACGGCGGCGGCGTAGTACCCGGTCTCCCGCGAGCCGTGCACGCGGTCCAGGATCAGCAGGTCGGTGCGCTGCACAAGGTAGGCGAAGCAGCCGGCCGCGTACCCCCGGAGCCCGTACCGCAGCGTGGAGCCGAGCAGCGCCCGCGACGGGCGCACCCGCCCCCGCAGGTACGGCCGCAGCCGGGCCAGCGCCGCGCCGGACACCAGCACGCCGCCCAGCACCGCCCCCGCCAGCAGCGTGGTCACCGTGGCCCGCCCCGCCACCACCAGCGCCGCCGCCCACGCGAGCCCGAAGAGCGCCAGCGCCGCCTCCAGCTTGTTGCAGGCGCGGAACTCCTCCAGCCCCAGGAGCACGCTCTGCAGGAGGACGTAGGCCAGCGAGAAGGGGACCGCCGCCAGCGCCAGCACCATGGGGAGCCCGTACAGCGGCGCGCGCTCCGGCCAGCGGAAGAACACCGCGAAGCACACCGCCGCGATGGTCCCCCCCAGCCCGAAGGCCACCAGGAGGCTGTTCGCGACCAGGAGCGTGACGCGGCCGCGGCCCCTCGCCACGTGGAAGGTGTTGGACGCGTGCAGGCCGAACGTACCGAACTGCACGGCGAGCCCGGTGACGGCGGCGGCCACGCCGTAGTAGCCGCGCCCCGCCGGCCCCAGCGCCCGCGCCACCAGGACGTTGGCCACCATCGCCAGCCCCAGCAGGACCACGCGGGTGCCCAGCGTTTCCAGCACCGAGCGAGCGAGCGGCGAGCCCCGGCGCGGGAGCCACGCCGCGGGCGTCCACGGCCGGGCCGGCGGGGCCGCGTCCACGGGCGCGCTCACGCCAGGTGCTCCCGCCACCAGAGCGCCAGGTTGAGGAGGTACCACGCCCCCCGGGCGTCGCCCCGGTCCAGGGTGCGCCGCACCTCGCGGACGTCCAGGAAGTCCGTGTCGCGGCAGAAGCGCTCCAGCTCCGCGCGCGCCACCTGCCCCAGCCGCCCCGAGAACCACTCCTGCACGGGCACGCCGAAGCCCTGCTTGGGGCGGCGGATCACCTCGTCCGGGACGACGCCGCGCACCGCCCTCTTGAGCAGGTGCTTGAGGTCGCCCCCGCGCGTCTTCGCCGCGGCGGGGATGCTGAAGGCGAGCTCCACGAGCCGGTGGTCCAGGAAGGGGACCCGCCCCTCCACCCCGGCGCCCATGCACATCTTGTCCACGCGCATGAGGAGCAGCTCCGGGAGGCGCATCCGCAGGTCCAGGTACGACATCCAGTGCAGCGGCGACGGCTCCCACGCCGCCTCCAGGAAGCGCTCCCGCACCGGCCGGACCGCCTCCCACGAGGTGAGCCCCGCGGGGAGCCGCCGGAGGAGCGCCGGGGAGAGCAGCGCTCGCTTGCGCGCCTCCCCGAAGGCCTCCGCCCCGCCCCAGAACAGGGGCAGCCCGGCCGCGCCGCGCCGCAGCAGCTCGTACGGGTGCGAGCGCCCCTTGCCGCCCGCGCGCAGCGCCAGCAGGCCCGCGCGCTTCGCGGCCGCCGGCACGGGGAGCGCGTTCCAGCGCTCCAGCTCCAGCGCGCGCTTCCAGCCGGGGTACCCCCAGAACAGCTCGTCCGCGCCCTCCCCCACCTGCGCCACCACCACCCCCTCCGCCCTCGCCATCCGCGCCAGGAAGTGCACCGGCACGCACACCGGGTCGGCGACCGGCTCGTCCTGGAGGCGGACCATCTCCGGGAGGAAGCCGACGAGGTCGTCCTCGGAAAGCCGCCGCTCGTGGTGCTCGGTCCCCAGCGCCGCGGCCACGCGGCGGGCGTGGCCCAGCTCGTCGGGGGCGCTGGGGTGGTCGCCGGCGTAGCCGATGGAAAAGGTCTTCACCGGCCCCGCGCGGTCCGCGGAGAACAGGGCGGCGTTGGCGCTGGAGTCGATCCCGCCGGAAAGGAACACGCCCACCGGCACGTCGCTCACCCTGCGCAGGCGGACGGCCTCCGTCAGCTCGTGCAGCACGCGCTCCGCCAGCTCGCCGTCGCTCGCGCCGCGCAGCGGCCGCACGTGGTCCCACACGTCCCACCAGCGGCGCTCCTCCACCCGCCCCTCGGCGTCCACGCGCAGCAGGCACCCCCCGGGGAGCTTGCGCACCCCGGCGAACAGGGTGTCCGGCCCGGGCGTCGCCAGGAACGACAGGTAGTGGTACAGCGCCACCTCGTCCACGGCGCGGGGGAGCGCGGGGTGCCGCAGAAGCGCCTTGATCTCCGATGCGAACACCAGCCCGCCGGGGTGCAGGGCGTAGTACAGCGGCTTGACGCCCACGCGGTCGCGAACCAGCCACAGCTCACGGCGGCGGTCGTCCCACAGCGCGAAGGCCCACATCCCCCGGAAGCGGTGGAGCATGTCCATCCCCCACGCCTCGAAGGCGTGCAGGATCACCTCGGTGTCCGAGTGGTCCGTGCGCCAGGCGCGGTGCCCCGCGCGCTCCAGCTCGCGCCGCAGCTCGGCGTGGTTGTAGATCTCGCCGTTGAAGACCAGGCGCAGCCGCCCGTCCCCGCCGGCCATGGGCTGCGCCGCGGCGCCGGACAGGTCGATCACGGCGAGGCGGCGGTGCCCCAGCCCCACGGCGCCGTCCTCGGACACCCACGTCCCCGCGCCGTCCGGCCCACGGTGCGCCATGGCGTCGCGCATCGCGTCCACCCGCTCCCGGACGACGGGCGCGGCCCCGTGGAACGCCAGCTCCCCCGCGATCCCGCACATCTACGCGCCCGCCGCCCGCATGCGCGCGCGGCGCGGCGCCGGCCGGCGGCGCTCCCGCAGGCGCGCCATGGCCCGCTCCCCGGCGCGGAGGGCGGGGAGCTCCACCCAGCGGCGGCTCGCCGCCGCCATGGCGAAGGCGCACGCCACGTTCAGCGGGAACGCCTGGAGCACGCCCAGCGGGGCGCCCTCCGCCATCTGCGGCATGAACAGGATGTGCCACAGGTACAGGCTGTACGAGACCGCGCCCAGGCGGCGGAGCGGCTCCCACTCCAGCACCCGCGCGGGGAGCGCGCGCGGGTGCAGCACGGTGCCCGCAAGCAGGGGCGGCACCAGGAGCGCGCTCCACAGGAAGCCAGGCCACGCCAGCCACACCAGCGCCGCGTACACCGCGGCCACGCACGCCCAGGCGGCGGGCCGCAGCGCGCGCGCCAGCAGGGCGCGCCGCGCCGGATCGTGCAGGAGCAGCGCCATCACGCACCCCCACAGCAGCCCGTCCAGGCGGACGTCGGTGCGGTACTCCGCGGTGTACGGGGCCAGCCCCAGCCACCCCGCCCCCCAGTGGTGGTGCCCGTCCAGGTACCTCCACGCCGCCGTCGCCCCCGCCGCGGCGAGCAGCCAGGGGAGGCACCGCCGTCCCCCGCGCCAGGCCAGCAGGAGCGGAAACAGGAGGTAGAAGTGCTCCTCCACCGCCAGCGACCAGAAGTGCCCCGTGTAGCGCCCCGCCCCCCCGTCGAAGAACACCGGCACGTAGTTGCGGAAGAACAGCAGCGCCGACCACCACTCGCGCGGATCGACCGGGAGGATCCCCAGGACACCGAGGATGCCCACGGCCGCCAGGTACGCCGCCGCAGGGACCAGGATGCGGAAGCCGCGGCGCAGGTAGAAGCCGCCCAGCCCGATCCGCCCCGTGGCGCGCAGCTCGTCCAGCAGGCGCGTGCAGATGAGCAGGCCGCTCAGCCCGAAGAAGAGCGCCACCCCGTACCGGCCCAGGTACACGGCGTGCACCCACCCCGGCGGCAGCTTCCCGGCGTGGAGGAGCGGACCGGCCGCGTGGGCGACCACCACCATGGCGATCGCGACGCCGCGCCACCCGTCCAGGGTGGGGATGCGCTCCGCCCCGCGCGGGGCCGCGGCCGCGGGCCTCACCGGCGCACCACGACGCTGCCGAGCACCAGCACGTCCAGCCCGCTGCGGCTGAAGGTGCCGAAGGCGTCCGCGGGGGTGGCGACGATGGGCTCGCCGCGGAGGTTGAAGCTGGTGTTCATGAGCACCGGGACCCCGGTCGCCTCGCCGAAGCGCGAGATCAGCCCGTGGAAGCGTGGATTGCATTCCCTGCGCACCGTCTGCAGGCGCCCCGTCCCCAGGTGGTTGACCGCCGGGGCGAGCCGCCCCTCCGACTCCTTCCAGGGGAGCACCGCGAGCATGAAGCGGGCGGTCCAGTGCCGCGCCGGGTCGGGGATCCCGTCGAAGAAGTCGCCCGCGCGCTCCTCCAGGACCGCCGGGGCGAAGGGCCGGAAGGGCTCGCGGAACTTGATCTTCTCGTTGACCACGGCCTTCATCTCCTCGCGCCGCGGGTCGGCGAGGATGCTGCGGTTCCCCAGCGCGCGCGGCCCCCACTCGAAGCGGCCCTGCGACCACCCGATCGCCCGGCCGTCCAGCAGGTCGTCCACCAGGCGGTCCAGCATGCGGCCCTCGTCGTCGTACACCTCGTAGCGGACGCCGCGCGCGTCCAGGAACGCCCGGGTCTCGTCCTCGCCGTACTCCCTGCCCAGGTAGGCGTGCTCCATCACGTACGCCCGCGGCATCCCCAGCACCACGTGGTACGCGTACAGCGCCGCGCCCACCGCCCCGCCGGCGTCCCCCGCCGCGGGCTGCACGTACAGCTCATCGAACCCCGCTTCGCGCAGGATGCGGCCGTTGGCGACGCTGTTGAGCGCCACCCCGCCCGCCATGCACAGCCGGGTCTCGCCGGTGGTGCGCCGCAGGTGCGCCGCCATCGCCACCAGCGCGTCCTCCACCACCCGCTGGATGCTCGCCGCCACGTCCGCGTAGTACTGGTTGCGCTCCAGCTCGCGCGGGTCCGCGGCGCGCCCCGGGTGGGTGAGGCGGGTGACGAACTCCGCACGCGGGTCGCGCGGCGGCCCGAAGAGGTCCACGAACCGGGCGGAGTAGCTGTGCTCGGAGGACCGGTGGAAGGCGAAGTATTCCATCTCCAGCCGGAACGAGCCGTCCGCCGCCACCCGCACCACCCTGCGGACGCGGTCCTGGTACCGGGGCTCCCCGTACGGGGCCATCCCCATCACCTTGTACTCCCCCTCGTTCACCTCGAAGCCCAGCCACGCGGTGAACGCGGAGTACAGCAGCCCCAGCGAGTGCGGAAAGCGCGTCTCGTGCGTGAGGTGGATCGCGTTGCGCCCGCCCAGCTCCCACGCGGCGGTGGCCGTCCCCGCGGCGGTGGTGGTCCACTCCCCCACCCCGTCCACCGTCAGCACCGCGGCGCTCGCGAAGGGCGAGCAGAAGAAGGCGCTCGCCGCGTGCGCGGTGTGGTGTTCGGTGAAGAGGATGCGCTCCGCCGCAATCCCCAGCTCCTTCTGGATGACGGCCTTGATCCACAGCTTCTCGTCCAGCCAGGCGACCATGGACTCGCCGAAGCTCTTCCACGAGCGCGGAAAGGACCGCAGGGCCGTGGTGAGGATGCGCTCGAACTTGACGAGCGGCTTCTCGTAGAACACCACGTAGTCCAGGTCGCCCGCCGCGATCCCCGCGTGCTCCAGGCAGAAGTCCACGGCCCGGCGGGGGAACCGCGGGTCGTGCTTGCGCCGGCTGAAGCGCTCCTCCTCGGCCGCGGCCACCACGACGCCGTCGCGCACCAGCGCCGCCGCCGCGTCGTGGTAGAAGCAGGAGATCCCCAGGACGTGCATCAGAACTGGTCGCGCGCCCGGCGCAGCTCCGCGGAGGCCGCCGGGCGCGGCAGCCAGAAGGTCGCCGCGGCCCCGTCCGGCCGCCCCTCGCCGCGCAGGCGGGCCAGGAGCGCGAAGGGGGGGAGCACGACGAAGTAGAAGAAGCCCATCAGCATGCGCCCCTGGAAGCTCCCCATCCGCGCGGCGAAGCGCTTCCAGGCCGCCCACGCCCCGGTCCCTTCCTTGTCCTCCGCGCCGCCGTCCGCGTCCGGGCGGCCCGCCTCGCCCCGCCGGAGCACCGTCCCCGCGATCCCCAGCGCGGCCCCCGCGACGAGGCCGGCGGCGGCGGCGGGCCACCGTCCCTGCCCCGCGCTCCCCAGGAGCAGGGAGGCCCAGAGCGCGGCCACCGCGGCGAGGTCGCCCGGGCCCGGGACGATCCTGCGGGAGCCGGCCGCGAGGACGCTCCCGCAGGAATATCCCACGAGCGCGAGGAGGACCGGCGCGGCGGCACCCGGGGCGTCCACGCGGCCCCTAGAACAGGGTGTAGATGAAGGGCGCGGCGGCCGACCCCTGGGCGAACACCAGGAGGGTGCCGAGGACCAGGAGCATCAGCACCATGGGGATCAGCCACCACAGCCTGCGCTGCCACAGGAAGCTGAGCAGCTCGCCCATGATCCCCAGGCGGGCGGCGACGTCTCGGAGGGCCATGTCCTTTGCCGGCGAATCGGGGCGGATGCGGGGGCTCGCCGGCGGCGCCGCCGCGGGAGCACCGGTCGGAGCGGGCGGAGCCGGCGGGGCCTGCGTGGAGGCGTCCGGGAGCAGAGGGTGGAGAATAGTCCGTTCCCGCGCGCACGCAAGGCCGGAGGCCCGCGTCCGGGGGGGAGCGGGGCCCTTGCGGACGGCGCCGGGACGGTTAATCTCACGCCCCGCGCCGCCTCCCTCCACCAGCCGTCCCATGCGCCGCAAGCAGCTGCTCTTTTCCGCGATCCTGGTGGCGCTGGTCCTCGCCTTCGCCGAGGCGGCTTCCGCCATCGCGTGCGGCGTACTGGTGCGGCGCGGGTGGATGGCGCAGCTCCCGCGGCTGTCGGACGCGCAGGTCCGCTACTGGCTGGCGCACCGCAACCCGCTCCTGGGGTGGGGCCCGGCCGTCGACGGCGCCGGGCGGGTGGCGAAGCTCCAGCCGCGCCCCGACCCGGCGTTCCCGGACACCGCGCCCGCCTGCGCCGCGGCCTACGGCGAGTCGTTCACCGCCGGCTCCGAGGTGAGCCCGGACGGCGCGTACCCGCACGTCCTGGGGGTGGAGCTGGGGTGCCGCGTCGCCAACTACGGGGTCGGCGCCTCCGGCTCGGACCAGGCGCTGATGCTGGCCCGCGCGCAGCGCGGCCTGGACCGCGCGCCGGTGGTGATCCTGGGGCACATCTCGGAGAACGTCCTCCGCAACGTCAACCAGTACCGCGTCCTCCTGTACCCGGACCAGGAGCTGTACTTCAAGCCGCGCTTCCTGCTGGCCCCGGGCGGCGGGCTGCGCCTGGTCCCCGTCCCCGTGCGCACCGCGGCCGACCTCCGCGCCCTCCCGGACCACCCGGAGCGCTTCCTGGCCCACGACGCGTTCCTGGCGCGCCCCCGGCCCGGCTTCCCCTACACCGCGGCGCTGGTCCGCTGGGCCCTCGGCGACTTCCACGTCCGCGCGCAGCTCGCCGGGGTCCCGCGCCACCTCGCCTTCTACGACCCGCGGCACCCGGCCGGCGGGCTCGCGCTGACCGCCGCGATCCTCGCCGCCTTCGCCCGCGAGGCCGCGGCCGACGGGCGGCGGCCGCTGGTGGTGCTGATGCCCGTGGGCCGCGACCTGGTGTACGCCCGCCGCACGGGACGCTGGCCCGACCAGCCGCTCGCCGACGCCCTGGCGCGCGGCGGCGTCCCCGTGCTGCACGCGGGCCCGGAGATGCTCCGCCGCCTGGGCCCCGCCGCCGACCCGTGCACGCTGTTCGCCGACTGCAGCTCGCACTACAACGCGGCGGGCTACCGCCTGTTCGCGCAGGTGGTGCGCGACCGGCTGCGCGCGGACGGCTCCTTCCCCGCCCCCGCGGGAGGGGCCCGGTGAGCCCGCGCGCGGGGCTGGACCTGTGGAGCGCGTACCGGCTGGGCGTCCGGCTGGGCTCGCGCTGGCCCCGCCCCCTGCGCGGCAAGCTGCGCCGCCTGGCCGGGCTGGTGCGCTATCCTCCCAACCTGGTCGCGTGGCTGACCCCCATCGACTACGTGCGCTGGCGGGAGCTGGAGTTCGCGCTGGCGGCCGTGCGGCGCTTCATGCCCGCCCCCCGCGCCGTCCTCGACCTGTCCAGCCCCAAGCTCCTCCCGGTCACGCTGGCCGCCGCGCTCCCCGGCGCGACGGTCCGCGCCACCGACATCGTGGACGACGAGGTGCGCTGGGCGCGCTCCGCCGCGGAGCAGCTGGAGCTGGCGAACCTCGCCGCGGAGCCGGCGGACGCGCGGGCGCTGCGGTACCCGGACGGCGCCTTCGACCTGGTCACCTCGGTGAGCGTGTTCGAGCACATCGCTCCCGAGACCGACGGCGACGTCCCCGCCGCGCGCGAGCTGGGGCGCGTGCTGGCGCCCGGCGGCGTGGCCGTGCTCACCGTCCCCTTCGCCCGCGAGGGTTTCGCCGAGTACCGCGCCGGCGCGGTGTACGAGCGCGAAGCGGAGGGGGGCGAGCCCATCTTCTTCCAGCGCTTCTACGACGAGGCCACGCTGCACCGCGGCATCGTGGCTCCCTCCGGGCTGGAGGTGGCGTCGCTGGAGTTCGTGGAGGAGCGCCGCTTCTCCGCCGACCCGCACACGCGCATGGCCCACTACGTCAACCGCACCGGCCTCCAGAAGCTCGTCTGGGGTCTCTGGTACTACCCGCTCTCGCGGATCTTTCTGTCGCCGCCTCGTCCGCTGGCGGAGTGCCGCAAGCCGTACCTGGCGTGTTTGGTTCTGCGCAAGCCGCTTTGAACTGCTTTGACTGCGGGAACAGCTCGGACTGCGGGGTTGGGCGTGCCCCCGGCTGGCGCCGGGGTCGGGCTTCGGCTCCGTAACGCACGAAACAACCGTGCGTAACGGAGTCGAGCCCCGGCAAACTGCCGCCGGGTCTCGCCCCTTCGGGCCGAAATCCCTC
>JBEVLE010000077.1:0-15188 GCA_040509335.1 Longimicrobiaceae bacterium | reverse complement strand
CGCGCCGCGGGAGCGCCGCGCGTACAGGTTGTACAGGTGCGAGCCCTCGTACATGTCGTCCTGCTCGGCGACCACCTGGAAGCCGCGGTCGTCCAGCAGGCCGGCGACGCGGGACAGCGCGCCGTCCAGGTCGTGCACCTCCAGCACCACCTGGCGGACCCTGGGCCAGTCGGCCTCGTCGAGTCCCTCCAGCACCTGCAGCTCGCTCTTCTGGCAGTCCACCTTGAGCAGGTCTATGCGCTCCACCCGGTTCTCGTAGATCACCTGCGAGAGCGGGCGCAGGGCGCAGCGGAACGTTTCGGCGCGGAAGCGCTCTTCCAGCAGGTCGTCCGCGTGCCTCATCACCCGCTCCATCCCCTCCATCCCCTCGCGCAGCTGGTTTTCCATGATCGCCAGCAGCGTCTCGCGCTCGTCCGCCAGCCGCGGGTGGAACGTGGACATCCCCGGGCTGTTGGGGTAGAAGGTGAACTCCGCCTCCCCCGGCCGGTCCGAGATCCCGTAGTTGAACAGCTTGGCCCGCGGCGCGTAGCGCGACGCGTTGACGCGCAGGATCTCGTAGACGCGCGGCGCCGGCTCGAAGGTGAACGAGTCCACCCGGTGTCCCAGCGAGTGCACGAACAGCGTGAACAGGCCGATGTTCCCGCCCACGTCGAACACGCAGTCCCCGTCCCCCAGCGTGAAGCCGTGGCGCAGGTACACGCGCTTCTCCCAGATGTCGTGGTAGAAGTAGCGCGCCTCCGCCTTGCTCTGGTAGACGATCTCGTAGTCGTTGGGCAGGCGGAGCGTGCGGTTCCGGAAGGCCTCGGGCACCGGCGGGAGCGGGCTCATCGGGGCTCCCCGGAGCGGCCGGGACGCTGCGGCCGGCGCGCCTCCCGGGCGCGGCGCTGGCGCTCGGCGCGGTCGTGCGCCCCGGCGTGGGCAGGCGCGGCCGCGCCGCCCTCCGCGGACAGGTGCTCCGCCAGCGCGGCCACGGTGGAGTGGCGGAACAGCTCCACCACCGCCACCGGCCGGTCCAGCCGCTCCGAGAGCGCCTGGTGCACCGCCGCCAGCCCCACCGACGTCCCTCCCAGCTCGAAGAAGTTGTCGCGGATCCCCACCCGATCCACCCCCAGCACCCCCCGCCACACCTCGGCGATGGTGCGCTCCAGCGCGTTGCGCGGCGCAGCGTACCCGGCCGCCGCGGCCGCGGGGAGCGGCGCCCCGGCGCGGGCGAGCGCCGCGCGGTCCGTCTTGCCGCCGGGGGTGCGCGGCATCCGCTCCAGCGCCACGAAGTGCGAGGGCACCATGGAGTCCGGGAGGCGCCCCGCCAGGTATGCCCGCAGCTCCGCCGCCGTGGGAGGAGCCGGGCGCGCGGCGGGGGCGCCGGGCGGGGTGCGGCGCAGCGGCGCCCCGTCCCCCGCCCTCTTGCCGTAGAGCATGTACACGTACTCCCCCTCCGGGTCCTCCGCCACGATGGGCTGGCGGTCCACCAGCAGCTCGAAGCCGTGCCGCTCCAGCAGCGCGCTCACCCGCTCCAGCAGCTCGTCCGTGTCCACCTCCATCGCCACCTGCCGGATCCGCGGCCAGTGCTCGTCCTCGATCCCGCGGAGCACGTCGTACTCGCTCTTTTCCACGTCCACCTTGAGCAGGTCGATGCGCTCGATCCCCTCTTCCCGGATCACCGCCGAAAGCGTCCGCAGCGGCCGGACGAACACCTCCGCGCGGAAGCGGTCGTCCAGGAAGGCGTCCACCTCGCCCGCGCCGGGGTCGCTCCCGCCCGCCTCGCGCGCCCAGCTCCGGATGGCGGAGCGCACCGTCTCGCGGTCGCGCGCCACGTCGGCGTAGCGGCCCGACAGGCCGGAGGAGCCCGGGTAGAAGGTGAACTCCGCCGTCCCTTCCGCGTCCGCCAGCCCCACGTCGAACACCCGCGCGTCCAGCCCGTACAGCGCGGTGTTGGCGCGCAGCGCCGCGAAGGTGTCGGGGATGGGCTCGAACGACCAGGTGCGGACGCCCGGCGCCCGCGTGTGGGCGAACAGCGTGAACATCCCGATGTTGGAGCCCACGTCCACCACCCGCGCCCCCGGCCCCAGCTCGATCCCGTGGCGCAGGTACACCTCGTCCTCGAAGATCTCGTGGTACAGCCCGCGGGTGACGGCGTCCCGCTGGTGCGCCACCACGGTGCCGTCCGGCAGGGTGAAGCGCGGGCGGCCGGCGAGGATGCGCTCCCGCTCCTCGGGCGCGGGGGGGAGCAGCGGGCGCGTCCCCCCGTCCGCGGCGGGGACCACGTACGCCGTCAGGCGCCACTCCCCGGTGGCCCCGTCCTCCACCGCCTCCACCGCGCTCTCGCGCACGCCGGGGTGCGCGTCCAGCGCGGCCTCCACCTCCCCCGGCTCGATGCGGAAGCCGCGCACCTTGAGCTGGCGGTCGGCGCGGCCCAGGAACTCCAGTGTCCCGTCCGCGCGCCGGCGGGCCCGGTCGCCGGTGCGGTACGCCCGCGCCCCGGCGTGCGCCTCCTCGGCGAACGGGTCGGGGACGAAGCGCTCCGCCGTCAGCTCCGCCCTCCCCAGGTAGCCGCGCGCCACCCCCGCCCCGGCGAGCAGCAGCTCCCCCTCCACGCCCACGGGAACCGGGTTCAGCCGCGCGTCCACCACGTACGCCCGCGTGCCGGCGAGCGCCCGCCCGATGGGGACCGGCCCCGCCGCGTCCTCCACCTCGTGCGACGTCGCCCACACCGTGGCCTCGGTGGGGCCGTACAGGTTGAGGATGCGCGCCGGACCGGCCTCGCGGAGCCGCGCCGCCAGCGCCGGCGGGAGGGTCTCGCCGCCCAGGAGGATGCACTCCAGCCCGCCGAGCGCGCGCAGCGTGTCCGGGTCGCGCGCCAGCATCCCCGCCAGCGACGGGGTGCACTGCAGGTGGGTGACGCCCTCGGCGCGGATCTGGTCGGCGAGCGGGAGCTCGTCGCTCGCGGCGGAGGGGGCGGGCGCGGCGCGGTCCGCCTCCATCACGCCGCGCAGCAGGTCCAGGCTCGCCAGCACCCGGCCGTCGTCCACCCCGAAGTCCACCAGGCAGGCGACCTCGTCCACCCCCGCGGCCCGCACCCGCCGCACCGTCGCCAGGCAGGCGTCCGGCGTCCCCATCAGCCCGCTGGTGCGGTAGAAGCGCTCGAAGGCGGCGTCCAGCATCGCCTCCACGTCCGCGGGGGCCAGGGTGGACGGGTCGGCGGCGGCGCGCCCGGCCATCCGCAGCACCAGGTCGAACGAGGTGCGCAGGTACTCGCGGAAGGGGCCGCGCACCGTCGCCCGCACCTCCGCGTCGTCGTCGCCCACGAAGGTGTGCAGCATCAGCGCGACGCGCCCCGACGCCGGGTCGTGGCCGCCCTCGCGGCGCCCCTCGCGGTATGCGCGGACCCGCTCCGCCAGCTCCTCCACGCTCTGCCCAAGCAGGTGCGTCAGCAGGTGGGCGCCGATCCTTCCGGCCTGGCGGAAGGTGTCCGGGCTCCCCGCGGTCGTCACCCACACGGGGAGCTCCGGCTGCACCGGCCGCGGCAGCGTCCGCACCTGCACCGTGGCCCCGCTCCCCCCCACGCGCTCCGTCGTTTCCCCGCGCCACAGGCGGCGCACCTCCTCGATCCCCTCGAACATCGCCTCGCGCCGCCGCCCGAAGCGCTCCGGCGCCAGGACGAAGTCGTCGGCGTGCCACCCCGAGGCGAACGACACCTCCACGCGGCCGTCGGAAAGGTTGTCGACCACGGCCCACTCCTCCGCCACGCGGATGGGGTCGTGCAGCGGGAGGACCACGCTCCCGGCGCGCAGGCGGACCCGCTCGGTGATGGTCGCCAGCGCCGCGCTGGTGACGGAGGGATTCGGGTACTGCCCGCCGAAGGCGTGGAAGTGGCGCTCCGGCGTCCACACCGCCTCGAAGCCGCTCTGGTCCGCCCACCGCGCCCCCTCCAGCAGGAGCCGGTACCCGGCGCGCCCGCCCCCCCGCTCCCCCGCGGCGAAGTAGAACAGGCTGAACGCCGTCGGCGGCGCGCCCGGCCGGAGACCGGGAGCCGCGGCCGCGCGCGGACCGGGGCCCCGGAGCACCACCTTCGATCCCCGCGACAGCGTCCACAGGATCTCCAGCACGGAGATGTCGAAGGCGATGCTGGTGACCGCCAGCCACGTCGCCGGCTCCGCGCCCACCCGCTCGGTCATGGCCGCGAAGAACGCCGCGACGCTGGCGTGCGAAACGACGACGCCCTTGGGCTGGCCCGTGGAGCCCGAGGTGTAGATGACGTACGCCGCGGAGTCAGGGAACAGGACGGGCTCCGGCGCGCCATTCTTACCCCTCACCCCCGGCCCCTCTCCCACAAGGGGAGAGGGGAGAACTGCGGCGTGCTCAGCATGCACCGAGCTGGCGCCGGCGAGTGGGCCCCCTCCCGGCTCGCTTAGGCTCGCCACCCTCCCCCAATCCTGGGGGAGGGCTTCCCGTCCCTCGGCTTCAGGGGTGTCGTTCTCCCCCTCCCCCCTTGCGGGGGAGGGGGCCGGGGGGAGGGGGGTCCCGTCGCACACCACGATCTCCCCCCCGAACCCCGCCGCCCTCCCCTCCAGCCCCGCCTGCGTCACCAGCACCCGCGCGCCGCTGTCGGCCAGCATGAAGGCGAGCCGCTCCGCCGGGTACTCCGGGTCCAGGGGGACGTACGCGCCGCCGGCCGCCAGCACGCCGAGCATCGCCGCGACCATCTCCGCGCCGCGCTCCAGGAGCAGCCCCACCCGCACCTCCGGCCCTACGCCGAGCGCGGCCAGGCGGCGGGCGATGCCGTCCGCGCGGCGCTCCAGATCGGCGTAGCTCCATCGCTCGCCGCCGGCCACCAGCGCCGCGGCGTGGGGAGCGCGGCGGACCTGCGCGGCGAAGAGCGCGGGGAGCGTGGCCGCGGGGTCCAGCGGGACTTCCGCGGCGTTCCAGCCGCGGACGAGCTGCTCGCGCTCCGCCGGGTCCTGGAGCTCCGCGTCGCCCACCGGGCGCTCCGGGTCCGCGGCGAGGGCGTCCAGCAGGCGCGCGAAGTGCCCCATCCAGCGCTCCACGGTGCCGCGGTCGTACAGGTCCGTGGCGAGCTCCACCAGCGCGCCCAGGGCGCCGTCCGGCTCCTCGCGCAGGTACACGCTCAGGTCGTAGCGCGAGCTCCGCCCCGCCACCTCCACCGGCTCCGCCGCCAGCCCGGGGAGATCCAACCGCTCCAGCGGCGTGTTCTGGAGGGCGAAGAGCACCTGCACCAGCGGGCTCCGGCTGGCGTCGCGCGCCATCCCCGCCGCATCCACGATCCGGTCGAAGGACACGTCCCCGGCGGGGTACGCGTCCAGCAGCGCGGCGCGCACGCGGCGGAGCAGCGCGCGGAACCCCTCGCCGCCGTCCACCCGCACGCGCACGGGGAGCACGTTGATGAAGCACCCGATCAGCGGCTCCAGCGCCGGGTGGTCGCGCCCGGCCAGCGGCGTCCCCACCACCAGGTCGTCCTGCCCGGTGCAGCGGTGCAGCCAGGCGTCGAAGCCGGCCAGGAGCACCATGAACGGCGTGCAGTCCTCCCGCCGCGCCAGCGCCCGCAGCACGGCCGCGCGGGGCGCGTCGATGCGGAAGCGGAAGGTGTCGCCGCGGAAGCTGGGCACCGGCGGCCGGGGGCGGTCGGCGGGGAGCTCCAGCGCCGCGGGAGCGCCGGCCAGCGCGCGGCTCCAGAACTCCAGCTTCCGCTGCCTCGCCGCGCCCGCGTCCACGCGGCGCTGCCACACCGCGTAGTCCCCGTACTGGAGCGCGAGCGGGGGGAGCGCGGCGCCGCCGCCGGAAATCCGGGCCAGGTAGTGCGCGCCCAGCTCGCGCACCAGCACCGCCTCCGACCACCCGTCCGCGGCCACGTGGTGGAGGGTGAGGAGGAGCACGTGCACGCTCGGCCCCAGCCGCAGGAGGGCGGCGCGCAGCAGCGGCGGCGCCTCCAGGTCGAAGGGGCGCGCGGCCTCCTCGGCCGCGTACCGCGCGAGCGCCGCCTCGCGCTCGGCCTCCGGGAAGGGCGCCAGGTCCACCGCCGGGAGCGCGAAGGGTCGGGCGGGCTCCACCACCTGCACCGGCGCGCCGTCCTCCAGCACGAGCCGCGTGCGGAGCACCTCGTGCCGCGCCACCACGGCCTCCAGCGCGCCGCGCAGCGCCTCCGCCGACAGCTCGCCGCGCAGGCGGAGCGCGGCGGCCAGGTTGTAGCTCGCCGGCGCCACCTGGTGCTGGAGCCAGAGCCGCTGCTGCGCCGCCGAGAGCGGCAGCGCCGAGCCGTCGCGGGGGACGGGGACCAGCGGCGGGGGCGCGGCGTCGGTGGGGGCGCCCCGCAGCGCCTCCACGCGCCCGGCGAGCGCCGCCGCCGTGGGCGCCTCGAACAGCGTCCCCACCGGCAGCTCCACCCCGGAGGCCTCGCGCACGCGCGCCGCGAGGCGCGCCGCCAGCAGCGAGTGTCCGCCCAGCTCGAAGAAGTCGTCGCGGGCGCCGACGCGCTCCACGCCCAGCAATTCCGCGAAGATCCCCGCCACCAGCTCCTCCACCGGCCCGCGCGGCGCGTCCGCGGGGTCCGCGTCCGCCCCGGCCGGCGCGTCCGCAGGCGCGGGGAGGGCCAGCCGGTCCAGCTTGCCGCCGGGGGTGAGCGGGAGCGCGTCCAGCGCGACGAAGGCGGAGGGGACCATGTACTCCGGGACGTGCTCCCGGAGGTGCGCCCGCAGCTCCGCCGCGGCGGGAGCGCCGTCCGCGGCGACCACGTAGGCGACGATGCGCCGGTCGCCCGCGGCATCCTCGCGGGCCACGGCCGCCGCTTCGCGGACGGCGGGGTGCGCGCGCAGCGCGGCCTCGATCTCCCCCGGCTCGATGCGGAAGCCGCGCACCTTGACCTGCTGGTCCACGCGGCCCAGGTACTCCAGCTCGCCGTCGGGGCGGCGGCGCACGCGGTCCATCACCCGGTACGCGCGGGAGCCCGCGGGTCCCCAGGGGTCCGGCAGGAAGCGCTCGGCGGTGAGCTCCGGGCGGCCGGCGTACCCCCGCGCCAGCCCGTCGCCGGCCAGGTACAATTCGCCCACGACGCCGGGCGGCACCGGCTCCATCGCCCCGTCCAGCACGTACGCCCGCGTCCCGGGGAGAGGGCGGCCCAGCGTCACCACGTCGGCGCCGCGCTCCACGCGCGCGTACGTGGAGTAGGTGGTGTCCTCGGTGGGCCCGTACAGGTTGGCGACGCGCTCCACCGTGCCCAGCGCGTACAGTCCGCGGGCCAGGTCGGCCGGCAGCGGCTCGCCGCCCAGGTTGAGCGTCCGCACGGATGCGGGGATCCCGCCGGAGCGCAGCAGCTCCGCCGCGGCGGTGGGGACCATGCTCGCCAGCACGACCGGCTCCCCCAGCGTCGCCAGCTCCAGCGCGTTCTCCGCCAGCACCAGCGTGCCGCCCCAGGCCAGCGTGCCGAACAGCTCGGCGACCGAAACGTCGAAGCTGACGGAGGTGGAGAACAGCGCCGCCGAGCGCTCCTCGTCGGACACGGTCTCGCGGAGCCAGTGAAGCAGCGCGGCGACGGCGCCGTGGCGGATCATCACCCCCTTGGGCCGCCCGGTCGAGCCGGAGGTGAAGATCACGTGCGACAGGTTGTCCGGGCCCACGCCGCTCTCCGGCGCGGCGTCCGGCTCCCCGCCGACGTCGGTGGCGTCCAGCGCGAGCGCGGCGACGCCGCGCGGGAGGAGGCCGGCCAGCGCCGTGGAGGTGAGCACCAGGGCGACGCCCGCGTCCTCCACCATGGCGTCCAGGCGCGCCCGCGGGTACGCCGGGTCCAGCGGGACGTACGCTCCGCCGGCTTTGAGCACGGCCAGCAGCGCCACGACCAGCTCCGGGGTGCGTTCCAGGCACACGCCCACGCGCGCCTCCGGCCCCACGCCGTGCGCGCGCAGGCGGTGGGCGAGGCGGTTGGCCCGGCGCTCCAGCTCCGCGTAGGTCAGCGCGGCGCCGCGGAACACCAGCGCCGGCGCGTCCGGCGTGCGCTCCGCCTGCCGCGCGACCAGCTCGTGCACGCACTCCGCCGCCGGCGCGCGCTCCGGGCCGTGCCCCTCCGCCAGCACCCGGCGCCGCTCGGCCGCGTCCATCAGCGGGAGCGCCCAGGCCCGCGCGCCGGGATCGGCGGCGATCCCCGCCAGCAGCGTCGCGTAGTGCGCGGCCATGCGCGCCGCGGTCGCGGGCTCGCGGAGCGCCGTGGCGTACTCCAGCCCGCCCACCAGCGCGCCGTCGGCGTCCTCGGCGAGCCCCAGCGACAGGTCGAACTTGGCGGACACGCCCGCCACCGGCATCGCCGTCACCTCCGCCTCGCCCAGCCGCGGCTCCGCCGCCTCCGCGGGCCGCAGCGCGAACACCGCCTGGAAGAGCGGCGCGTGCGCCCGGCTGCGCCCGCCCGCCAGCTCCTCCACCAGCCGCTCGAAGGGGAGCTCCTGGTGGGCGTACGCTTCCAGCGTCCTCGCGCGCACGCGCCGCAGCAGCTCGCCGAAGGTGGGATCGCCCGACAGGTCGGCGCGCAGCGGCAGCGTGTTGACGAAGAAGCCGATCAATCCCTCCGTTTCCAGCCGGTCCCGCCCCGCCACCGGCGTGCCCACCACCACGTCCTCCTGCCCCGACGCGCGCGCCAGCAGGAGCTGCCACGCCGCCAGCAGCGCCATGAACGGCGTGGCGCCCTCCCGCCGCGCCAGCGCCCGCACCCCGGCGGCGACGGCCGCGTCCACGCGGAAGTCCACCCGGCGCCCCGCGCCGTCCATCGCCGCGGGGCGCGGCCGGTCCGCCGGGAGCTCCAGCAGCGGCGGAGCGCCGCGCAGCTCCCCGCGCCACCAGGCCAGCTGCCGCTCCAGCACCTCCCCGGCCAGCCGCGCCCGCTGCCACACTGCGAAGTCGGCGTACTGCACCGGCAGCTCGGGGAGGCGCGCGTCCCCGCCGCCCGCGTGGGCGGCGTACAGCGCCGACACCTCGCGCACCAGGATCCCCACGCTCCAGCCGTCGGCGACCACGTGGTGCACGGTGATCAGCACCGCCGCGTCGTCCTCGCCCAGCCGCACCACCATCCCGCGCAGCAGCGGGCCCGCCGCCAGGTCGAAGGGGCGCCGCGCCTCCCGCTCCGCCAGCCGCGACAGCTCGGCCTCGCGCGCGGGCCCGGAAAGCCCCGCCAGCTCCACCCGCGGCAGCCGCACGGGCCGGGCGGGCTCGACGAGCTGCACCGGCACTCCGCCCCGCTCCGGGAAGCGCGTGCGCAGCGCCTCGTGCCGGCGCGCCACGTCCGTGAGCGCGCGCTCCAGCGCGCCGGGGTCCAGCGGTCCGCGCACCCGCAGCGCGCAGGGGAGGTTGTACGCGGCGCCGTCCGGCTCCATTTGGTGGATGAACCACAGCCGCTGCTGCGCGAACGACAGCGGGAGCGGCGCACCGTCGCGGGGGACGGGCACCAGCGGCGGCGCCTCGGCGCCGGTCCCCTCGCGCAGCAGCGCCTCCACGCGCCGCGCGAGCCCCGCGACCGTGGGCGCCGCGAAGACCGCCGGGAGCGGCAGCTCCAGGCCCAGCGCGTCGCGAACGCGCGACACCACGCGCGCCGCCAGCAGCGAGTGCCCGCCCAGCGCGAAGAAGTCGTCCTCCACCCCCACCCGCTCCACGCCCAGCACCTCCGCCCACGCAGCGGCGAGCACCTCCTGCACCGGGGTGCGCGGCGCCGCGTACCCGTGCTCCGCGGCGCCGGAGGGATCCGGCGCGGGGAGCGCCCGCCGGTCGGTCTTGCCGCTGGGGGTGAGCGGAAGCGCCTCGAGCACCACGAACGCGCCCGGCACCATGTAGTCCGGGAGCGACGCCAGCAGGTGCTCCCGCAGCTCCGCGGCCCGCACCCGGGCGCCCGCCGCCGGCACCACGTACCCCACCAGCCGCCTGTCCCCGGGCATGCCGAAGGCAGGATCCTCCCGCGCGTGCACCACCGCCTCGCGCACCCCCGGGTGCCGCTCCAGCGCCGCCTCCACCTCGCCCGGCTCCACGCGGAAGCCGCGCACCTTGACCTGGTGGTCCACCCGCCCCAGGAACTCCAGCGTCCCGTCCGCCAGCCAGCGCACCCGGTCTCCCGTGCGGTACATCCGCCCGCCCGCCTCCGCGGAGAACGGGTCGGGGAGGAACCGCTCCGCCGTGGGCTCCGGCCGGTCCAGGTAGCCCCGCGCCAGGCTCGCCCCCGCCACGTACAGCTCCCCGGGGATCCCCGCGGGCGCGGGCTCCATCCAGGCGTCCAGCACGAAGCAGCGGGTGTTCGCGATCCCGCCCCCGATGGCCGGGAGCAGCGGCCAGCCGCCGGGCGCTCCCTCCAGCGCCAGCGCGGTGACCACGTGCGTCTCGGAGGGGCCGTAGTGGTTGTGCAGCGGCGCACCCAGCGCCTCCATCCAGGCGCGGATCGCCGGGGTCACGCGCAGCTGCTCGCCGGCCGTCGCCACCTCGCGCAGCCGCGGCGGCGCGACGCCGAGCGCGGTCGCGCGCTCGGCCACCTGCTGCAGCGCCGCCCAGGGGAGGAACAGGCGCTCCACTCCGTCCTCCTCCACCCGGCGCAGCAGGGCGTCCGGGTCGCGCCGCTCCTCCTCGCGCAGCAGCACCAGCGCGCCGCCCGTGGTCCAGGCGGAAAAGACCTCGTGGAACGACACGTCGAAGCCCAGCGCGGCGAACTGCAGGGTGCGCGCGGCGCGCGGCCCCCGCCACGCCCCTTCCTGCCAGGCGAGGAGGTTCACCAGCGGGCGGTGCGGCATCGCCACCCCCTTGGGCGTGCCGGTGGAGCCCGAGGTGTAGATCACGTACGCCAGGCTCTCCGGGTCCACCGCCGTCCGCGGCGCGTGCTGCGGCTGCGCCGCGAGCTGCTCCCGGACGCCGTCCAGCACCACCGTGTCCGCCGCGGAGGGCGGCAGCGCCGGCGCCAGGTGCGCCTCCGTCAGCAGCACCCGCGCCCCGGAGTCGCGGAGCACGTGGGCCAGCCGCTCCCGGGGGTACGCCGGGTCCAGCGGCACGTAGGCGCCCCCGGCCATGAGCACCGCCAGCAGCGCCACCGCCTGGTCCGGGCCGCGCTCCATGCACAGGGCCACGCGCACGTCGGGGCCCACCCCGCGGCCCGCGAGGAAGTGTGCCAGCCGGCCGGCGCGCCGCTCCAGCTCCGCGTAGCTCAGCGAGCCGCCCGCGAACACCACGGCCGCCGCCTCCGGCGTGCGCGCCGCCTGCGCGGCCACCAGGTCGTGGACGCACACGTCGGCGGGGTAGGCGGCGCCGGTCGCGTTCCACGACCCTAGTACCTGCGCTCCCTCCGCGGCGGAGAGCAGCGGCAGGTCGCAGAGCCGCGCGTCGGGGTCGGCGGCGATGCCGTCCAGGATCGCCCCCAGGTGCTCCAGCGCGCGGCCGGCCGACGCCGCGTCCCAGCGCTCCCCGTCGAACGCCAGGCTCAGCCCGGCCTCCCCGCGCACGTCCACCTCCAGCATCAGCGCGTGCCCCAGCGCCGTGTCCGCGGGAACGCCGCGCAGGTCCCGCACCTCCAGCCCACCCACCCGCGCGCTTTCCACCTCGCGGAGCGGGTAGTTCTGGAAGACGAGCAGCGTGTCGAACAACCGCTCCCCCGGCGGCAGCCCGCTCCACGCCTGCACCTGCTGGAGCGCAAAGTGGTCGAAGCGCCGCGCCCGCGCCTGCCCCGCCTGGATCTCCCGCAGCCAGGGGGCCGCCTCCGCGTCCGGGCGCAGCCGCACCCGCACGGGCACGCTCCCCACGAACACGCCCAGCATCGCCTCCGCCTCCGGCAGCTCCGCCGGCCGCCCGGCCGACACCGCGCCGAAGACCACGTCGTCGTCGCCCCGGTAGCGGCCCAGCAGCAGCGCCCACGCGCCCTGGAACAGCGTGTTGAGGGTGAGCTGCCGGCGCCGCGCGGCCTCCTCCAGACGCTCCAGCCGCGCCGCGGGGATCGCCGCGGACGCGTGCCCGCCCGTCCCCGGGCCGCCGGGCTCGCCGGGCGGGCCCGGGTCGAGCGGCGAGGCGACCTCCACCCCTGCGAGGGCCGCGCGCCAGAAGGCCTCCGCCGGCTCCGTCGGCTGCGCCTGGAGCCAGGAGATGTACGCCTGGAACGGGGGCGCTGCGGGGAGCGCCGGGTCCTCGCCCCGGCGGAGCGCGTCGTACAGCGCGAACACCTCCCGCAGCGCGCGCCCCGCCGACCAG
This sequence comes from Longimicrobiaceae bacterium, assembly GCA_040509335.1. Classification (GTDB taxonomy): domain Bacteria; phylum Gemmatimonadota; class Gemmatimonadetes; order Longimicrobiales; family Longimicrobiaceae; genus JAFAYN01. Next base: position 2,984 of record JBEVLE010000077.1, on the reverse strand, counting down.
CCGTCCAGCAGGAGGTGGTGGCAGGTCCACACGCAGCGGTGCTCCCGCTCGCCCGTGCGCGCGCACGACACGCGGAAGAGCGGCGCCGCCTCCAGGTCGAAGCCGCGCCGCTCCGCGCGCACCAGGGCGTCCATCCGCCCCTCCACCTCCTCCGCCGGGACGCCGCGCCAGTCCAGCGTCTCCAGCCCGACCTCCACCGTGCTCCGCACCACCTGGAGGGGGGAGTCCAGCCCCTTCCAGAAGAAGACGGTGCGCAGCACCGGGTGCCGCTCCGCGAGCAGACCCCACGCGCGCTCGAAGGCGGGAGCGTCCAGGTCGCCCCGCATCGTCCAGCAGACCTGCTCGGCGTACTCCGCCAGCTCCGGGGCCCGGAGCGAGCGGAGCAGGATGTCGAGCTGCATGGGCGAGAGGGGGTAGATGCTCTCTACGTTCTCCATTCGGCGGGGCTGCTGGTTCGGGACTGCGCGGCGGGCCGCGGCGTACGGCGAAACGTGACGCAAACTAACTTGACCTGGAGACGACTTCAACCGGAGCTTGACTGGATCCATGCGGGGGCTTATCCATCCGGGTACCGGGCCCCCCCGCCGCACCTTTCCGCGGGGCCCGGACCGACCCCAACCGCCGTGGAGTGAGACGATGAGCGTTGCCGACGAGTCCGTGCAGCATCCCGGGAGCGCCCCCGCGCCCGACGACCGCGTGCGGACGTCCCGCCTGGACGGCCATCCCGCCGCCCCGGTGGTGGTGAGCCCCGCCGCGCCGGGGCTGGTGCTCGCCGACTGGGCCGGCGAGAACCGCCCCTGGGTGGAGCAAACCCTCCAGCAGGCCGGCGCCATCCTGTTCCGCGGCTTCGGCGTGGACGACGTGGACGAGTTCCAGCGCTTCATGCTCTCGGCCTCCGGCGAGCTCCTTCCCTACACCTACCGCTCCTCGCCGCGCACGCAGGTCAAGGGCAACGTCTACACCTCCACCGAGTACCCCGCGGACCAGCACATCCCCTTCCACACGGAGATGTCCTACACGCGCTCGTGGCCCATGAAGATCGGCTTCCTGTCGCTGATCGTGGCCGCCACCGGGGGCGAGACCCCCATCGCCGACAGCCGCCGCGTGTACGACCGCATCCCCGCCGGCATCCGCGACCGCTTCGAGCGGCTGGGGGTGATGTACGTGCGCAACTACACGCCGTGGATGGACCTCCCCTGGCAGAACGTCTTCCAGGCCGAGACGCCCGAGGAGGTGGACGAGTACTGCCGCTCGGTGGGGATCCAGGCCGAGTGGGTGGACGACGAGCACCTGCGCACCCGGCAGGTGTGCCAGGGAGTGGCCACGCACCCCGCCACCGGCGAAAAGGTGTGGATGAACCAGGCCCACCTGTTCCACGTGTCCAGCCAGGACCCGGACGTGGTCGACGTCCTGCTGGAGGAGTTCGGCGAGGAGAACCTGCCGCGCAACACCTACTACGGCGACGGCTCCCCCATCGACCCCGAGGACTTCGCCGCCATCCGCGCCGCGTACGAAGCCGAGGCGCTGGTCTTCCCCTGGGAGCAGGGCGACGTGCTGCTGCTGGACAACATGCTCATGGCGCACGCGCGCTCCCCGTTCACGGGCGAGCGCAGGGTGGTGGTGGGGATGGCCGAGGCGCACGACTCCGGCTGGGGGCAGGGCTGAGACCTGATTTGAACGGCAGTTTTGGGCGTGCCCCCGGCTGGCGCCGGGGTCGGGCTTCGGCTCCGTAACGCACGAAACAACCGTGCGTAACGGAGTCGAGCCCCGGCGAAACTGCCCGCCGGGTCTCGCCCCTTCGGGCCGAAATCCCTCACGCAAGTGCTTGCCCGTTCTCAGGATCCAGCAGTTGGCACCCTCTCCCAGAATTGGGAGAGGGTGGCGGCTCTGAGGCCGCCGGGTGAGGGCCCTCACGCGCGCTCGCGCTGGCGTCCGCACGTGCACTTGACTTCCATGCGGTGCCGGCGGTACATGCTTCCTCGACCTCCGGCGGCCGCGGCGCCCCGGGACTTCGAACTCGCATCACGGAGGAGCGGCGATGAGCAGCACGGGGCGCTTCGTCTGGTTCGACCACCTGACCCGCGACGTGGAAAAGGCGCGGGACTTCTACACGCACGTCGTGGGCTGGGGGACGCAGGCGTGGGGAAGCGGCGCGGAGCCGTACACGATGTGGATAGCGGGGTACAGGCCGGTGGGAGGGGTGGTGAAGCTCCCGGCGGAGATGGAGGCGGCCGGCATCGGGCCGCACTGGTTCGCGCACGTCGTCGTGGAGGACGTGGACGCGGAGGCCCGGCGCGCGGAGGAGCTGGGCGGGCGCATCGTCTCGCCCCCGGCTGACATCCCGGAGGTGGGCCGCTACGCCGTCGTCGCCGACCCGCAGGGCGCCTCGGTCTCCCTGTACCGCCCCCGCGAAGGCGGGACGCCGCCCCCCGCCGGGATGCCGGGCACCTTCGGCTGGAACGAGCTGCACACCACGGACTTCCAGGACGCGTGGCGCTTCTACTCGGCGCTGCTGGGGTGGGAGCACGCGGGCACCGTGGACATGGGCCCCGAGGGCCCCTACCTCACCTTCCGCCACCCCGACGACGGCGCGGACGCGATGCTGGGCGGCATGTTCGACGCGGCCAGGAAAACCGGCCGGCCGCCGCACTGGCTCTACTACGTTACCGTGGACGACCTGGACGCGGCGGTGGAGCGCGTCCGCGAGAGCGGCGGCGTGGTGCAGCACGGCCCCATGGAAGTGCCGGGGGGCGGGAGGATGGCGCAGTGCCTGGACTCGCAGGACGGGCCGTTCGCGCTGTATTCGCCCCTGGCGGGCTGAGGGCGGATCCGGTTGAACCGGCCCTGAACTGCGGGTTCGGGCGTGCCCCCGGCTGGCGCCGGGGTCGGGCTTCGGCTCCGTAGCAGACGAAACAACCGTCTGCAACGGAGTCGAGCCCCGGCAAACTGCCGCCGGGTCTCGCCCCTTCGGGCCGAAATCCCTC
>JBEVLE010000076.1:0-11939 GCA_040509335.1 Longimicrobiaceae bacterium | reverse complement strand
CGGGGAGGACCACGTGCTCTGCTTCACGCTGCACCACGTGGTCGGCGACGGCTGGAGCACGGAGATCATGGTGCGCGAGCTCTCCGCGCTGTACGGCGCCTTCGGCCGGGGGGATCCGTCGCCGCTGCCGGAGTTGCCGGTGCAGTATGCCGACTTCGCCGTCTGGCAGCGCGAATGGCTTGGCGGGGAGGTGCTGGAGGCGCAGCTGGCCTTCTGGCGCGAGCAGCTGCGAGGCGCCCCGCCGCTGCTGGAGATCCCCACAGACCGTCCGCGCTCGGCCGGGCAGGGCGCGCAGGCGGGCAGGCACGACTTCGCGCTGTCGGCCGCGGCCACGGCGGGGCTGCGGGCGCTGTCGCGGTGCGAGGGGGCGACGCTGTTCATGACGCTGCTCGCCGGCTGGCAGGCGCTTCTCGGGCGCTGGGCCGGCCAGGACGACGTGGTCGTGGGCAGCACCATCGCCGGGCGCACGCGCCGGGAGACGGAGGGGCTGATCGGCTTCTTCGTCAACATGCTGGCGCTGCGCGCCGACCTGTCGGGCGATCCCTCCTGGACGGAGCTGCTGGGCAGGGTGCGCGAGCGGACGGTGGGGGCGTACGACCACCAGGAGCTCCCCTTCGAGCGCCTGGTGGACGAGCTGGGCGTGGAGCGCAGCCTGGCGCACTCCCCCGTCTTCCAGGCCACCTTCGCGCTCAACCGGGCGGGCGCGGGCGACGGGGCGCCGCGGCTGGGCGACCTCGCGCTGGAAGCGTTCGGGGGAGGCGCGCACGCCTCCAAGTTCGACCTGGAGCTGGTGTTCGGCGAGGCGGGGGACGGGCTGGAAGGCGCGCTCGTCTACCGGGCGGCGCTCTTCGAGGCGGCGACGGTGGCGCGGCTGTGCGGGCACCTGGAGGCGACCCTCGGGGCCATGGCGGACGGCCCGCGTCGCCCCGTCTCGGCGGTGGCGCTGCTGCGCGGCGCCGAGCGCGCGCAGGTGCTGGAGGCGTGGAACGCCACGCGGGCGGACTACCCCGCCGCCACCCTGCACGCCCTGGTGTCGGCGCAGGCGGCGCGCACCCCGGACGCCGTGGCGGTCGCCTTCGAGGGCGAGTCGCTGACGTACGCCGCCCTGGAGGCGCGTGCGGACGCCCTCGCCGCCCGCCTGCGGCGGCTGGGCGTGGGGCCGGAGACCCGCGTGGGCGTCTGCGCCGAGCGAAGCGTCGAGCTGGTCGTCGCGCTGCTGGCCGTGCTGAAGGCGGGCGGGGCGTACGTGCCGCTCGATCCCTCGTACCCGGCCAACAGGCTGGCCTACATGCTGGTCGACTCCGGCGTGCGGGTGCTGCTGGCGCAGGAGCGGCTTGCGGCGCTGCTGCCGTCCGTGGACGCCGCGGTGCTCGTGCTGGACGGCAGTGAGGAGTACGAAGTACGGAGTACGCTACACACCGCGCAGTCGGAGGACGGTGTGCCGTCACTTTCGCACTCGCAGTCCCTCGCCTACGTCATCTACACCTCCGGGTCCACCGGCCGGCCCAAGGGGGCGATGAACGCGCACCGCGGCATCGTCAACCGGCTGCTGTGGATGCAGGAGGAGTACGGGCTCGGCGCGGACGACGTGGTGCTCCAGAAGACGCCCTTCTCCTTCGACGTGTCCGTGTGGGAGTTCTTCTGGCCGCTCATCTCCGGGGCGAAGCTCGTCCTCGCGAAGCCGGACGGGCACCGCGACCCCGCGTACCTGTCGGAGCTGATCGAGCGCGAAGGGGTGACCACGCTGCACTTCGTCCCGCCCATGCTCCACGCCTTCCTGGACGCGGGGGAGCCGGGGCGGTGCGGCTCGCTGCGGCGGGTGATGTGCAGCGGCGAGGCGCTGCCGTACGAGCTGACGGAGCGCTTCCGCGCGGCGCTGCCGGGGGCCGGGCTTCACAACCTGTACGGCCCCACCGAGGCCGCGGTGGACGTGACGTACTGGGCGTGCGAGCCGCGGGAGCGGCGCGTGGTCCCCATCGGGCGGCCGGTGGCGAACACGCGCCTGTACGTGCTGGACGGCGCGGGCGAGCCGGTGCCCGTGGGGGTGCCGGGCGAGCTGCTCCTGGGCGGGGTGCAGGTGGGGCGGGGCTACCTGGGGCGGCCGGAGCTGACGGCCGAGAAGTTCGTCCCCGACCCGTTCTCGGCGGAGGCCGGGGCACGGCTGTACCGCACGGGGGACCGCGCGCGCTGGACGCCCGCCGGGGAGGTGGAGTACCTGGGGCGGCTGGACCACCAGGTCAAGATCCGCGGCTTCCGCATCGAGCCGGGAGAGATCGAGGCCGCGCTGCTGGAGCACCCCGCGGTCGGCGAGGCGGTGGTGCTGGTGCGCGAGGACGCGCCCAACGACCGGCGGCTGGCGGCGTACGTGGCCGCGGCGGCCGGGGCGGAGGTCACGGGCGAGGCGCTGCGGGAGCACCTGCGCCGGAGCCTCCCCGGGCACATGGTCCCTGCGGCCTTCGTGGCTCTGGAGAGCCTGCCGCTGACCCCCAACGGCAAGGTGGACCGGCGCATGCTGCCGGCGCCGGAGGCCATGGAGGACGAGGGGTACGTGGGGCCGCGCACGGTGGCGGAGGAGCTGCTGGCGGGGATCTGGGCGGAGGTGCTTCACCTGGACCGCGTGGGGGCGGAGGAGAGCTTCTTCGAGCTGGGGGGCTACTCGCTGCTCGCCACGCAGGTGGTGTCGCGGGCGCGGCAGGCGTTCGGGGTGGAGGTGCCGCTGCGGGCGCTCTTCGAGGCGCTCACGGTGGCGGGGCTGGCCGCGCGCATCGAGGCGCTGCGCAGCGCGGGCACGTCGCTGGCACCGCCGATGCAGCGGGTATCGCGCGAGGAGCCGCTGCCGGTGTCGTTCGCGCAGCAGCGGCTGTGGGTGGTGGACCGGCTGGAGCCGGACAGCCCTGCGTACAACATGCCGTACGCACTGCGGCTGAGGGGCGCGCTGGACACCGGCGCGCTTCAGACCAGCCTGGACGCGCTGGTGGCGCGGCACGAGACGCTGCGCACCACGTTCGCGGAGCACCAGGGCGGGCCGGTGCAGGTCGTCCACCCGCCCGCTCCGGTCGCCCTGAGGGAGCTGGACCTGCGCGACCTGCCCGCAGCGGAGCGCGAGGCCGGGGCCGAGCGGCTGGAGACGGAGGAGGCGCTGCTCCCCTTCGACCTGGCGCGCGGGCCGCTGCTGCGGACCACGCTGCTGCGCCTGGCCGACGACGAGCACGTGCTGTGCTTCACCCTTCACCACATCGTCACGGACGGCTGGAGCCGCGGCGTGCTGGTGCGCGAGGCCTCCGCGCTCTACGCCGCCGCGCTGCGGGGCGAGGCGGCGCAGCTGCCGGAGCTGGAGATCCAGTACGCCGACTTCGCTGTGTGGCAGCGCCGGTGGCTCTCCGGCGAGACGCTGGAGGAGCAGCTCGGCTACTGGCGTGAGCGCCTCGCCGGGGCCCCGCCGCTGCTGGAGGTCCCGGTGGACCGGCCGCGCTCCCTGGGGCTGGGCGCGCGGGCGGGCACCCACAACTTCTCCCTCCCGGCCCGGCTGTCCAGCGAGCTGCGGGCGCTCTCGCGCCGCGAGGGGACCACGCTGTTCATGACCGTGCTCTCGGGGTGGCAGGCGCTGCTGGGCCGCTACGCCGGGCAGGACGACGTGGTGGTGGGCAGCCCGATCGCGGGGAGGAACCGCCGGGAGACGGAGGGGCTGATCGGCTTCTTTGTCAACATGCTCGCGCTGCGCGCCGACCTGGGCGGGGACCCCACCTGGGCGGAGCTGCTGGGGCGGGTCCGGGAGGAGGCGCTGGGAGCCTTCGAGCACCAGGACCTGCCCTTCGAGCGGCTGGTGGAGGAGCTGGTCACGGAGCGCAGCCGGACGCACTCGCCGCTCTTCCAGGTGGTCTTCGCGCTCAACCGCTCCAGCGGGCGCGAGGAGCTGTCGCTGGACAAGGTGAAGCTGGAGCCGTTCGGGGAGGGAGGGGGAGTGGCCCGGTTCGACCTGAACCTGGCCGTGATGGACGAGGAGGAGGCGCTCGCGGCGTCGCTCACCTACCGGGAGGGGCTGTTCGAGGCGGAGACGGCCGCGCGCATGGCCGCTCACTTCGAAGCCCTGCTGGAGGCGATGGCGGCCGCGCCGGGGCAGCGCCTCTCGGAGGTGTCGCTGCTGCGCGGGGCCGAGCGCGAGCAGCTGCTGCACGCCTGGAACGGCCCCGACACCGGCTACGCGGGCGAGCTGTGCATCCACGAGCTGGTGCACGCCCAGGTGCTGCGCACCCTCCATGCCCCCGCGCTGCGCTTCGAGCAGCACAGCCTCATCTACGACCAGCTCTTCCGCCGCTCCTGCCAGCTCGCCCACCGGCTGCGCCGCGAGGGCGTCGGCCCCGAGGTCCTGGTGGCCATCTGCATGGAGGCCGCCCCGGAGGCCGTCGTCTCCGTGCTCGGCGTGCTCCTGGCCGGCGGCGCCTACCTGCCGCTGGACCCCGCGCTCCCCCCCGAGCGGCGCGCCTACATGCTGGGCGACGCCCGCCCCGTCCTCCTGCTCACCCAGTCCGCCCTGGCCGAGCGCCTGGAGGACTGCGGCGTGCCGCTGCTCCGGGTAGACGCCGACGCCGGGCGCATCGCGCAGGAGAGCGAGGAGCCGCCCGTCACCGGCGTCTGCTCCGACAACCTGGCCTACGTCATCTACACCTCCGGCTCCACCGGCCGCCCCAAGGGCGTGCTCGCCGACCACCGCGGCGTCGGCAACACCTTCCTGGAGCTGGGCCGCGTCTACGGCTCCGGAGTGGGCGAGCGCAACCTGGCCTACGCCCCGCTGCACTTCGACGCCGCCGTGGCCGACATCTTCACCGCGCTGTGCAACGGCGCCGAGCTGGTGCTGGCCCGGCGCGAGGACCGGCTGCCGGGCGAGGACCTGGCGCGCCTGCTGAGGGAGCAGGCGATCACGCACCTGAAGATCATGCCCTCGGCGCTGGCGGTCACGCCGGCCGAGGAGCTGCCGGCGCTGAAGGCGGTCATCACCGGAGGCGAGGTGCTGCCGGTGGAGCAGGTGCGGCGCTGGGGCGTGGGGCGGAAGTTCTTCAACGGCTACGGGGCGACGGAGGCGGGGATCCGCATGACCTCCAGCGCCTACACGGCCGACGCGGGAGACCCGCCGATCGGGCGCCCGGTGGCGAACACGCAGCTGTACGTGCTGGACGCGCAACTGGAGCCGGTGCCGCCGGGGGTGGCGGGGGAGCTGTACATCGGGGGGGCGGGGATGGCGCGCGGGTACCTGGGGCGTCCGGACCTGACGGCGGAGCGCTTCCTCCCGGACCCGCACGGGCGGGTGGCGGGGGCGCGGCTGTACCGGGCGGGGGACGTGGGGCGGCGGCGCGCGGACGGGGAGATCGAGTTCCTGGGGCGCACGGACCACCAGGTGAAGGTGCGGGGCTACCGGGTGGAGCTGGGGGAGATCGAGGCCGTGCTGCGGATGCACGCGCAGGTCAAGGAGGCGGTGGTGCTGCTGCGGGAGGACGTGCCGGGGCAGCCGCGCCTGGTGGCGTACGTGACGGGGAAGGAGGGGGCGGAGCTTTCGGTGGCGGAGCTGCGTGCGCACGCGGGGGAGCAGCTCCCGGAGTACATGGTGCCGTGGGCGATCGTAGTGCTGGAGCGGCTGCCGGTGACGATCAACGGCAAGATCGACCGGCGGGCGCTGCCGGCACCGGAGAGGCCGAGGGACGCGGAGCACGTGGCGCCGCGCACGCCCGCCGAGGAGGTGTTGGCGGGGATCTGGGCGGAGGTGCTGGGGACGGAGCGCGTGGGGTTGGAGGAGAGCTTCTTCGAGCTGGGAGGCGACAGCATCCTTTCCATCCAGGTGGTCTCCCGCGCGCGTCAGCGGGGGCTGAAGCTGACGCCGCGGCAGCTCTTCGAGCACCCGACCGTGGCTCGCCTGGCGCAGGTCGCCGAGTGGACGGTCTCCGAGGTCACCGGAGTGGAGCAGGGGCCGGTCAGGGGCGAGGCGCCGCTGACACCGGCCCAGCAGCGGTTCTTCGAGCACGACTTCGCGGCGCGGCACCACTTCAACCAGGCGCTGCTGCTGCGTCCGCGCGAGGCGCTGCATGCAGGGCGCCTAGCGCGGGCTGCTGCCGCGCTCGAGGCGCACCACGACGCGCTGCGCCTGCGCTTCCACCAGGAGAGTGCGGGGACGTGGAGGCAGTGGCACGCCGGGGCGGGCGAGCGGGCGTCGCTGACGGTCTTCGACCTGTCGAGGCTGCCGGAACAGGCGCAGCGGCGGGCGCTCGAGGCGAGCGCGGAGCAGGTGCAGCGGAGCCTGGAGCTGGAGCGCGGTCCGCTGGTGCGGATCGGGTGGTTCGAGCTGGGCGCGGAGCGTTCGGGTCGGCTGCTGTGGGTGGTGCATCACCTGGCGGTCGACGGGGTGAGCTGGCGCATCCTGCTGGAAGACCTGGAGAGCGCCTACGCCCAGATCTCGCGGGGCGAAGCGGTGCGCCTGCCGGCGAAGACCACTTCGTGGCAGGCGTGGGCGCGGCGCCTGGTGGAGCACGCCGCATCGGAGGGGCTGGCGCAGGAAGCCGGGTACTGGGCCAGGCAGGCGCAGGAGGCGGTGGCGACGCTGCCCGTGGACGATCCTGCAGGGGAGAACACGGTGGCCGCCTCGCGCAGTGTGGCGGTTCGTCTGAGCGAAGAGGAGACGGAGGGGCTGCTGCGGGACGTGCCTGCTGCGTACCGGACGCAGATCGACGAGGTGCTGCTGTGCGCGCTGGCGGGAGCGCTGCGGCGCTGGACGGGTGAGCGGCGGATGCGCATCGACCTGGAGGCGCACGGGCGGGAGGAACTGTTCGCGGACGTGGACCTGTCGCGCACGGCAGGGTGGTTCACGAGCGTATACCCGGTAGTGCTGGAGCTGCCGCGCAGTGGAGGCAAAGGCGAGGCGCTGAAGGCGGTCAAGGAGCAGCTGCGCGCGGTATCGCAGCGAGGGATCGGCTACGGGCTGCTGCGCTATCTCGGTGCAAGCGGATCGAGAGCGGATCTGGCGCGAGGCGGCCAGGCGGAGGTGGGCTTCAACTACCTGGGGCAGTTCGACCAGGCAGTCTCCGGGGAGGCGTTCTTCTCCTTCGCGCAGGAGTCGGCCGGCGCGTCGCTGGACGGGCGCAGTCCGCGCCGGTACCTCCTGGACGTGGTCGGGTCCGTGCGCGGAGGATGCCTGGAAATCGTGATCGGCTACGGTTCGGCGGTGCACCGGGCGGAAACGGTGGAGCGCTTGGCGGAGTGGTACGCGGAGGAGCTGAGGACGCTGGTCGCGCACTGCCGGAGCGCGGAGGCGGGCGGCTACACCCCTTCGGACTTCCCGCTCTCCGGGCTGGAGCAGGCGGAGCTGGACGCGCTGCTGGGGAGCGAGCGCGGAGTGGAGGACGTCTACCCGCTGAGCCCGATGCAGGAGGGGGTGCTCTTCCACGTGCTCTACGCACCGGAGTCGGGCGTGTACGTGGGGCAGTTCGGCTTCGTGCTGGATGGGCCGCTGGACGTCGACTCGCTGGAGCGGGCGTGGCAGGGCGTCGTGGCGCGACACGAGGCGTTGCGGGCCGCCTTCGCGTGGGAGGGTGTGCCCCGTCCGATGCAGGTCGTCCGCGGCGAAGCGAAGCTGCCCTTCCGGGTGGAGGACTGGAGGGGGCTGGAGGGAGCCGAGCAGCAGGCGAGGCTGGAGCGCTACCTGGAGGAGGACCGGGCGGCGGGCTTGGAGCTGAAGCAGGCTCCGCTGATGCGGCTGGCGCTGTTTCGCGTGGGCGGGGAGGAACACCGGCTGGTGTGGACGCACCACCACCTGATCCTGGACGGGTGGAGCCTGTCGCTGATCTTCAGCGACGTGCTGGAGCACTACGCGGCGTACGTCGGCGGCGCGGCGCCGCAGCTTCCGCCGGGGCGGCGCTACCGGGAGTACGCGGGGTGGCTGGCGCGGCAGGACCGGGGTGGAGCGGAGCGCTTCTGGAAGCGGGTGCTTGCCGGCTTCGGTGCGCCGACGCCGCTGCCGGCGGTGCGGGCGCGAAAGGGCGCCGCGGAGGGTCACGGCGCGGCGACGTCGCTGCTGTCGGCCGAGCAGACGCAGGCGCTCCAGGAGCAGGCACGGCGCTGGGCCGTGACGCTGAGCACGCTGGTGCAGGGGGCGTGGGCGCTGCTGCTGTCGCGCTACGCGGGGGAAGACGACGTGGTCTTCGGGGCCACGGTGTCGGGACGTCCGGCGGAGCTGGCGGGGGTGGAGGAGACGGTGGGGCTGTTCATCAACACCCTCCCGGTGCGGGCGCAGCTCCGGTCGGATGCAAGGCTCGGGGAGTGGCTCTCGGCGTTGCAGCGGGAGCAGGTGGAAGCGCGCGAGTACGAGTACACCCCGCTGGTGGAAGTGCAGCGGTGGAGCGAGGTGCCCGCCGGGGAAGAGCTGTTCGGGAGCCTGGTGGTGTACGAGAACTACCCGGTTGACCAGGCGCTCGGGGAGAAGGCGGATCGTCTGCGAGGACTGCGGGTGCGGACCAGCTTCGGGCGCCAGCAGACCAACTACCCGCTCGTGCTGGTGGCGGAGACACATGCCCGGCTCAAGGTCGAGCTGCGCTACGAGCGGGCGGTGGTGGACGACGAGGCGGCGCGGCGGCTGCTGGCGCACCTGGAGGTGGTGCTGGAGGAGATGGCGGCGCACCCGGAGCGGCGCCTCTCGGCGGTGCCGATGCTGCGCGACGCAGAGCGGGCACAGCTGCTGAAGGCGTCCATCGCCCCTGTGCCCGAGCACGCCCGGGCGTGCGTACACGAGCTGTTCTCCACGCAGGTCGCGCGCACACCCCTTGCGCCGGCTGTTTCCTTCGGCGACGAGACGCTGACGTATGCCGAGCTGGAGCGCGCGGCCAATCGCCTCGCGCACCACCTGAGGGCGCGCGGCGTGGGCCCCGAGTCGCGGGTGGCCGTGTGCGCCGAGCGCTCCGCGGAGCTGGTCGTCGCCCTCCTGGGCGTGCTCAAGGCCGGCGGCGCGTACGTGCCGATCGACCCCTCCTACCCCGCCGAGCGCATCGCCTACCTGGTCGAGGACTCCGGCTGCGCTGCCGTCCTGGTGCAGGACCGTCTGCGTCCGCTCCTGGGCGAGACCCGGATGGAGGTGCACGTCCTGGAGGACGCGCTGGCGGAGACCGGCGGCGCCGAGGCGGCACCCCGGGTGGAGGTGGATCCGCAGAACGCCGCCTACGTGATCTACACCTCGGGCTCCACCGGCCGTCCCAAGGGAGTGGTGGTCACGCACGGCAACGTGTCGCGCCTGTTCGCGGCCACGCAGGCGTGGTTCGACTTCGACGGCAGCGACGTGTGGACGCTGTTCCACTCGTACGCCTTCGACTTCTCGGTGTGGGAGATGTGGGGCGCGCTGCTGCACGGGGGCCGCCTGGTGGTGGTGCCGTGGCAGACGAGCCGCGACCCGGAGGCGTTCTACGCGCTCCTGGTGCGCGAGCGCGTGACGGTGCTGAACCAGACGCCCTCGGCCTTCCGGCAGCTGGCGGCGGAGGAGGCGCGGGGCGCCTCTGCGGAGCTTGCGCTGCGGGTGGTGGTCTTCGGGGGGGAGGCGCTGGATCCGGGGAGCTTGCGGGGGTGGATGGAGCGGCACGGGGGGGAGGTGCCGCGCCTGGTGAACATGTACGGGATCACCGAGACCACGGTGCACGTGACGTACCGGCCGCTGGGGCGGGCGGACGTGGAGGCGGGGGAGGGGAGCCCAGTGGGAGAGGCGATTCCGGATCTGGGGGTGCGGGTGCTGGACCGGTGGGGGAGCCCGGTGCCGGTGGGGGTCCCGGGGGAGCTGTACGTGGGTGGGGCGGGGGTGGCGCGGGGCTACCTGGGGCGTCCGGAGCTGACGGCGGAGCGCTTCGTCCCGGACGCGTTCGGGGGCGAGGCGGGCAGCGGTGCGCGGCTGTACCGGAGCGGAGACCGTGCGCGGTGGCTTGCCGCGGGGGAGCTGGAGTACCTGGGCCGGGCGGACGCGCAGGTGAAGGTGCGCGGGTTCCGGATCGAGCCGGGGGAGATCGAGGCGGCGCTCGTGGCGCTGCCGCAGGTGCGCGAAGCCGTGGTGACGGTGCGGGAGGACGCGCCCGGGCAGAAGCGGCTGGTCGCCTATGTCGTGGGCGAGGCGGGGGCGGAGGTCGTCGCGGCGGAGCTCCGGGAGGAGCTGTCGTCGCGGCTGCCGGAGCACATGGTGCCTGCGGCGTTCGTGGTGCTGGGGAGCGTTCCTCTCACTGCGAACGGGAAGGTGGATCGGCGTGCGCTGCCGGCGCCGGAGACGGCCGCGGCGGGAGAGGGGTTCGTGGCGCCGCGCACGGAGGTCGAGGAGATCCTGGGCGGGATCTGGGCGGAGGTGCTCGGGGTGGAGCGGGTGGGGGTGGAGGACGGCTTCTTCGAGCTGGGGGGAGACAGCATCCTCTCCATCCAGGTGGTCTCGCGCGCCCGGCAGCAGGGGCTGAAGCTGACGCCGCGGCAGCTCTTCGAGCGCCCCACGATCGCGCGCCTGGCCGAGGTGGTGGAGCGGACGGGGGCCGCGGCCACCGCGCAGGAGCCGGTCACGGGCGAGGCGCCGCTGACGCCGATCCAGCACCGCTTCTTCGAGCGCCCCTCCCCGGCGCAGCACCACTTCAACCAGGCGCTGCTGCTCGTGCCCAGGCAGCCGCTGCGGGCGGCGCTGCTGGCGCGGGCGGCGGGCGCGCTGGAGGCGCACCACGACGCGCTGCGGCTGCGCTTCCGCCAGGAGGCGAGCGGCGCGTGGAGGCAGTCACACGCCGGGGTGGGCGGGCGGGCGCCGCTGACGGTCTTCGACCTGTCGCGCCTGCCGGAGGCGGAGCGGCGGAGCGCGATGGAAGCGGCGGCGGAGCGGGTGCAGCGGAGCCTGGACCTGGGGCGCGGGCCGCTGCTGCGGATGGCGTACTTCGACCCGGGCGGGGGGCTGCCGGGGCGGCTGCTGGTGGTGATCCACCACCTGGCGATCGACGGGGTGAGCTGGCGCATCCTGCTGGAGGACCTGGAGAGCGCCTATGCCCAGCTCTCGCGGGGCGAGGCGGTACGCCTGCCGGCCAAGACCACCTCCTGGAAGGCGTGGGCGGAGCGCCTGGCGGAGCACGCCCGCTCGGAAGCGCTCGCGCGGGAGGCGGGCTACTGGGCGGGGCAGGCGCGGCAGGAGAGCTCCGCGCTCCCGGTGGATGATCCCGGGGCGGACGGGAGCGCGTCGCACCCGGGCAGCGTGTCGGTGCGCCTGAGCGAGGAGGAGACCGGGGCGCTGCTGCGGGAGGTGCCGCAGGCGTACCGGACCCGGATCGACGAGGTGCTGCTGACGGCGCTGGCCGCGGCCCTGGGCCGCTGGACCGGGGAGCGCCGGGTGCGCATCGACCTGGAGGGGCACGGGCGCGAGGAGGAGGCGGTCGGGGGCGCGGAGCTGTCGCGCACGGTGGGGTGGTTCACGACCGTCTATCCGGTGGTCCTCGACCTCCCGGAGACGCGCGGGGCGGGCGCGGCGCTGAAGGCGGTCAAGGAACAGCTGCGCGCGGTGCCGCACCACGGGATCGGCTACGGGCTGCTGCGCTACCTCGCCGGGGGAGAAACGGGGGCGGAGCCGGCCGGGGCGGCGGAGCTGAGGCGGGCGGTGGAGCCGGAGGTGGCGTTCAACTACCTGGGGCAGTTCGACCAGTCGGTCTCGGGGGAGTCGTTCTTCGCCTTCGCGGAGGAGTCGCCCGGGGCCTCGGCCGATGAGCGCACTCCGCGCAGGCACCTGCTGGAGGTGAGCGGGTCGGTGCGGGGCGGGCGCCTGGAGCTGAAGATCGACTACGAGGAGGGGGTGCACCGGCGCGAGACGGTGGAGCGCCTGGCGGAGAGCTATGGGGAGGAGCTGCGGGAGATCATCGCCCACTGCACCTCGGACCGGGCGGGCGGCTACACGCCGAGCGACTTCCCGCTGG
>JBEVLE010000075.1:0-3768 GCA_040509335.1 Longimicrobiaceae bacterium | reverse complement strand
CGGCATCGCGCCGCGGGCCCTTTTTTCGTCGTTCCTGCGTTTCCGCCGTCCGGCGCCAGGCTCAGGAGAGCTTGGCCTCCTCGGCGGCAGTCGCGGCCTGCACCTGCGCGGGCGGCTGCATCGGCTGGATCTGGTTCGCCTGGAGCGACTGCTCGTCCAGCCCGTTCAGCGACCGCTTGAAGTCGCGGATCCCCTTGCCCAGACCGCCCGCGAGCTCCGGCAGGCGCTTGGCGCCGAAGAAGAGCAGCAGCACGGCGAAGATCAGGAGCGTTTCCGTCATCCCGAGACCGAATGGCATGGTGCCTCCTTGCGTCGAAAGTCGGATGTGGCCGGGGCGGAGTGGCCGGCTGCCTTGGCCCGCGGGAGCATCATCGTACTCGTTTCAGACCGGAATGTGCCGCGCGGCGATCCCGCGGCGCTCCGGGAACGCGTTCAAGATAGCTCGGGAGAACGATTTGTACAACCGGGGCGAGGGTCGACGGGCGTGTCGGGATATTCCCGACACGCCCCCTGGACGACGCGGCTGCAGGCCGGGCGCCGGGAGCCTACGGACGTGCCGTGGGGCTCCCGCGCCTCCTCGGGTCAGCCGATGAAGCGCCCGGTCACCTCCACCAGGCGCCGCGTCTGGTGCCGGATCGTCGCCCGGTACTCGTCGCCGAGCGGCTTGCCGGTAGCGGTGACGCTCGCCCCGTACGGGTTCCCGCCGCTGGCGTAGATCACCGCGTCCGTGTACCCCGGCGGCACCAGGATCGCGCCCCAGTGCATGAAGGTGTAGTACAGCGTCTGCAGCGTGGTTTCCTGCCCGCCGTGCGGGTTCTGCGCGCTGGTCATGGCGCTCACGCACTTGTTGGCCAGCAGCCCCTGCTGCCAGACCGGGCCCAGCGTGTCGATGAACGAGCGCATCTGGCTGGCCGCTCCGCCGTAGCGGGTGGGCGCGCTGAACAGGAAGGCGTCCGCCCACACCAGGTCGTCCGGCGTCGCCTCGGGGATGTCCGCGGTGCGGTCGCGCTGCGCCGACCACGCCTCCTGCGCCCGGACCACCTCGTCCGGCGCCGTCTCGCGCACCCTCCGCAGGCGCACTTCCGCGCCCGCCTCGCGCGCCGCCTCGGCGGCCACCTCCGCCATCTGGTGGTTGGTGCCGTAGGTGCTGTAGTAGATGATCGCCAGCTTGACCGCCATTCTGGACCTCCTGTACGGGTGATCGTGCGCCACCGGCCGCGCCGCAACATTCGCTGCACGTGGCGCATCTCCTCTCCGGCCCTGCTCGGCTCTTCCCCATCCGGGTACTTTGCATGTAAACGGGTCGCAACGAGCATGCCCCCGGGACAGTGTCAGTCCTCGCCCGCCCGGCGCGCCTGCTCCAGCCGCTCGATCGCCCGCCGCACCCCCTCGGGCAGGGGCCCCTTGCGTCCGGCCGCGTAGTCGAACGACACCAGCACGCCGCCTCCCTCCGCGGCCACCGCCACCTGGCTCTCGCTCACCAGCCGGTACTCCATGGTGAAGCGGTCCGCCCCCAGCTCCACGGTGCGCGCGCCCACGCGCACCGTGTCCGGGTAGGTGAGGGGCCGGCGGAAGCGCGCGTGCGTGGAGGCCAGGATGGGACCCATGCCGCCCTCCGTGCTTTCCTCGCGGAAGCCGATGCGGTCCAGGTAGGCGATCCGCGCGCTCTCGAAGTAGCGGAAGAACACGGTGTTGTTGACGTGCCGGAAGTAGTCCATCTCCCCCCAGTGCACCGGCACCGCCACCACCACAGGGAAGCCCGCCAGCAGCCCTTCCACGTCCCCGTTCGTCATTCGTCCCCTCCGCTCGTCGCCAGCCCGGCGGCGCCCGTGCCCGCCAGCCGGCCGGTGGACCACGCCCACAGGAAGTTGTATCCGCCGATCGGCCCGAACGCGTCCAGGATCTCCCCGCACAGAAAGAGCCCCGGCACCACACGGCTCTCCAGCGTCCGTGGGTCCACCTCCGAAAGGGGGACGCCGCCCCCGGTGACCTCCGCCTTCTTGTAGCCCTCGTCCCCCGTCCAGGGAAGGGGATAGCGCGCCAGCAGCTCCACCAGCCGGGTGCGCTCGTCGCGCCGCAGCTGGGCCAGCGTGCGCCCCGGCTCCACCCGCGCCTCCGCGGCGAGCGCGTCGGCCAGCCGCGTCGTCAGGTGGCGCCGCAGCAGCGAGAGCACCGTCCCCGGCGCCTTGTCCAGGAGCGCGCGCTCCCACCCGGCGGCGTCCAGCTCCGCCCACTGCACCAGCACGGGCTGCCGCGGCCCCCCGGCCATCCGAGAGCGCACCGCCAGGTGGGAAACGTTGAGCACCGCCGGGCCGCTGTATCCCCGGTGGGTGAAGAGAAAGCCCCCGGCGGTCCGGAACCGTGACTTCCCCAGCGGCGCCTCGATCACGACCGTCCCTGACACCCCCGCGAGGGGAGCGTGGGGTGGTGGATCGGCGGTCAGCGGGGTGAGCGCCGGGTAGGTGTCGTGGAGCGTGTGCCCCAGCTGCCGGACCATGCGCAGCCCGGTGCCGTCGCTCCCGGTCGCCGGGACGGAGAGACCCCCCGTCGCGATCACCACCGCCGCCGCTTCGATCGGATCCCCACCCTCGCGCAGCACCTGCCACGCGCCCCCGTCCACGGGCGGGCGGAGCCCCACGACGGCCGTGTCGAACACGCTCCGCACGCCGCGCCGCCGGGCCAGAGCCAGCAGCCCGTCGCGCACGTCGCGCGCCCGGTTCGATTCCGGGAACAGCTTTCCGCTCTCCGGCTCAAGCACCAGGCGGAGCCCCACCTCCTCCTCGAAGAAGCGCCGCTGGTCCCGCAGGGGCCACGACAGCAGCAGCTTCCGCAGCGTGTTCGGCGACGAGTCGGTCACGTAGCGCGCCGGGTCCACCTCCGAAGGCAGCACGTTGCAGCGGCCTCCTCCGCTGATCAGGATCTTGCGACCGCCGTCCCGCGTACGCTCCAGCAGGACCACGCGCGCGCCGGCCGCCGCGGCGAAGATCGCGGCCAGCACCCCTGCGGCGCCCGCGCCGATCACCACCACCGGCAGATCCCGAATCCTTTCCGCCCCGGACCGATCCGCCACTCGCCTCCCTCGTTCGATTCTGTATTTGCAGCTCCCGCCTCCGACCGGCGGCCTCGAAACTACGCGATACCCCCTGGAGGCGCACGGGCGGGAGCAAAAATCGGACTGTGCACGAAACTCTTGACGATTCTTCGGAGGCCGTGTATCATATGTGCCCTTCGCAAAACAGGCGGGTAACGCCGACCGACGGGGGGTTGACGGGCTGGCCGAAGAGGTTTATTCTTTCGGGCTCCTCTTCGGACGGATGCAGGGCGGTTCCGGTGCGGAAAAAACGTCGCGATGGCGCCTTGACGATCCGGTCTAAGTGGTTTAGGTTTGCGAGCTTGCTCGACGGACCTGCCGGACGGAAGATGGAAAAGGCAGTTTCGGCGAGGGGTTGACGGACGGGCAGTGCAGGGTTAGCTTGAAGGGCTCGCCGGAAGCTGGGCGAGAGACACGACGAGCCGGGTGAAACTGGCTGGGTCGTCCTGAAGCGAGTCAAGGGCTCGCGTGAGTATTGACAACTCGGGTTTTGGGGGAGTGCGAAGAAGTGTGCGCCCCGGAGGGAAGGCACCACGTCCTTTCTTCCAATGGGTCAAGAAACGTGAAAAAGTTCCGGACACGGAAACGTGTTCGAACGAGCTAAATCGAAGTCTCTAATGGAGAGTTTGATCCTGGCTCAGGACGAACGCTGGCGGCGCGCTTAACACATGCAAGTC
>JBEVLE010000074.1:0-3119 GCA_040509335.1 Longimicrobiaceae bacterium | reverse complement strand
GGCGTGCCCCCGGCTGGCGCCGGGGTCGGGCTTCGGCTCCGTAAGCGAGCAAACAACGCTCGCTAACGGAGTCGAGCCCCGGCGGAAACAGCCCCGCCGGGTCTCGCCCCTCCGGGCCGAAATCCCTCACGCGAGAGGCCCCCTCCCCCCGGCCCCCTCCCCCGCAAGCAGGGGAGGGGGAGAACTGCTGGTGCAGTTCCTGGGATCTGCGCCGGGAGGTCGGGGGAGGCTGCGCAGGAGGTGCGTTGTTCGAAGCCAGCGTGATCTCGCCTTCACTCCACTCGTGGGCGAGTTCCGCACCGACGGAGCAGCCGCCCCCGGCCGACCACCAGCACCGGAGCCTGCCGGAGCGGGTCGTCGTTCTCCCCCTACGCGGCGGCCTCCACCATCTCCAGGATCTCGCGGAGGGTGGTCTCTCCCCGGTCGCGCGCGTACCACTTCCGCACGTCCCGGTAGATCTCCTCCGGGGGGCGCGCGCCGGCGCTCTTTTCACTCAGCACGAACTCCTGGAGCTCCGCGGGGCGCGGGCCCCAGCGGCCGCGCGGGCGGAACTCCTCGTCGAGGAGGACCACGAGCGGGATGGAGCGGGCGGTGCCGGTCAGGTACGCGTCCATCAGCTCCGGGTTCTCGTCGCGCTTCACCACCCGCATCTCCAGCCGCGGCGCGGCGGCGGCGAGCGCGGCGACCACCGGCACGGTGTTGGACGCGTCGCCGCACCAGTCCTCCGAGATCACCAGCAGCTTCCAGCTCCCCCCCGCCGCCGCCGCGCGCTCCAGCGCCCACCCGGGGACCCGCGCCCCCTTCGCGACGCCCTCCCACAGGGCGCGGTTGGTCGCCACCTCGTCCGCCATGTACGCGTCCCAGGTGAAGCCCCCGTCCCAGAAACCGCGATAGTCCAGTTCCGCCATTTCGGCTCCGCCGCTCGGTGTCGTGATCGTGCCGGCGCGACCTCCGCGCCGCCGCCGCCATGCCCCGTCCGCAAGCCGCGCACCCCGCCGATCCGGACCGGGGCGGGCGTGGCTTTTGCATTCCCGCCCCGCTCGGCGCCCGAAGACCGGAGGGTCTTGGACCATCCACTTCAAACCAGACGGGATATGATCACGAAACAGGACCTCGAGCGGCTGATGCAGCGGACGGACGGCGGGCGGCCCGTCCTCTCACTCTTCCTCGACATGTCGGTCAACTCCGACAACAAGCGCACCCACAGCACCGTCTTCCTCAACCAGAAGCAGAGCCAGTTCGAGGAGCTGGACGGGAGCCAGGCCCCGGCCGTCGGCGACGCGTTCGACCGCGTGCGCGCCTGGCTGGCCGACGGCTACGCCGAGGAGAACCGCGGCGTCGTCGTGTACACCGAGGTGGGCGGCGACTGGTTCGAGGCGCTCCAGTTCCCCGTCCCCGTGCAGAGCCGCGCGACCCTGGGACCCCGCCCGCTCATCGCGCCGCTGGCGCAGGTCATCGGCAGCTACCACCACCACGGCGTGGTGCTGCTGGACCGCGAGCACGTGCGCATCCTCAGCATCTACCTGGGCACCCTGCTGGACGAGTTCGAGGTGCACGGCGACCCGCTCCCCGTCCCCTCGCACGTGCAGGCCGGGGGCTACTCGCAGGCCCGCTTCCAGCGCCGCAAGGCCGAGGAGATGCGGCACTTCTTCAAGGAGTTCGCAAAGGAGGTGGAGACCTTCGTGGGGCGCTACGGGCCCGACGACCTCATCATCCTGGGCACCGACGAGAACGTCGCCAAGTTCCGCGAGTTCCTCCCCGAGCCGGTGCAGGCGATGGTCGTGTACACCGGCAACGCCTGGGTGGACGACAACACCAGCGACATCCTGGTCAAGATCCAGCCGCACCTGGAAGCGTACGAGGACCGCGAGCGGCAGGAGGTGGTGGAGCGCGTCCGCGACCGCGTGGCCAACGACTACCTCGCCACCGCCGGCTTCCAGGGCACGCTCACCGCGGTGCAGGAGGGCAAGGTGGACACCCTGGTGCTCGCCCGCGACCAGAGCCAGGACGGCACCCGGTGCAAGACCTGCTCGTTCGTCTACGCACGCGGCATGGAGCGCTGTTCGTACTGCGGCTCCAGCGAGCTGGAGGAGGTGGACGCCGTGGAGGAGCTGGTGCGCATGGCCGAGGGGCAGGGCGTGGAGATCGCCTTCACCGATCCCGGCCAGGTGGACGACCTCAAGGGAGTGGGGGCGCTGCTGCGCTTCTGAGGGCGTCCGGGACGCACCTTTCCGGAACCTTTCGTACGCCACGGAGGCGCGGGTCATGCCCGCGCCTCCGTTTTTGCTTGACATTCCGGCCTGCCGAACCGTACGTTTCTCGTCCACCCACCTCACACCACACCGCGAATGGCTTCTCCCCAACTGGACGAGGGCGGGCGGGAGCGTCTGCGCGCCGACCTGGAATCCCTGGACGGAGTGCGCACCGCCCTGCTCGACGGCTCCCCCCTGGCCGTGTACCTGGTCTGCGACCACGGCGAGCCCGCGCAGCTCGAGATGCTCGCCGGCGCCGTGCTCGCCCGCCACCGCCTGGACCGCAAGGGCGTCGCCGTGCACGTGTCCTTTCTGGCGGGCCCGCAGCCCGCGCGCCGCGTGCGCTTCCTCCACGCCCGGGTCGCGCGCCCCGGCGCCGGCCGCGCCGTCGCCTCCGTCGCCCTGGAGTGGGGCGGGACCGTGTACGAGAACGAGACGGACGGGGAGAGCGGCGAGCCCATCGAGCTGCGCCTGGCCGCGCTCGCCACGCTGCGCGGCATCGAGGCCGTCATCGGCGGCGCGCTGCACTTCAAGCTGGTGGGCATCCGCACCCTGCGCGCCTTCGACACCGACATGGTCGCCGTCCTCCTGCACACCGACCACGGCAACACCCCGCTCATCGGCGCGTCGCTGGCGCGCGAGTCCATCCACGAGTCGGCCGCCGTCGCGGTGCTCAACGCCACGAATCGCCTGCTCGGGAACTATCTCGCCACCGGGGAGTGACGGCTTGAACCGCGGGTTCGGGCGTGCCCCCGGCTGGCGCCGGGGTCGGGCTTCGGCTCCGTAGCAGACGAAACAACCGTCTGCAACGGAGTCGAGCCCCGGCAAACTGCCGCCGGGTCTCGCCCCTTCGGGCCGAAATCCCTC
>JBEVLE010000073.1:0-2970 GCA_040509335.1 Longimicrobiaceae bacterium | reverse complement strand
GGGGCGCGCGTGCTGGAGGTGGGCGGCGGCACGGGGGAGGACGCGCTCTGGCTGGCGCAGCGCGGGCGCCGCGTCCTCCTGACCGACGCGTCGCCCGCCATGGTGGGCATCGCCGGGGGCAAGCTGCGCGGTCGGGCGGGGTGCCGCGCGGAGGTCGCCGCCGCGGAGGCGCTGGGATCGCTCGCGGAGCGGGAGCGCGCGGCGGGGGCGGAGCCCTTCGACGGCGCGTTCTCCAACTTCGCCGCGCTCAACTGCGTGACTGATCTGGCGCCGGCCGCCCGCGGGCTGGCGCGGCTGCTCCGCCACGGGGCGCCGCTGCTGCTGGTCGTGTTCGGCCCCTTCCCCCCGGGCGAGGCGGTGGTGCAGCTGGCCCGCGGGGACCCCCGCGCCGCCTTCCGGCGCCTGGCCCGCGGTGACGTCGCGGCGCGCCTGGGCGGCCGCGCGTTCACCGTCCGCTACCACCGCCCGCGCGAGGTGGAGCGCGCCATGGCGCCGTGGTTCCGCCCGGCCGGGCGCCTGGGGGTGGGGGTGTTCGTCCCGCCGAGCGCGGCGGAGCCGTGGATCTCCGCGCACCCCCGCCTGCTGCGCGTCCTGGAAGCGCTGGACCGCGCCGCCGCCCGGCCGCTGGCGCTCCTCGGCGACCACGTGCTGCTGCGCTTCCGGCGCACGGGGGAGGGCGCGTGAGCGCCGCCGCCGGCGCCCCGCCCCCGCTGGCCCGCTTCCGCGCGGAGTACGGCGCGCACCGCGCGGCGGAGGGGCGCGGCCACGACGGCGCCGAGCTGCTGGCGCTCCCCTACCTGCGCGCGGGGCCGCTGGCCCGGCAGTGGGCGGTGCGCGCCCGCAGCTACGACGCCTTCGTCCGCCGGGTGCTCGCCCCCGCCGCCGCGGAGCGCGGCGGGCCGGTGCGGCTCCTGGACCTGGGCGCCGGGAACGGCTGGCTCTGCCGCCGCGCCGCGCTGGCGGGGCACCGCGCCGTCGCGCTGGACCTGCGCGAGGACGACGTGGACGGGCTGGGCGCCGCGGGCCGCTACCTGGAGGATGCGCCGGGGCTCTTCGGGCGCGTGGCCGCCTCGTTCGACGCGCTCCCCTTCCCGGCCGGGAGCTTCGACGTCGCCGTCTTCAACGCGTCGCTCCACTACGCCCTGGAGCTGCGCTCCGTGCTGGCGGAGGCCGCGCGCGTGGTCCGGCCGGGCGGGCGGCTCGCCGTGGTGGATTCGCCCTTCTACGCGCGGGAGGCGGAGGGCGCCGCCATGATCGCGGAAAAGCGGCGCGAGGCGGAGCGCCGCTTCGGCGGGCGGGCCGCGGTCCTGCTGGCGCTCCCCTTCGTGGAGTTCCTCACCCGGGAGCGGCTGGACGCGGCCTCCGCCGGCCTGGGGCTGGCGTGGCGGCGCCGGCGCGTGGCCTACCCGCTCTGGTACGAGCTCCGCCCCCTGCTGGCGCGGCTGCGCCGCCGCCGCCGCCCCTCGCGCTTCGATCTCTGGCACGCCACGGTCCCATGATCCTGTTCGTGAACCCCCGGGCCACCCGCCCCCGGAACCGGCGCTTCCCCCTCTCGCTCATGGCCGTGGGCGCGGCGCTCCCGGAGGGGACGACGTGGGAGATCATCGACGGAAACCGCCCCGGGGTGGACGTGCTCGCCGAGCTGGCGGGGCGGATCGAGGCCGCGCGCGGCGGCCCCGACCCGGTGCGGCTGGTGGCGTTCACCGTGATGCCGGGGCCGCAGCTGGTCAGCGCGCTCCCGCTCTCCCGCGGCCTCCGCGAGCTCCACCCCGACGTCCCCATCGTGTGGGGCGGCAACTTCCCCAGCCTGTACCCCGCGCCGGTGCTCAACTCGCCGTGGGTGGACTGGGCGGTGCGCGGGCAGGGGGAGCAGACCTTCCTGGAACTGCTGGAGGTGCTGGACGGGGCGCGCGATCCCGCCACCGTGGCGGGGCTCGCCTTCCGCGGCGACGACGGCCGCCACCACGTGGGGCCGGAGCGCGTGTGGGCCGGGCCGGACGAGCTCCCGGCGCCGCCCTACCACAAGATCCCGGTGGACGACTACCTGCACCCCACCTTCCTGGGGCGGCGCTCGGGGGTGTACCAGTCGTCCATCGGCTGCCCGTACGGCTGCAAGTTCTGCGGGGTGATCTCGGTGCTGGGCAGCCGCGAGAAGCAGCAGCGCCCGGAGCGCACCGCCGGGCACCTGGCCTTCCTGGCGCGCGAGCACGGTATGGACTCCGTGCACTTCTACGACAACAACTTCTTCGTGGGCGAGGACCACGCGCGCGAGCTCGCCGGGCGGATGGAGCCGCTGGGGCTGCGCTGGTGGTGCGAGGCGCGGGTGGACGCGCTGCTGCGCTTCTCGGACGACACCTGGCGGCTGCTGCGGCGCGCCGGCCTCGCCATGGTGTTCTGCGGCGCCGAGTCGGGATCGGACGAGGTGCTGAGGAAGATGAACAAGAAGATCACCACCGCGCAGGTGCTGGAGGTGGCCGCGCGGACGCGGGAGCACGGCATCATCCCCGAGTTCTCCTTCGTGTTCGGCGACCCGGACGACCCGGAGCGCGAGATCGAGAACACGCTGGCCTTCATCCGCCGCCTCAAGGGGGTGAACCCGGCGATGGAGCTGATCAGCTACTTCTACACGCCCACGCCGCAGCGCCGCGGCACCTACGGCAACGTGGACGCGCTGGCCGGCACGCCCGCGACGCTGGAGGAGTGGACGGAGCCGCAGTGGCTGACCTGGATGACGCACGAGGACCCGCGGGTCCCGTGGCTGGAGCCGCGGCTGAAAGCCCGGGTGGACGACTTCGAGCTGGTGCTCAAGAGCCGCTTCCCGTCGGTGCACGACGGGCGGACGCGGAGCTGGGGAAAGGCGCTCGGCCGGCTGCTCGCCCGCGGGCGCTGGGAGCGCGGGGAATACGCGGACCCGCGGCTCCTGCGCGCCGTGCGCCGCCTGGCGCGGGTGGCGCCGGACGACACGCAGGC
>JBEVLE010000072.1:0-2730 GCA_040509335.1 Longimicrobiaceae bacterium | reverse complement strand
AGACCGGGTTATGGGCTACCCCAGGGAGGTTGTGCCCAGCCCTCCAGAGACTTGACAGCGGCGGACTCATAGAAGGGATTTCGGCCCGAAGGGGCGAGACCGCGCGGCTGTTTGCGCGGGCTCGACTCCGTTGGGCTGCGTTGTTTGCAGCCCTACGGAGCCGAAGCCCGACCCCGGCGCCAGCCGGGGGCACGCCCGAACCCGCAGTTCAAAGCCTTAAAAGCGCGTGGTAAGCGAAACCCGAACGGTGCGCGACGCCCCGGGCATGATGTTGTTGTTGCCGTGGGAGGTGGCGTAGTACTTCTCGTCGAGCAGGTTCTCGACGTTGACCTGGGCGCTCAGCAGCCGCCCCAGCCGCAGGAAGAGCGCGCCGTCGGCGCGGGTGAAGCCCGGGAGCGTCACCGTGTTGTCGATGGCGGCGAACATCTCGGACTGGCGCACCACGCCCAGCCCCACCCCCAGCGCCGGGACCACCTGCACCCGGTTCCACAGCGACAGCGTGTGCTCCGGCACCAGCGGGACCACCTGCCCGGCCTTCGCCGCGGAGGTGGTGCTGGTGATCTCCGCGTCCTGCGATGCGAAGCCCGCAGCCACCTGCCAGAAGTCCGTGACGCTCCCCGTGGCGCCCAGCTCCCATCCCCGGGTGCGCTGGCTCCCCGTCTGCACCAGCCGGGTGGGGTCCGCCGGGTCGGGCGCGGAGGTGTTGGTGCGGTCCAGCCGGTACAGCGCGGCGGAAAGGGCGAGGCCCGGACGCACGTCCCACTTGGCGCCGACCTCGCGGTTGGTGAACTCCTCGGGCTCCAGCGTCTCGGTGGTCGCGGTCAGCGAGCTGAACTGGTCGCCGGAGCTGGGGAGGTACGACACCCCGAAGCTGCCGTACAGCGAGAGCGGCTCGGCGGGCTTCACCACCACCCCGGCGCGCGGGGAAAGCAGCTCGTCCTGGCGGCTCAGCCGCTGGTCGCTGCGCCGGTTCCGGAAGTCCACGTCGAAGCGCTCCCAGCGGAGCCCGCCCACCAGCTGGAGGAAGCGGGCGACCTCCACCTGGTCCTGCACGTACACCCCGGCGACGGTGGCCACGGCGCGGTTGTCGGCGTCGGTGGCGCTCTGCCGGAAGGCGATGGGGACCGCCACCGTGGGCTCGCCGATGGGGGCGAGGAAGGAGGCGGCGGTGCCGTTGTAGTAGCCGGTCTCGCGGAAGTTCTCGGTTGCCTGGCGGGCCAGCTCGGCGCCCAGGAGCAGGGTGTGCTTCACCGGGCCGGTCGCGAGGTCCAGGACCAGGTCGGTCTGGTTGAACAGGTTGCGGCGGTCGGTGGCGTTGGAGTACGCGGCGAGCGACACCTGCGTCCCCGCGGCGTTCACCGCGCCGGGGAAGCTGTTCTGGTAGAACTTGTCGTAGCTGGCGAGGCGGGTCCGGTTGCGCAGCGTGAGCCCGCCCGCGGCGTGCTCCAGCAGCGCGGTGCCGGCGTGCACCCGCACGGTGGAGTAGCTGGAGTCGGGGTTGCCGAAGAAGGTGGTGATGCGGGCGTTCGAGGGGCCGCCCTGGAGCGAGGGGATCCCGCGGTCCACCGAGCGGTGGTCGTCGAACAGCTCGTACCCGGCCCGCACCGTGGTGCGCGCCCCGAGCGCCAGCGCCACGGTGGGGTTGACGCCGAAGCGGCGCAGCTCGTACTCGTCGCGGAAGCCGCCGGAGTTCTCGTACATGCCGTTGAGGCGCACGGCGACGCTGCCGCCGAGCCCCTGCCCCACGTCCACGGTGCCGCGCCGGTGCTCGAACGAGCCGCCCTCGGCGGTGAGCGTGCGGACGGGCGCCCACTGCGCGTCCTTGGTGGCGCGGTTCAGGACGCCGCCGCCGCCGCCGCGCCCGAAGATCATGGCGTTGGAGCCCTTGAGGGCCTCCACGCGCTCCACGTTGTACAGGTCGCGCAGGTACTGCGCGTCGTCCCGCACGCCGTCCACGAAGAAGTCGGCGGTGGTGGAGTTGCCGCGGATGGTGGGGGCGTCGCGGTGCCCCTCGCCCTGCCCCATGGTGATCCCGGGAAGGTAGCGCACCACGTCGGCCATCCCCTGCATTGCCTGGTCGGCGATGACGTCGCGCGTGACCACGCTCACCGACTGCGGGGTGTCGCGGAGCGGGGTGTCGGTCTTCGTGGCGCTGGTGGAGCGCGTCGCGGCGTAGCCGCGCCGCCGCTCGCCCACCACGGTGATGGGCGTGAGCGTGTAGGCGCCGCCGGCCACCGCGGGGGACACCAGCGCCGTCCCGTCGTCCGGGAAGCGCGCCGCCAGCCCGGTGCCGTCCAGGAGCCGGCGCAGCGCCTCCGCGGAGGTGAGGGAGCCGGCCACCGCCTGGGAGGTCGCGCTCCCCGCCGCCGCCAGGTCCACCTCCACGCGGATCCCCGCCTGGCGGGCGAAGTCGCCCAGGGCGCGCGGGAGAGGCTGCGCGGGGATGCGGAAGCGGATGCGGGTGGTGGTGTCGGCCACGGCGCGGACGGCAGCGGGCGCGGCGACGAACGACGGCGCGGGACGGGGGGCCTGCGCCGTGGCGGCGGTGCCGCAGACCAGGGACGAGCCGAGACCGGCAAGGAGGATCAGTCGCATGACAGACAGGCAGTGAGTTTAGTTGAGAACGATTCTCAACCGCAGAATACAGCGCGACCGACCCGGCCGCAAGAGTCCCACGCAACTTTTTTTTCGGCGGACGCGACAAGGCGGAGCGCGCCACGTTCGCGCGCT
>JBEVLE010000071.1:0-2573 GCA_040509335.1 Longimicrobiaceae bacterium | reverse complement strand
CGCCCGCACCCCCGCCGACAAGTGGCTCGCCGCGCTCCAGGACGGGGAGCGGCTGCACGGCGCCGAGCTGCGGCCGCTGCACGAGGTGCTGGCCGCGTGGTCGCGCTCCCTGGCCCCCGCGGTGCAGGGCGGGCTGCGCACCTGCTTCCGGCTGGCGCCCCCCGGCGAGCGCCCGGACGACGCCCCGGGACCGAGGGACCCCGCCACGGACGGCGCCGAGCCCGGCGCGGCCGCGCCGGCACCCGGCGCCTGGCGGCTGGACTTCCTCCTCCAGGCGACGGACGACCCCAGCCTGCTCGTTCCCGCCGAGGAGGTGTGGCGCGCCGGGGGCACGCTCACGGTGCTGAGCCGCACGCTGGACCACCCACAGGAGCGGCTGCTGGGCGACCTGGGGCGCGCGCTGCGCCTGTTTCCCCCGCTGGAGCCCGCGCTGCGCGGCGCCCGCCCGGTCGGCGCCGACCTGGACACCGAGGCCGCCCACCGCTTCCTGCGCGAGGGCGCGCCGCTGCTGGCGCAGGCCGGCTTCGGGGTGCGCGTCCCCGCCTGGTGGACGCGCCCCGCCGCGCGGCTCGGCGTCCGGCTCCAGGCCCGCCCCTCCGCCTCCGCCCCCGGCCACGAGTCCGACGGGCGCTTCGGGCTGGACACCCTGGTCGCCTACGACTGGCGGGTGTCCATCGGCGAGCAGACCGTTTCCGCCGAGGAGTTCCGGGCGCTCGCCGCCGCCAAGGTGCCGCTGGTCAAGTTCCGCGGCGAGTGGGTGGAGCTGAAGCCCGGCGAGGCCGAGGCCGCGCTGCGGCTGCTGGAGCGCGGCGGCTCCGGCGAGATGAGCGCCGCCGAGGTGCTGCGCCTGGGGCTGGGTGGCGGCACCGCCGTCCCCGAGCTGCAGGTGGTCGGCTTCCAGGCCGAGGGGTGGCTGGGCGAGCTGCTGGACGCCGCCGGCGACACCCGCCTGAAGCCGGCAAAGGCGCCGCCCGGCTTCGCCGGCAAGCTGCGCCCGTACCAGAAGCGCGGCCTCGCCTGGCTCGCCTTCCTGGACCGGCTGGGGCTGGGCGCCTGCCTCGCCGACGACATGGGTTTAGGAAAAACCATAGAGCTGCTCGCCCTGCTCCTCGCCGAGCCGGTGGAGACCGGGAGCGGCCGGCGGCGGCGGCGCCTCCCCACCCTGCTGGTGTGCCCCATGTCCGTGGTGGGCAACTGGCAGCGCGAGGCGGCCCGGTTCGCGCCGGGGCTGCGCGTGCACGTGCACCACGGCGGCGAGCGGCTGGGCGGGCGCGCGCTGCGCCGCGCCGTGCGCGACAGCGACCTGGTGATCACCACCTACGCCCTGGCCGCCCGCGACCGCGACGAGCTGGACGCCGTGGAGTGGGGGCGCGTGGTCCTGGACGAGGCGCAGAACATCAAGAACTCCGCGGCCAAGCAGACCCAGGCCGTGCGCAGCCTGCGCGCCCCGCGCCGCGTCGCGCTCACCGGTACCCCGGTGGAGAACCGGCTCGCCGAGCTGTGGTCCATCCTGGAGTTCCTCAACCCCGGGCTGCTGGGGAGCGCCGCCGAGTTCCGCCGCAGCTTCGCCGTCCCCATCGAGCGCTTCCGCGACGCCGACCGCGCCGCGCAGCTCCGCCGGCTCACCGGCCCCTTCATCCTGCGCCGCCTCAAGACCGACCGGAGCATCATCCGCGACCTGCCGGCCAAGAACGAGATGAAGGTGTTCTGCAACCTCACCCGCGAGCAGGCCACCCTGTACCAGGCCGTCGTGGACGAGATGATGCAGCGGGTGGAGGCAAGCACCGGGATGGAGCGGCGCGGGCTGGTGCTGACCACCCTGCTGCGCCTCAAGCAGGTGTGCAACCACCCCGCCCAGCTCCTCAAGGACGGCTCCGCCGTCCCCGGCCGCTCCGGCAAGCTGGCGCGGCTGGAGGAAACGCTGGAGGAGGTGATCGACCTGGGCGACCGCGCGCTGGTGTTCACCCAGTTCGCCGAGATGGGGCAGATGCTGCGTGGCCACCTGGAGGAGCGCTTCGGGCGCGAGGTCCCGTTCCTGTACGGCGGAACCACCAAGCCCGCCCGCGACGCGCTGGTGGAGCGCTTCCAGGCGCCGGACGGCCCGCCCGTGCTCCTGGTGTCGCTCAAGGCCGGCGGCACCGGGCTCAACCTCACCGCCGCCAACCACGTCATCCACTTCGACCGCTGGTGGAACCCGGCCGTGGAGGACCAGGCCACCGACCGCGCCTTCCGCATCGGCCAGCGGCGCGACGTGCAGGTGCGCAAGCTGGTGTGCGCCGGCACGCTGGAAGAGCGCATCGACGCCATGATCGAGGAAAAGAAGGCGCTGGCCGAGAGCGTGCTCGGCGCCGGCGAGGCGTGGCTGACCGAGCTGTCCACCGCCGAGCTGCGCCGGGTGATTTCTCTCGCCGCCGATGCCGTTGCCGAATGAACGGCGACTGCGGATTCGGGCGTGCCCCCGGCTGGCGCCGGGGTCGGGCTTCGGCTCCGTAACGCACGATAAAACTGTGCGTAACGGAGTCGAGCCCCGGCAAACTGCCGCCGGGTCTCGCCCCTCCGGGCCGAAATCCCTC
>JBEVLE010000070.1:0-8190 GCA_040509335.1 Longimicrobiaceae bacterium | reverse complement strand
GGGCGTGCCCCCGGCTGGCGCCGGGGTCGGGCTTCGGCTCCGTAAGCCCGCAAACAACGCGGGCTAACGGAGTCGAGCCCCGGCAAACACCCGCCGGGTCTCGCCCCTCCGGGCCGTAATCCCTCACGCAACTGCTTGCCCGTTCTCTAGATCCAGCAGTTGCCCCCTCTCCCAGGATTGGGAGAGGGTGGCGAGCCTAAAGCGAGCCGGGTGAGGGCCGCTGTTCCCTTTCCCCCCGCACGTGCAGCAGCACCTTGCGCGCGAGCGCCGGCCCGAAGCCGGGCATCGCCGCCACCTCCTCCTCGGTGGCCTGGGCGAGCGCGCGGAACGAGCCGAAGCGGGCCAGGAGCTGGCGCTGGCGCGCCTCGCCGACCCCCGGGATCTGCGACAGCTCCGAGCGCACGGTGCGCTTGGTGCGCAGCTTCCGGTTGTAGGTGATGGCGAAGCGGTGCGCCTCGTCGCGCAGGCGCTGCAGCAGCCGCAGCGCCGGCGAGCGGCGCGGCAGCCGGATGGAGACCGGGCGGCCGGGGACGAACACCTCCTCCTCCTTCTTGGCCAGCGAGATGATGCGCTGCTGCGCCAGGTCCAGCGCCTCCAGCGCCTTGACCGCGGCTCCCAGCTGCCCCTTGCCGCCGTCGATCACCACCAGCTCCGGGAGCGGCTTGGCTTCCTCGATCCGGCGGCGAAAGTAGCGCGTCACCACCTCGTGCATGGAAGCGAAGTCGTCGTTGCCCCACTCCCCCTGCACCTTGAACTTGCGGTACTCGCCCTTGGACGGCTCGCCGTTCTCGAAGACCACCGCCGAGGCCACCACCTCGCTCCCCTGCGTGTGCGAGATGTCGAAGCACACGATCATCCGCGGCACCACGTCCAGCTCCAGCGTTTCCTGCAGCTCGTACAGCGCGTCCGGGGCGCGGCTGGCGGCGGCGCTCCCCATCAGCTTCCACTCCTCCAGCAGGTGCCGCGCGTTCTGCTCGGCCAATTCCACCAGCCTCACCTTTTCGCCGCGCTGCGGGACGCGGACGCGCACCACGCGGCCGGCGCGCTCGCGGAGCAGCGCCTCCAGCAGCGGCCGGTCCTCGAAGTCCAGCGGAAAGAACACCTCCGGGGGGAGGTCGTAGCCGTCCACGCCGCTGCGCTGCGCGTAGAAGCGCGTGGCGAAGGTGGAAAGCACCTCCTCGTCCGGCTCGCCCTCCAGGTTCCCCAGGAACTGCGTCTCGCGGCCCAGCAGCTTGCCCTCGCGGATGCGGAGCACCACCCCGCAGCCGTCGGCGCCGTCGCGCGCAAGGCCGATCACGTCGCGGTCGCCGCCCTCCAGGTCCACCACCGTCTGGCGCGCCTCCAGCGCCTCCAGCGAGGCGAGGGCGTCGCGCAGCTCCGCCGCCCGCTCGAAGTCCATCGCCGCGGCGGCCTCCTGCATCTGCCCGCGGATGCGCTCCGCGGCGCGCCGGGTGTGGCCGCCCAGGATGTCCAGGATCTCGTCCATCATCTCGCGGTACTCGGCCTCGGTCTGGTAGGCCACGCAGGGCGCCCGGCAGCGGCCGATGTGGTAGTCCAGGCAGGGGCGCGCCGGCGTTTCGCGGGGAAGGTCGTAGCGGCAGGAGCGCACCGTGTACAGCTTCTTCACCAGCTCCAGCGCCTGGCGCATGCGCCGCACGTCGGTGTACGGCCCGAAGTAGCGCGCCCCGTCGCGCTCCAGCCGCCGGGTGACCCACACCCGCGGGAACGCCTCGTGGACGGTGACCTTGATGTACGGGTAGGTCTTGTCGTCCTTGAGGCTGATGTTGAAGCGCGGGCGGTTCTCCTTGATGAGGTTGTTCTCGAGGATCAGCGCCTCCGCCTCGGACCCCACCACGATGGTGTCGAAGTCCTCGATGCGCCGCACCAGCTCGCGCGTCTTCAGCGAGTGCTGCTGCGAGGCCGCGAAGTACGAGCGCACGCGGGAGCGCAGCGACTTCGCCTTGCCCACGTACAGCAGGTCCCCGGCGGCGTCCTTCATCAGGTACACGCCGGGGCGGTCGGGGAGGTGGCGGAGCTTGGACCTGAGGGCTTCCTGGGCCATGCGGCTGCGGGCTGGTTTCGGTTGGGCTTCGGGCTCCGTCTGATACACCGCCGGAGCGCCGCGTTCCGGTCAGCGCCGGCCCAGCACGCGCCGGAAGCGCCCCAGGAACACGGCGGCCTCGCCCACCCCCAGCGCCGCCGTGACGCCGAAGTACACGGCCCCGAAGGTGGGCACCACCAGCGCCGCCAGCGCCAGCGGCGCAGCCTCCGGCAGCGCCCAGCGGACCGCCCACCCCGCGGCCGCGCCCGCGAGCGCCGCCGCGAACATCCGCGCCACCTTCCCCGCCCCCGCCCCCACCGGCCCGATCCGCTGCCGCAGCCCCCGGCGCAGCAGCATCCACTCCAGCCACGCCCCCACGGCGGCGGCGCTCGCCAGCCCCACCGCCCCCAGCCTCCACTCGCCCACCCGGAGGTGCCCGAAGAGCCCGCCCCCGAACCTCACCTCCCTGCCGAACAGGTCGAAGGCCACCTCCTCGAACTGGAGCATCAGCACCAGCCCCAGGACGGCCCCGATCGCCACCCGCAGGGTGGCGACGCGCGCGGGGGTGCGGGTGTCGCGGAGCGCAAAGAACGCGGAGGAAAAGAGGCGCGTCCCGGTGGAGGCCAGCAGCCCCAGCGAGTAGGCCACGAGCACGAAGTACACGAGCAGCGTGTTGGAGCGGTCGAACTCGCCGCGCTGGAAGAGCGCCGCCACCAGCAGGTCGCCCACGGCCACGAAGGCGACGAACGAGGGGACGACGTAGAAGGCCACCCGCTCCAGCGCCGCGCTGGTGCGCTCGCGCAGCACCTCCACGGCGGCCGAGCGCTGCCGCGACAGCTCCGGCAGCTCCGCGGCGGCCACCGACATGCCGAACAGGCTCACCGGGAGCATGTAGATGGTCTGCGCGTAGCCGATGGCGGCCACCGCGCCCACCGCCAGCAGGCTGGCCAGCACCATGTCCACGTAGCCGGCGAGCTGCACCACCCCCCGCCCCATCACCGCGGGCCCGGCGTTGCGCAGGGCCTCGCGCGCGCCCGGCACCCGGTCCGCCCGCGCGAGCCGCAGGCTCCGCTCCAGCTTGAGCACGAAGGGGAGCTGCACCAGGAACTGGAGCGCGCCGCCCACCAGCGCGCCCCACGCCACCGCGATCAGCAGCTTGCCGCCGGAAAAGCGCCCCGAGAAGATGAAGAAGGTGGCGATGATCGCCACGTTCCACAGCACGGGCGCGACGTAGGGGACGAAGAAGCGGCGGTGGCTGTTGAGGATCCCCAGCGCCCAGGCGGAAAGCACCAGGATCCCCGTCATGGGGAAGAGGATGCGCGTGGTCACCACCGCCAGGTGGCGCCGCTCGCCCTCGAACCCCGGGAGGAACACGGACACCAGCAGCGGCGCGAACGCCACCCCCAGCAGCACGAACACGGAGGCGACCGCCAGCAGGAGCCCGAAGATCGCCCCCGCCACCCGCCCCGCCTCCTTTTCCTTGCCCTGCTCCAGAAGCTCCGCGTACACCGGGATGAACGAGGCGCTCAGCGTCCCCTCGCCCAGCAGGTTCTGGAGGACGTTGGGCATGCGCAGCCCCACCCGGAACACGTCCGCGTACAGCGTGGTGCCGAAGAACATCGCCAGCACGCTCTCGCGCACCAGCCCCGCGATGCGGCTCAAAAAGATCCCCGCGGCCACCATCGCCGAGGCCGCGCCGCCGGAGCGCTTCACCGGCTGCGCGGGGGCCTCCATGACCAGCGTCTCGTCGCCCTGCGGGGGTGTGGGGTCGGGTGTCTTCATCGCTCGCTCGGCAGACCGCCCGCCCGGAGGTCACCGGACGGGCGGCGGGTCGTGTCGGGTCGGGAAACGCGCCGGCACGGCCGGCACGGCGGGGGACGGTGCATAGCGCAGGCCACCGCCCGGGACCGGCGCTCTACACCGGCTCCGCGAGGCGCTCCGCGGCTTCGGCGCGCGCCCCGGCGTCCCCGCCGAGGGGCACCTCCATGCGCGCCGCGATCTCCCGCAGGAGGCCGGGGCCGTGCTCCGGGAGAAAGGCGAACACGGAAAGCACGCGCTCCTGCGGCTCGCCGTGGGGGCGCAGCTCGGCGCGGGCGCGGCGCACGTCGCGCGCGGCCTCGCCGCCCGCCCGGACGGCGGCGGACACGATCTTCCGCTCCGCGTCCGCGGCCTCCAGCAGCGACCGGTTGCGCAGGCTCCCCAGCGCGCCCCGCAGCGTGGGGTCGATCGCCGCGGCCTCGTCCATCAGCCGCGCGTACCCGCCGGCGATCCCATCCCGCAGCGTCCGCAGCGCCCCGGCCACCTCCGCGGGGACGCGCTCCCGCGCCAGCCGGCGCAGCACCTCGTGCTCGGGCCCGTCCAGCTCCCCCGCCCCCACGCCCGCCCGCTGCATCGCCAGCCGCGCCGCGCCCGAGACGAGCGTCACCGAGAAGCGCGGATACACGACCGGCATCCGCATCCCGAACTCGCCGAAGAGCGGGCCGAGCTGGGCGAAGTAGGCCATCTCCCCCGGCCCGCCGACGTACGCCAGCGTGGGGAACACGGCGCTCTCCACCACCGGGCGGAGGAAGACGTTGGGGCTGAACCGCGCGGGGTCGGCCGCGATCGCCGCGCGGAGCTCCTCCGCCGTGAAGCTCGCCCGGGCCTCGCGGGCCACCCACCGGTCGCCCCGCGCGTACAACCGCTCGCGCCCGGCGGGGCCGTGGTAGAAGACGTTCGCGCCCTCGGGGAGCACCACGACCTGGCCGTGGTACCCGGCGGCCAGCAGCGCCTCGGTGCGCTCCCGGAGGAGCGCCTCGTGCTCCCGCGTGCGCAGGACCGCGCCCTCCAGCACGTGCGCCGACGCCCGCTTCAGCGCCGGGTCCGCGGCGTCGGTGACCAGCAGGTCGAAGGGGGCGAAGAGCGCCTCGATGGTCCGGCGGAACGCGTCCGCGAACGTCGCGTCCGGCCGGTACGCCTCTCGAAGAAGCTCGAGGCATTCACGGGCAAACGGCTGCCCAGCAAACGCATCGGCGAGCTCGCCCAAAGCGCTTTCGATCCCATCCCCGACGGTGCGGTCGCTCATCGGCAGGGGGACCGCGTCGTCGCCGGCCAGGCGGACGCGGCGCACCCGGCCCGCCGCGTCTAGCACGTCCGCGTGGTCCACCTCGGCCCAGTCGTGGTCCTCGGAGGCGGCCCAGAAGACGGGGAGCACCACCACGCCCAGCTCCTGCTCCAGCGCCGCGGCCAGGCGCACGGCGGTGAGGATCTTGTGGACGGTGTAGAGCGGGCCGGTGAACAGCCCGGTCTGCTGCCCGGTGGTGACCACCGCCCCGCCCTCCTCCACGAAGCGCGCCAGGCGCTCCGCGGCGGCCGGCGAGGTGGGCCGCAGCGCCGCCGCCGCCCGCTCCCGCTCCGCCCTGCCGAAGCGCCCGCGCACCTCCTCCAGCTTGGCGCGGAAGGCGGCCGGGTCCGAGGGGGAGCCGGCGTAGAACGACGGGGCGCTCCCCTCCCCCGCCAGGTAGTCGCGGACCAGGCGGGGTCCGCGGAGCGGCTCGACCACGATGTCCAGGTTCAGCGCAGCCTCCCTCATCAGGTTCTCTCCGGAACTGCTATTGAACGGACGGATTCGGGGGTGGCGCTGGCGTCCGCAGGGCCCCCACCCGGCGGCCTTAGAGCCGCCACCCTCCCCCAATTCTGGGGGAGGGCTTCCTGTCCCTCGAATTCCGCCGTGGCGTGCTCCCCTCCCCCTTGCGGGGAGGGGCCGGGGGAGGGGGTCGCCGTTGCAGTTCCGTAGTACCCCCCAAATCTTCTCGGAGGGAGACAGCCGGCAGTTTGGCTGGCTCACTCCGGCGCAGGGAGACCCACAGCAGTTCCGTGGGGCTCCCGGAGCCCGCGTAGGAAACAGGCCGGCTGTTTGGCCTGGTTCCGGAGCGGCCCGCCGCAACAGCAGCAAAAAAACGCTACGCCTCGCGCCCCTTGTGGTACGGCTCGCCCCGCGCGATGGTCCCCGCCCGGTACAGCTGCTCGGTCAGCACCAGCCGTGCAAGCTCGTGCGGCAGCGTCAGAGCCGAGAGAGACAGCTGGTGCCGCGCCGTGCGCAGGATCTCGTCCGAGAGCCCGTACGCCCCGCCGATCAGGAAGCTCGCACCCGGGCTCCCCCGCACCGCCAGCTCCGCCAGGTACCGGGACAGCTGCTCGGAGCTCCACGGCTTCCCCGTCTCGTGCAGCGCCACCACCTCGCACCCCGCGGCCACGCGCGCCAGCAGCCGCTTCCCTTCCTCGTCGCGCACCCGCCCCGCCCCGCCGGCGCCCCGGTACGGTTCCTCCCGGACCTCCACCGCCTCGAAGGTGAAGTAGCGCCGGGTCCGCGCCTCGTACTCGGCCACGGCCTCCGCGGCGGACCCGCGCGCCTTCCCCACGGCGAGCACCTGCACCTTCATCGCTCAGCGCCCCACCACGGTGTCGCGCAGGAAGTGCTCGTTGTCGCGGTGCGGGTGGTCCACGTTGTAGTGCAGCCCGCGGCTTTCCCGCCGCAGCCGGGCGCAGCGCACCACCAGCAGCGCCGTTTCCACCATGTTGCGCAGCTCCACCAGCTCGGCGGAGGGGCGCGACGCGGCCCAGACCGTCGCGTTCTGCTCCGCGATGGCGCGGATGCGGGCCTCCGCGAACTCCAGTCTCTCGTCCGAGCGGACGATCCCCACCAGGTCCCACATCAGCGAGCGGATCTCCTCGCGGTCGTGCACCAGGAGCACGCCCTCGGGGTCGCCGCGCCCCCGGGGAGCGTCCCGGGCGGGGACGGCGGACGGCAGCGGCAGCCCGGCCAGCTCGTCCCGCAGCCGCACCGAGGCGCGGTGGGCGAACACCACAGCCTCCAGCAGCGAGTTGGACGCCAGGCGGTTGGCCCCGTGCACGCCGGTGCACGCGGTCTCGCCGGCCGCGTACAGGCCGCGCAGCGAGGCGCGCCCGTGCGTGTCCGTGAGCACCCCGCCGCACAGGTAGTGCGCCGCGGGGACCACGGGAAGCGGCTCCGCCAGCATGTCGATCCCCCGCTCCGCCGTTTCCCGCAGGATGTTGGGGAAGCGCGCTCGGATCTCCTCGCCGGAGATGGCGGAGCAGTCCAGCAGCACGTACGGGTCGCCGGTGCGCTTCATCTCGCGGTCGATGGCGCGGGCCACCACGTCGCGCGGGGCCAGCGCGCCCAGCGGGTGGTAGCCGGCCATGAACGCCGTGCCGTCCATCCGCCGCAATTCCGCCCCCTCGCCGCGCACCGCCTCCGAGATCAGCAGCGTCCGCTCGCGCGCCGGGTACAGCGCGGTCGGGTGGAACTGGACGAACTCCATGTTGGCGACGCGCGCCCCGGCCCGGTACGCCATGGCCACGCCGTCGCCGGTGGCGATCGCGGGGTTGGTGGTGTGGCGGTACACCTGCCCGCACCCGCCGGTGGCCAGCAGCACGGCGCGGGCGAGAAAGGGCGCGACCTCGCCGCTTTCCGGGTCCAGCACCAGCGCGCCGCAGCAGCGCCGCCGCCCGTCGGGACCCTCCTCCACCAGCAGGTCCACCGCCGCGTGGTCCTCCAGCACGTGGATGCGCGGCGACGCGGCCACCGCGGCGAGCAGCCCGCGCTCGATCTCGCGCCCCGTCAGGTCGTCCGAGCGCACGATGCGGCGGCGCGAGTGCCCACCCTCCCGCCCCAGCGACAGCTCCGCGCCCTCGCGGGTGAACTCCACCCCGAAGGCGATCAGCTCGCGGACGCGCTCCGGGCCCTCGCGCACCAGCGTTTCCACGGCGTCCGGGTGGCACAGCCCCGCCCCGGCGACGAAGGTGTCCTCCACGTGCAGCGCGTACGAGTCGTCCGGCGAGAACACCGCGGCGATCCCGCCCTGCGCGTAGTTGGTGCTGGACTCCGGCCGCGCCTTCTTGGTGACCACCACCACGTCGGCGTAGCGAGCCGCCTTGAGCGCAAAGGACAGCCCGGCGATGCCGCTGCCGATGACGAGGACTTCTGTGGACGTCATGTCCTGAACGGCTCTTGACGGCGGATTCGGGCGTGCCCCCGGCTGGCGCCGGGGTCGGGCTTCGGCTCCGTAACGCACGATAAAACTGTGCGTAACGGAGTCGAGCCCCGGCAAACTGCCGCCGGGTCTCGCCCCTCCGGGCCGAAATCCCTC
>JBEVLE010000069.1:0-14501 GCA_040509335.1 Longimicrobiaceae bacterium | reverse complement strand
CCGCGGCCATGGCGGTGGGGGCGATCTTCTTTGCTCGCTGCGGTCGGCGTCAGGCGACGCCGGTGCTCCGTCGCGCCGGCTTGCGGGAGCGCTCCGCCTTGAGCTCGTTCCAGGCCACCAGCAGCTCCGCGGTCTCCGGCCGGAGGCGGGCGTAGTGGACCAGGGCGCGGACCAGCGCGATCAGGAGCCCCAGCACCAGGCCGGCGAGCGCCGCGACCGCCAGGATCACGGGCGTGCTGGTCCCGGAGGGCGCCTGGGGGACCAGCGCCGGGTCCAGGACGTTGACCACCGGCAGGTTGTTGCTCCCCGAGATCTGCGCCTCGGCGAAGGAGCCCGCCAGGTACCGGTAGATCTGCTCCGCCTCGGTGAACTCGCGCAGGAGGCGCAGGGTGGAGGCCTGCAGGTCGGCGGACTGGCCGAGCGGGACGAAGACGCGGCTGCCGCCGCCGCCCGACGACAGCCGCCGCAGCTGCTCCCTGCGCGCGTTCAGCTCCGCCACCGCCGCGCGCAGCTCCGGGTTGTCCGGGGTGGACGTGCGGCGCAGCTGGCCCACCACGATCTCCTGCTCCGTGATCCCGCGCTGCAGCTCCACCACGGCCTCCACCGTGCGCGTGGTCTGCTCTTCCACGTTGCCGGCCCCGCGGGTGCGCTGGAACGCCACCATCTTGCGCTCCGCCGCGTCCATGCGCTCCCGCGCCTGCGCCAGCTGGCCGCGCAGGAACTGCTGCTTCAGCCGCGTGGACTGCAGGCTGATGCGGGAGATCATGTCGTTGATCGCCGCCTCGTAGGCGTTGGCGACGCGGGCGGCCTGTCGCGGGTCGCCGTCGGTCACGTCGATGACGATGGAGCCGTCCGGGTTGTTCTGGTGGTGCCTGCGCGCGGCCTTCCCCACCCGGGCGGAGATGGTGTCCGCCAGCGTGCGGCTTTCCAGCACCACCCCCACCAGCTTGGCGTTCTGGTTGGACCCGCCCCCCAGCCCGGGGAGCGAC
This sequence comes from Longimicrobiaceae bacterium, assembly GCA_040509335.1. Classification (GTDB taxonomy): domain Bacteria; phylum Gemmatimonadota; class Gemmatimonadetes; order Longimicrobiales; family Longimicrobiaceae; genus JAFAYN01. Next base: position 13,512 of record JBEVLE010000069.1, on the reverse strand, counting down.
ATGGGGAGCTGCGCGGCGAGCGCCTGCGCCCGCGGGTCCGACTGGGACTGCGCCAGGAACAGGACGGTCCGGGCCGTATACGTGGGCGGGGTCAGCGCCGCCGCCACCCCCGCGGTGAGCACGGCGGCCACCGTCGTCGCCAGGACGATCTTCCAGTCCCGCGCCACCCGCATGGCAAGGAGGGCGGCGCGGGGCCGCGCGCCGTCGCGCGCGGGGTCGGGTGAGCTGTGGTTCATGGTCACGGGCTACTGGGCGAGGTCCCACAGGGCGATGGTGGTGAGGACGAACCCCGTCACCGTGGCGACGATCCCCTGGGTGGTCTGCACCGTTTCCAGGAAAGTGCGCCGCCGGCGGTAGGGGACGATGACCTGGTCGCCGGGCTCCAGCGTCGACACCTCGCCGGCGTCCACCCGCGTCCCCAGCTTGGCCTTGAGGACCACCGCGTCGTCGCGGTCCGCGCGGCGGCTGTATCCCCCCGCGAGGCTCACGTAGTAGTCCACCCCGCGCCCGGGGGCGTGCCCCACGATCCCCGGCTGCCCCACCGCGCCCAGCACGATCACCCCGCTGGTGCGCCGCGGCACCGACAGGACGTCGCCGGAGCGGAGCGTCTGGTCGTACGCGCTCACCCCCCCGGAAAACAGGCTCACGAAGTCCACTACCACGTTGGTCTCGTCGCCCTGCGCGCGGATCTGGGCGATCTGCCTTTCCTCCTGGCGGAGCAGCTCCGCCGGCACCCCTTCCAGCTCGTCCTGCCGCACCGCGTCCGTGGGCGCGAGCGCCCGCACCCGGGTGGTCTGGGTGGTGTCGCGGCTGGGGCGGCGGAGCGTCGCGGTGGTCAGCGACGCGTCGGCCGTGAACCCGCCGGCCATGGCGACCAGCTCGCGCACGGTGGTGGTGTCCGGCCGGATCGGGTACACCCCCGGGCGCAGCACCTGCCCCTGGATGGTGGCCGTCTTCTGCTCCTTGTAGTTGGAAAGCTCGGCCACGTACACCGCGTCGAAGGGCTGCAGCAGGAAAGCGCGCCCGCGCGCCCCCGTCGCCTCCGCGCGCGAGAAGGTGTGGTACTCCCGCTCCTCGGCCGTCACGAAGCGGGTCAGGCGCACCGTGTCGGCGGCGTTGGCGGGGAAGCCGCCGGCCCCGTACACGATCCCCAGCAGCTCGGCCAGCGACTCGCCGCGGCGGAACTCGTAGATCCCGGGAGCGCCCACGCGCCCGTACACCTCCACCCTCTGGTCCACCACCGGCACCACCACCGCGTCCCCCTCGCGCAGGGTGGGGTTGGCGCTCAGGTCGCCAGTCTGCATGAAGCGCAGCAGGTCCACCCGCATGCTGTCGCCCGAGGCGCGCCGCAGCAGGATGTTGCGGCGCACGATCCCGAACCTGCCGGTGTTCGCCACCACCTCGCTCACCCGCGTGGCCGCCGAGGCGGGCCGCACCCCGGGCGCCGGGATGTCGCCCACCACGAACACCTTGAACGAGCGCACCTGCGACAGCGTGAGCGTGACCTCGATGTTGCGGTAGTAGCGGTACACCAGGTCGCGGACCCGGTCCTGCGCCTGGTTCAGGTTGGCCCCCGCGATCCGCGCCACCCCGATGTTGGGGATCACCAGCGTCCCCTCGGGGGTGACGGTGAGCGTGCGCAGGAAGCTCACGTCGCCGAACACCGCCACGTCGAGCACGTCCCCGGGGCCCAGCTGGTACTCGGTGCGGCTGACCGGCGCGTCGAGCAGCGGGGCCGTCGGCGTCTGCGCGGCCGTGCGCGTGGTGTCCGCCGCCGCCCGCGGCTGCTGGGCGGACGGCGGCTGCGTGGACGGCTGCTGGCCGGACGCCGTCCCCGCCGCGACCCCCAGCAGGAGCAGGGCGGGGAGGGACATCGACAGCTTCTTCATCGGGTGCATGAACCGCGGTTCAGGGATCGATCGGAGGCAAAGGGCTACCCGCCATGACGAGCCGGGCGCCGCGCGCGCCACCGGCGTTGCGCAAGGCGGTGCCGGGGCGGAGTTTGCCGGCCCGGCGGCCGCTCCCGGGACGGAAGCACACAAAATATCCCACTCCGCGGAATCGCGCCACACGCGGGCTTTCTCCCCGGAGGGGCGCGCGGGCGCGTCCTTGCCGGAAAGTGCTCTCCGTATTTACTCTTATGGCCTTTTCACGGAGGCCGCGCCGCGCCGGGCACGCACCCGCGCCGCACGCGGCCGGCCCCGTTTCAGCGAATCGCGAGAATGTCGAAGGCACCCGCGCCCGCCGCCCGCCAGCGGAGCGCTTCCTGATGTGCGGCCTCACCGGTTTCTGGGACGTGTCGGGGCGGGGCTCGCGGGACGAGCTCGAGTCCACGGCCGCCCGCATGGCGGGGATGCTCCTGCACCGCGGCCCGGACGACGGGGGGACGTGGGCCGACGAGGCGGCGGGGATCGCGCTGGGGCACCGCCGCCTGTCCATCGTGGACCTGTCCTCGTGCGGCCACCAGCCCATGGAGTCCGCCGGCGGGCGCTACGTGGTGGCGTTCAACGGCGAGATCTACAACTTCCAGCCGCTCCGGCGCGAGCTGGAGCAGCGCGGCCACCGCTTCCGCGGCCACTCGGACACCGAGGTGCTCCTGGCGGCGGTGGAAGCGTGGGGGCTGGAGGCCGCGCTGCGCCGCTTCGTGGGGATGTTCGCCTTCGCGCTGTGGGACCGGGAGCGCCGCTCGCTCTTCCTGGCCCGCGACCGCATGGGGGAAAAGCCGCTGTACTACGGCTGGAGCGGCGGCGTCTTCCTGTTCGGCTCCGAGCTCAAGGCGCTGCGCGGCCACCCCGCGTGGCGCGGCGAGATCGACCGCGACAGCCTGGCGCTGTACCTCCGCTACAACTACGTCCCCGCGCCGTACTCCATCTACCGCGGCATCGCCAAGCTGATGCCCGGCACCTACGCCGAGGTGCGCCCGGACGCCCCCGGCGCGCATCCCCAGCCGGTGGCGTACTGGTCCATGGGCGACGTGGTGGAGGCGGGGGCGCGCGACCCGTTCCGCGGCTCGGACGCGGAGGCGGAGGCCGCGCTGGACGAGCTGCTGCGCGACGCCGTGCGGCAGCAGCTCATGGGCGACGTGCCGCTGGGCGCCTTCCTGTCCGGCGGCGTGGACTCGTCCACCGTCGTGGCGCTGATGCAGGCGCAGAGCGCGCGCCCCGTGCGGACGTTCACCATCGGCTTCCACGAGGACCAGTTCAACGAGGCCGAGCACGCCAAGGCGGTCGCGGCGCACCTGGGGACCGACCACACCGAGCTGTACGTCACCCCGCGCGAGGCGATGGAGGTGATCCCCTCGCTCCCCTCGCTGTACGACGAGCCCTTCGCCGACTCGTCGCAGGTCCCCACCTTCCTGGTGTCGCAGCTCGCCCGCCGCTCGGTGACGGTGTCGCTTTCCGGCGACGGCGGCGACGAGCTGTTCGGCGGCTACAACCGCTACTTCCTGGGCCGCCGGGTGTGGGACCGCATCCGCCCCGTGCCCCGGCCGCTGCGGCGCGCCGCGGCGGGGCTGGTGACCCGCGTGGCGCCCGCGCACTGGGACCGCGTCAACCGCATGCTCCCCGCGCGGCTGCGCCAGCCCCAGCTCGCCGACCGGCTGCGCAAGGCCGCCGAGGTGGTGGGCGCGCCCGACCCGGAGGCCATCTACATGCGGCTGGTGTCGCAGTGGATGGACCCCACCGCGCTGGTGCCGGGGAGCGTGGAGCCCCTGACCACGGTCACCGACCGCGGCGCCTGGCCCCGCCTGGACGACTTCACCGAGCGGATGATGTACCTGGACGCCGTCAGCTACCTCCCGGGCGACATCCTGGCCAAGGTGGACCGGGCGGCGATGGGCGTCAGCCTGGAAACGCGCGTCCCGCTGCTGGACCACCGGGTGGTGGAGCTCGCGTGGCGCCTGCCGCTGGGGATGAAGGTGCGCGGCGGCAAGGGGAAGTGGATCCTGCGCCAGGTGCTGCACCGCTACGTGCCGCGCGAGCTGATCGAGCGCCCCAAGATGGGCTTCGGGATCCCGGTGGGCGACTGGCTGCGCGGCCCGCTGCGCGACTGGGCGGAGGCGCTGCTGGACGAGCGGCGCCTGCGCGGCGAGGGGTACTTCGACCCGGCGCCCATCCGGCAGCGCTGGCGCGAGCACCTTTCGGGCGAGCGCGACTGGCAGTGGGCGCTCTGGTCCGTGCTGATGTTCCAGGCGTGGAGCGAGGGCGCCGGCAGCCCGGAGGCGACGGAGGTGGGCCGTGCCGCCGCGGGGGTCTGAGGCCGCGGTGGCGACGAGCGCGCCGCGCGCGGCCCGTCCGTCCGGGCGAGTCCCCGCCCGGCCGCCGCGGGTCTGCTTCGTGGTCAACGTGGACTGGTTCTTCCTGTCGCACCGGCTCCCGCTGGCGCGCGCGGCGCGCGACGCGGGGGCGGAGGTCACCGTCGTCGCCGCGGACACCGGGTGCGGCGACCGCATCCGCTCCGAGGGGCTGGCGTTCGTCCCGCTCCCCATGTCGCGGCGCGGGCTCAACGCCTTTTCGGAAGCGGCCGCCGTGCTGGCGCTGGTGCGCCACTACCGCCGGCTCCGCCCCGACCTGGTGCACCACGTCACCATCAAGCCGGTGCTGTACGGATCGCTGGCGGCGCGCGCCGTCCGCGTGCCCGCGGTGGTCAACGCCATCAGCGGGCTGGGCTACGTGTTCACCTCCGACGACCGGAACCGGCTGCTGCGCCGCGTCGTCAACCGGGTGTACCGCGCCGCGCTGGGCAACCCGCGCAGCCGCACCATCCTGCAGAACTCGGACGACCTGGCGATGTTCGTGGACCGCGGGCTCCTCCGCCCCGAGCAGGCGCTGGTCATCCGCGGCTCCGGGGTGGACTGCTCGGTCTTCCGGCCGGTCCCCGAGCCCGCCGGCGAGCCGGTGGTGATGCTCCCCTCGCGCATGCTGTGGGACAAGGGGGTGGGGAGCTTCGTCGAGGCGGCCCGGCTGCTGCGCGCGCGCGGCGCCCGCGCGCGCTTCGTGCTGGTGGGCGCCTCCGACGACGGCAACCCCACCGCGGTCCCGCAGTCGCAGCTCGAGGCCTGGCGCGACGAGGGCGTGGTGGAGTGGTGGGGCCCCCGCGACGACATGCCGGCGGCCCTCGCCGAGGCCGCGGTCGTGGTCCTCCCCAGCCGCCGCGAGGGGCTCCCCAAGGTGCTGCTGGAGGCCGCCGCCTGCGCGCGCCCCATGGTCGCCACCGACGTGCCCGGGTGCCGCGAGGTGGTGCGCCCCGGCGTGAACGGGCTCCTGGTCCCCCCCGACGACGGCCCCGCCCTGGCGGACGCCGTCGGGCGGCTGCTGGACGCCCCCGCGCTGCGCCGCGAGTGGGGCGCAGCCGCGCGCGACATGGCGGAGCGCGAGTTCGCGGAGGAGATCGTCGTCGCCCGCACCATGGAGCTGTACGCCGGCCTCCTGGGCGACCTGTGGCCGGGGGCGGCCGCGGGATGAGCCGGGTCCTGGTCACCGGTGCCGGCGGCTTCGTCGGCACCCGGCTCTGCGCGGCGCTGCGGGCGAGCGGCTGTACCGTGCGGCGAGCGACCCGCACGCCCGGCGCGGCCCCCGCCGACGCGGGGGGCGAGGAGGTGCGCGTGGGCGAGATCGACGGCGCCACTCGCTGGGACGCCGCGCTGGACGGGGTGGACGGGGTGGTGCACCTGGCCGCGCGGGTCCACCAGATGGGCACGGGCGAGGCCGGGCTGCTCGCCGAGTACCGCCGCGTCAACGCGGAGGGGACCGCCGCGCTGGCCCGCGCCGCGGCCGCCGCGGGGGTGCGGCGCATGGTGTTCGTCAGCTCCGTCAAGGTCAACGGCGAGGCCACCCACGGCACCCCCTTCCGCCCGGACGACGCGCCCGCGCCCGCCGACCCCTACGGCGTGAGCAAGTGGGAGGGCGAGCAGGCGCTGTGGGCAACCGCGCGCGCCACGTCGCTGGGGGGGGTGGTGGTGAGGCCCCCGCTGGTGTACGGCCCCGGCGTCCGCGCCAACTTCCTCCAGCTCCTGCGCGCCGTGGACCGGGGGATCCCCATCCCCCTGGGGAGCGTCCGCAACCGCCGCAGCCTGGTGTACGTGGGCAACCTCGCGGACCTCCTCGTCGTCGCGCTCCGCCATCCCGCCGCCGCGGGGCAGACGCTGCTCGCCGCCGACGGCCCTCCGCTCTCCACCCCCGAGCTGGTCCGCGCCATCGCCGCGGCGCTGGGGCGCCCCGCGCGCCTGCTCCCGGTGCCGCCCGCGGCGCTGCGGCTGGCGGGGCGCGTGCTGGGGCGGAGCGCCGCCGTGGACCGCCTGTGCGGCGACCTGGCGGTGGACGAGACCGCGGCGATGCGTCTCCTGGGGTGGAGCCCGCCGTACACCACCGCGCAGGGGCTCGCCGCCACGGCGGAGTGGCTCCGCGGCGCGCCGCGCGGGGAGAGCCGGTGACGGCGCTTCTGGCTGTGCTGGCCGGCGGGGCGCTCGCGAGCTGGCTCCTCACCCGGGCCATCCGCGGCTACGCCCTCGCCCGCTCGGTGCTGGACGTCCCCAACCAGCGCAGCTCGCACACCGTCCCCACGCCGCGCGGGGGCGGGCTCGCCATCGTGGCGGTGGTGCTCGCCGGGACGGTGCTGGCGTGCGCGGCGGGCGCGCTTTCCGCGGCGCAGGCGCTCGCGCTGGGCGGCGGCGGCGCCATGGTGGCGGCCGTCGGGTGGCTCGACGACCACCGCCACGTCCCCGTGGCGTGGCGCTTCGCCGTGCACATCGCGGCCGCCGTCTGGGCCGTGGCCTGGCTGGGGGGGATGCCGCAGCTGGAGCTGGGAGCGCTGCGGCTGGGGCTGGGCGCGGGCGGTGCGCTGCTCGCGGTGGGGGCGCTGGTGTGGCTCACCAACCTGTACAACTTCATGGACGGGATCGACGGCATCGCCGGGGGCGAGGCCCTGGCCGTGGGCGGGGTGGGCGGCGCGCTGCTGTGGATGGCGGGGGAGCGGGGGCTCGCGGCCGTCGCGCTGGCGGCCGCGGCCGCCGCCGCGGGCTTCCTGGTGTGGAACTGGCAGCCCGCCCGCATCTTCATGGGCGACGTGGGGAGCGGCTTCCTGGGCTTCCTGTTCGGCGCGCTCGCCGTCGCCTCCGAGCGCGCCGGGGGCCCGCCCGCGCTGGTGTGGATCCTCCTCCTGGGCGTGTTCGTGGTGGACGCCACGCTGACGCTCTTCCGCCGCGCCGCGCGCGGCGAGCGCCTGCACGAGGCCCACCGCCGCCACGCCTACCAGCGCGCCGTGCAGTCCGGGCTGTCGCACGCCCGCGTGGCCGCCGCGGTGCTGCTTCTCGACGCGCTGCTCGCCGCGCTCGGGGCCGCCGCCTGGCTCCGGCCCGCGTGGGCGCCCGCCTGTTTCGCCGCCGGTGCGGCGCTGCTGCTCCTGGCCTACGCCGCGGTGGAGCGGCGACGGCCCATGTCCGCCTGATCCGCCGCGGGTTGGCGAACCGCCGCCGCGAGGCTACCTTGTCGTAGCTCGTCCGGTCCGGACCGGCGAGCAATTCCCATCGGCACCCGAGATTCCAACATGCCAACCGACGCCCGCCCCGACGCCGTTTCCGTCCCCAAGATCGTCCCCAAGCCCTGGGGCCGCGAGATCTGGTACGCGCACGAGGAGCGCTACGCCGGCAAGGTCCTGGAGGTCACCAGGGGCCACGCCCTGTCCCTGCAGAAGCACGAGCGCAAGCAGGAGACCATGTACCTGCAGTCCGGCCGTCTCCTGTACCACTTCAACGGGGTGGACTTCGAGATGGGGCCCGGCGAGTGCATCACCGTCCGCCCCGGCGACGTGCACCGCATCGAGGCGCTGGAGGACGCGGTGATTCTGGAGGTGAGCACCCCCGAGCTGGACGACGTCATCCGGCTGGAAGACCGCTACGGCCGCAGCTGAGCCGACCGGCGCGGGGCCCGGCCCCGGCTTGCCCGCATCCGGGAGAGGATCTATCTTCTCCCGGATTTGCCTTTTTACGGAGAACTCATGGCGCAAGAGCTTTCCACGGAGCAGCTGATCGCACGCGGCAGGGAGGCGTACGCCCGCAACGCCTTCGTCGCCGCGCTCGAGGACTTCCAGGAGGCGGTGCGCCGTGAGCCGCGCTTCGCGGACGTGCACAACCTCATCGGGCTGTGCCTCAGCCTGCTGGGGCGCCCCGAGGAAGCGGTGGGGGCCTTCGACCGGGCGACGGGCGTGAACCCGCGCTACGTGGAGGCCCACGTCAACCGGGCCATCACCCTGAACGACCTGGGGCGGCTGGACGAGGCGCGCGAGTCCTTCGAGCTCGCCGCCGACGCCGACGGGTCCGCGGGGGGGCGCTTTCCCGGCGCGGTCGCGGCGCGGCTGGCCAACAAGCACGCCGAGCTGGGCGACCTGTACGCCGAGGCGAGCGCGCTGGAAGAAGCGGCCGAGCAGTTCCGCCGCGCCTGCGAGATCCGCCCGCGCTTCCTGGACATCCGCAACAAGCTGGGGCGCACGCTCCTGGACCTGGGGCGCGCCGCGGAAGGGGTCGCCGAGCTGCGCGCCGTGCTGGACGCCAACCCGTCGTTCACCGGCGCCCGCGCCAACCTGGGCCTCGCCCTGTACCGGGCCGGCGACCTCGCCGGCGCCGAGGCCGAGTGGGAGCGCTGCCTGGCCCAGCAGCCGGGGAGCGCCCAGGTCAGCGGGTACCTCGGCATGCTGCGGCGGCAGCGAGACGGCAGTTCCACGGGGTGAGACGGCGCGCGCCGCTCCACCCCTCCGTTCCTGAAACTCCCCCCGCGACCCGGGGTACCAGGCCCGCATGATACCCGTTCCCACTCGAAGCTTCCCCCTCGCCCTCGCCTGCGCGCTCCTCCTCGCGGCCTGCGGCACCAACCAGTCCCCGGCGCAGCTCGGTCCGGACGCCCTGTACGAGCGCGGCATGGCCGCGTACCGCTCCGGGAGCTGGGGGCGCGCCACCGAGCTGCTCGACCTGTTCCTGCAGGCGAGCGCGGGCGACCCGCGCAGCTCCGAGGCCCGCATCAGCCTGGCCCGCGCCCGCATGCAGCGGCGCGAGTACGTGCTCGCCGCCGGCGACTACACGCGCCTCCTCAACGAGTCGCCGCCGGATTCGCTGCAGCGCCCCGCGCGCTTCGGCCTGTGCGAGGCGTACCACAGCCTGTCGCCCAGGCCGCAGCTGGACCAGGAGTACACCGGCGGCGCGCTGGCGTACTGCGAGTCGGTCGCCACCACCTACCCCGGCACGACGGAGGCCACGCGGGCCACGGAGTGGGTGGGCGCGATGAAGACCAAGCTCGCGCAGAAGTCGTACGACAACGGCATGTTCTACTTCAGGCGCGGGGCGTACGACGCCGCGGTCATCTACTTCAACGAGGCGGTGGAGCAGTTCCCCGACACCTCGGTGGCGCCGGCGGCGCTCCTCAAGGTGGTGGAAAGCTACGACCGCATCGGCTACAAGGAAGAGGCCGCGGAGGCCCGCACCCGGCTGCAGCGCGACTACCCGCAGAGCCTGGAGGCCCGCTCCATGCAGCCCGCAGCCCCCACCACGGGCCCGCCGGCGCCGGGGACGGGCACCGGCGGCTGAGCGCCGTGCGCATCGGGGTGTTCGGCGGGACCTTCGACCCGCCGCACCACGGGCACCTGGTGGTCGCCGCCGACGTGCGCGACGCGCTCGGGCTGGACCGGGTCCTGCTGGTCCCGTCGGCGGTCCCGCCGCACAAGCGGCACACGGTGCAGGCGCCCGCGGAGATCCGGCTGGAGATGGCCCGGGCGGCGGTGGCGGGGGACGATCGCTTCGAGGTGGACGACCTGGAGCTGCGGCGTCCCGGCCCCTCGTACACGGTGGACACGCTGCGCGCGCTGCGGGACCGGTTCCCGGACGCGGAGCTTTTCTTCCTGATCGGGGCCGACAACGTGGGCGAGCTTGCGTCCTGGCGCGAGCCGGAGGAGATCGTCCGGCTCGCGCGACTCGTTGCGGTTCCCCGGGGTTGTGAGAACGTAGACGCGGAGGCCCCGTTCCCCTTCCTCGCCGTCCCGGTGACCCGGATCGGCATCTCGGCGACGGACGTGCGCCGGAGGGTGGCGGCGGGGCAGTCCATTCGATATCTGGTGCCCGATGCGGTGCGCGAGATCGTGGCGCGCGAGGGTTTGTATCGGGAGCCCGCACATACAGGGAAGAACCCATGCTGAAGAAAGTCGTGAACGCCATTTTCGGCACGCGCCACGAGCGCGAGCTGAAGCGCCTGTGGCCCCTGGTGGACCAGGTCAACGAGGAGTGGGAGCGCCTGCAGGGCGTTTCCGAGGAGGAGCTGCGCGGGCAGACGGCCAAGTTCCGCGACCGCATCCACCAGGCCACCCAGGATGTGGCCGCCGAGCTGGAGGAGCTGCGCGCCGCCAAGCGGAGCGCCGAGTCCGCCGCCGACCGCGAGGGGATCGCCCAGCAGATCGGCGACGCCGAGGCGCGCTTCAAGGCCGCCATCGAGGCCGTGCTGGACGACATCCTCCCCGAGGCGTTCGCCACCGTCAAGGAGGCGTGCAGCCGCCTGGTGGGCACCGAGGTGACGGTGACCGGACAGACGCTGACCTGGGACATGGTCCCGTACGACGTGCAGCTCATCGGCGGCATCGTCCTGCACCAGGGCAAGGTGGCGGAGATGGCGACCGGCGAGGGCAAGACCCTGGTCGCGACGCTGCCGCTGTACCTCAACGCGCTGGCCGGGCGCGGCTCGCACCTGGTGACGGTGAACTCGTACCTGGCGCAGCGCGACTCCGACTGGATGGGGCACCTGTACCGGTACCTGGGCCTCACGGTGGGGTGCATCGACCTGCACGAGCCCAACACCCCCGAGCGGCGCGAGGCGTACCACGCCGACATCACCTACGGCACCAACAACGAGTTCGGGTTCGACTACCTGCGCGACAACATGGTGCACTCGCTGGAGCAGCGGGTTCAGCGCGTGCACCACTACGGCATGATCGACGAGGTGGACTCCATCCTCATCGACGAGGCGCGGACCCCGCTCATCATCTCCGGCCCCGTCAGCTCCGAGACCAACGCCGCGTACGCGCGCTACAACCCCATGGTCTCGGACCTGTACCGCCGGCAGACGCGCATCGTCGCCGAGCTGATCGCGGACGCCGAAAAGGCCATCGCCGAGGGCGACACCTACCGCGCCGGCGAGCGGCTCCTGGCCGCCAAGCGCGGGGTGCCGCGCAACAAGCGCCTGGTCAAGATGCTTTCCGACGACCCGGGGCTGCAGAAGCTCGCCTCCAAGGTCGAGGGCGACTACATGCGCGACAAGAAGCTGCACGAGCTGGACGAGCAGCTTCTCTTTTCCATGGACGAGAAGGGGCACAACGTGCACCTGACCGACCAGGGGCTGGACGTGCTCGCCCCCGGCGACCACGACGCCTTCGTGATCCCCGACATCTCGGAGGGGGTGCACCGGGTGGAGATCGACCCGGACCTTTCCATCGACCAGAAGCGCGAGGCCCGGGAGGCGCTGGAGCGGGAGTACGCCGAAAAGAGCGAGAAGATGCAGGTGATGCACCAGCTCCTCAAGGCGTACGCGCTGTTCAACAAGGACGAGCAGTACGTCATCCAGGACGGCGAGATCATGATCGTGGACGAGTTCACCGGCCGGATGATGCCCGGCCGGCGCTGGTCCGACGGTCTGCACCAGGCGGTGGAGGCGAAGGAGGGGGTGGCGGTCAAGGCGGAAACGCAGACGCTGGCGACCATCACCATCCAGAACTACTTCCGGATGTACGACAAGCTGGCGGGGATGACGGGCACGGCCGAGACGGAGGAGGGCGAGTTCCACTCCATCTACGGGCTGGACGTCATGGTGATCCCCACCAACAAGCCCATCACCCGCGAGGACCGCCACGACCTGGTCTACAAGACCAAGCGCGAAAAGTACAACGCCATCATCGACGAGATCGAGCGGCTGCACAAGCTCGACCTGCCGGTGCTGGTGGGCACGGTGAGCGTGGACGTGTCCGAGACGCTTTCGCGGATGCTCAAGCGCCGCGGGATCACCCACGAGGTGCTCAACGCCAAGTACCACGCCCGCGAGGCGCAGATCGTCCGCGACGCGGGGCAGCCCGGCGCGGTGACCATCGCCACGAACATGGCCGGCCGCGGCACCGACATCAAGCTGGGCGCCGGGGTCACCGAGGAGCGCTCCTACGAGGGCGAGGGCGGCGCGGCGGAGCGGGAGATGGGCGGCCTGCACATCATCGGCTCCGAGCGCCACGAGTCGCGCCGCATCGACCGGCAGCTCCGCGGGCGCGCCGGCCGCCAGGGCGACCCGGGGGCGTCGCAGTTCTTTCTGTCGCTCGAAGACGACCTGATGCGCCTGTTCGGCTCGGAGCGCATCGCGTCCATCATGGACCGCATGGGCGCCGAGGAGGGCGAGGTCATCACCCACGCCTGGATCACGGGGTCCATCGGCAAGGCGCAGCAGCGCGTGGAGATGCAGAACTTCGAGGCGCGCAAGCGCCTGCTGGACTACGACGACGTGATGAACCAGCAGCGCGAGGTGATCTACGACCTGCGCTCGTTCGCGCTGGAGGGCGGGGAGGAGCTCAAGGGCGAGGTGTGGGACATGATCGAGAAGACGGTCCCCACGCTGGTCGCCGAGTACGCGCCGGACGGCGCCCACGCCGAGGACTGGGACCTGGTGGGGCTGCGCAACCGCCTGCTGATGGACTACGCGGTGCTGGCGGAGCGGCTCCCGGGCGACGCGGAGGGGAGCCACGAGTTCGGCAGCCGCGACGAGATGGAGGAGTACCTGATGGAGGTGGCCCGCGAAAGCTTCCAGTCCAAGCTGGAGCAGTTCGGCGAGGCCACGGACGCGGTGCTCCGCTTCATCGTGCTGGCGACGATCGACGAGAAGTGGAAGGACCACCTGTACGACCTGGACCACCTCAAGGCGTCCATCGGCTTCCGCGGCTGGGGGCAGAAGGACCCGCTGGTGGAGTACAAGAAGGAGGCCTACGACATGTTCGTGGACCTCATGCGCGACCTGCAGCTTTCCGTCGCGCGCTTCTTCTACCGGGCGCAGCTCACCCCGTCGACCCCGCCGCCGCCGCCGCCGGAGGAGTTCTTCGGGACGCCCAACCGCACGGAGGAGGACGAGGCGCCGGCGCCGGCTCCCGCGCCCTCCGCCGAGGGCGCTCCCAACCGCGTCGCCGGGTCCGGCCGCCGCTCCGGGGTGGGGGTGAACCCGTTCACCGCCGTCCCGCCCGCGCCGCGCCCGCCCGAGGGCGTGACCAACCGGGCCGAGGCGCGCGCGCCGCAGCCGGCCGCCGCGGGCGAGGTGGGCCGCAACGACCCCTGCCCCTGCGGGTCGGGGAAGAAGTACAAGAACTGCCACGGAAAGAACGCGTAAGCGGCTCGATGTTCTCTCCGCCCCGGGAACCGGGCGGAGAGAAGGGCTTGAGAAACACGGACGACGGCCGACGCTCTACTGGGCGGCGGCCGTCGTCGTTTCCCTCCCAAACCGGTTCACCAATATTGTG
>JBEVLE010000068.1:0-2918 GCA_040509335.1 Longimicrobiaceae bacterium | reverse complement strand
AGCTGGGCGACGGCTTCCGGCGCCACCTCCTCTTCACCACCGACCCCGAGAAGGGCGTCCTCCGCAAGATCGCCCGCGACGACGACATCGCCGCGCTCCCGATCCCGTCGAAGGTCGGCGGCCGCTTCTCCGTCCTCTCCGCCGTCGGCCTCCTCCCGGCGGCGATGGCGGGGATCGACGTGCGCGCGCTCCTGGCCGGCGCCGCCGACATGGCGCGGCGGTGCGAGACGGACGACCTGCGCGCCAACCCGGCCGGGGCGTTCGCCGCGCTCCAGTACCTCGCGGACACGGAGAAGCAGGCGCCCATCCACGTGATGATGCCGTACTCCGACAGGCTGCGCGACGTGGCCGACTGGTTCCGGCAGCTGTGGGCCGAGAGCCTGGGGAAGCAGAAGACGCGCGGCGGCGACGAGGTGTTCGCCGGCCCCACGCCGGTGAAGTCGCTGGGCGCCACCGACCAGCACTCGCAGGTGCAGCTGTACGTGGAGGGCCCCTTCGACAAGACCATCACCTTCCTGGTGGAGCGCGACCCCGCCGTGGACGTGGAGATCCCCTCCCTCCCGCTCTACGCCGAGGTGGGCGAGCTGGGCTACCTGGGCGGCCACACCATGGGCGAGCTGCTGCTCGTGGAGCAGCAGGCCACCGAGGCCGCCCTGGCGCGGCGCGGGCGCATGAACATGACGCTCACCGTCCCCAGGGTGGACGCCCGCTCCCTGGGCGCCCTCTTCCAGCTCCTGGAGATCGCCACCGTGTACGCCGGCGGCTTCTACGGCGTGGACCCGCTGGACCAGCCCGGGGTGGAGCTGGGCAAGCAGCTCACCTACGGCATCATCGGCCGCAAGGGCTTCGAGGAGGCCCAGGCCGAGTGGGCCGCCCGCGAGCCCAAGCGCGACGACTGGACGCTGGGCTAGGAGCACCCCCCCGAGGACGCAGCGCCGACCCCGGCGCCAGCCGGGGGCACGCCCGGACCCCGCCTTTCAGAACAGGGTACCAAACGCGTGGTCCGGTTTCGAAACGCTCCCAGGAGTGACCGATAAAATGGAAAAGCTGAGAGTCTTCGGCCTGATGACCCTTCTCACCCTGCTGCTGGTGGGCCTTGGCGGATACGTGGGCGGGCAGGGCGGGATGGCGGTGTTCTTCGCGATCGCGGTGGCGATGAACTTCGGGATGTACTGGTTCAGCGACCGCATCGTGCTGCGGCAGTACGGCGCGCACGTGGTGCAGCCGGGCGAGGAGGGCGGGCGCTTCGACGCGCTGTACGCCATGGTGGACCGGCTGCGCCGGAACGCCGGGCTCCCCATGCCGGTCGTCGCGGTGTCCGAGCAGCCGCAGCCCAACGCCTTCGCCACGGGGCGCAACCCCGAGCACGCGGTGGTGTGCATGACGCGGGGGATGTGGGAGCTGGTGGCGCGCGGGCAGATGACGCCCGACGAGCTGGAGGCGGTGATGGCCCACGAGCTGGCGCACGTCAAGCACCGGCACATGCTGGTGGGGACCATCGCGGCGAGCATGGCCGGCGCGGTGATGATGATCGGCAACATGCTCAAGTGGGGCGCCATCTTCGGGATGGGGCGCGACGACGACGACAACCCGGTGGCGCTCCTCGCCCTGGCGATCCTGGCGCCCATCGCCGCGATGATCGTGCAGATGACCATCTCGCGCCGCAACGAGTTCGAGGCGGACGCGGGCGCCGCGGCGATCAGCGGCAAGCCGCTGGCGCTGGCCAGCGCGCTGCGCAAGATCGAGACGATCGCGCGCGGGCACCCCATGCACGTGTCGCCCTCGGCGGCGCACCTGGCGATCGTCAACCCGCTGGCGGGAGTGGGCGGCCTGGCCGGGCTGTTCCGCACGCACCCGCCCACGGAGGACCGGGTGGCGCGCCTGCAGCAGATCGCGGCGCGCCACGACGTCGCGGCGCTCACCCGGTGAGCGGGGCCACGGGGCCCTACGCCGACCGCGCGCTGATCGTCCTGAACCCCGCCGCGGGGCAGGACGACCCCCTGCGAGTGCGCCGCCTGCTGGGCGGCGCATTCGCCGTCCGGGGGGCGCCCTTCGACCTGGTGGAAACGGCCGGGGCGGGGGACGCGGAGCGCTTCGCGCGCGACGCGGTGCGGCTGGGCTACCGCGCGGTGGTGGCGGTGGGGGGCGACGGCACGGTGGCGGAGGTGATCACGGGGCTGGCCGGCACGCAGGTGCCGCTGGCCGTGGTGGCGCAGGGGACGGGAAACCAGGTGGCGTGCAACCTGGGGATCCCGCGCGACATCGAGGGCGCGGTGGAGGTGGCGGTCCACGGCGTCCCCGCGCCCATGGACCTGGGCCAGCTCGCCGACGGCCGCTACTTCGCGCTCATGGCCGGCGCCGGCTGGGACGCCGAGGTGATGACGGCCGCCACGCGCGAGCTCAAGGACCGCTGGGGCTTCGGCGCGTACCTGTACGCCGGCCTCCGCCGCGCGCTGGCGCCCCCCTCCGCGCTCTTCCGCATCACCGCGGACGGCCGCGAGTTCACGGTGAGCGCCGCCACGGTGATCGTCGCCAACGTGGGCCAGATCGTCTACGACCTGCTCCCGGTGGACCTGCGCATCGGCCCCGGCGTGTCCTTTCACGACGGCATGCTGGACGTGTGCATCTTCGCCCCGCGCACCTTCAGCGACGTGGCCGCCGTGCTCTGGCGCGTGGCCCGCGGCCAGTACGTGGGCGACGACCGCATGATCTACCTGCGCGCCCGCGACATCCGCATCGAATCGGAGACCCCCGTGGTGACCCAGGTGGACGGCGACGTGGTGGGCGAGACCCCGCTGGAGGTGCGCGCCGTGGAAGGCGGCGTGCGCGTGCTGGTGCCGGGGTAGAACGGCAGGTAACAGGGAATAGGGAACAGGGAACAGCCTGCAACGACGACGGCGCCCCACCGGGATCTCCCG
>JBEVLE010000067.1:0-9729 GCA_040509335.1 Longimicrobiaceae bacterium | reverse complement strand
GCGGACGCCAGCGCCACCCCCGCGTGAGGGATTTCGGCCCGAAGGGGCGAGACCCGGCGGCAGTTTGCCGGGGCTCGACTCCGTTACGCAGCGTTGTTTGCTGCGTTACGGAGCCGAAGCCCGACCCCGGCGCCAGCCGGGGGCACGCCCAGGCCCGCCGTCAAAGCAGTTCAGAGCCGTTGCCGCGCCACCCCCCGGCTGATACGTTTCCGGCTCACAGGCAAGTCGAAATCTGGACCCCAAGACCGGGCCGTGACCTCAGCGATCGCCAGCACCGATCTGGACTTCCCCGTCTTCCGGCGCGGCAAGGTGCGGGACGTGTACGACCTGGGCGAGGCGCTGCTCATGGTCGCCACGGACCGCGTCAGCGCCTTCGACGTGGTCCTCCCCCAGCCCATCCCGCGCAAGGGCGAGGTCCTCACCCTGATCTCGGCGTGGTGGTTCGGCCGCACCCGCGACGTGGTGCCCAACCACCTCCTGGCCGTGGACCCCGACGAGATCGTCGAGCGCTTCCCCGCCCTGGCCCCCACGCGCGGCGTGTGGGCCCGCCGCGCCATGCTGGTGAGGAAGACGGACCCCCTCCCCGTGGAGTGCGTGGTGCGCGGCTACCTGGCCGGCTCCGCCTACAAGGAGTACGCGGCGTCCGGGACGCTGGCCGGCGAGCCGCTCCCCGCCGGGCTGGTGGAGTCGGCGAAGCTGGAGTCGCCGACCTTTTCCCCGGCCACCAAGGCGGAAACCGGGCACGACGAGAACATCCCCTTCGCCCGCATGGCGGAGATCGTGGGGACCGAGACCGCGGAACGGCTGCGGGAGGCCAGCTTCGGGCTGTACCGCCGCGGGCTGGAGATCGCGGCGCGGGCGGGGATCGTGATCGCGGACACCAAGTTCGAGTTCGGGCGCGACCCCGACGGCTCGCTCCGGCTGATCGACGAGGTGCTGACGCCGGACTCGTCGCGCTTCTGGCCGGCGGACCGCTACGAGCCGGGGCGCGGGCAGCCCTCGTTCGACAAGCAGCCGCTCCGCGACCACCTGCAGCGCCTGGCCGACGAGGGGCGCTGGGACATGCGGCCGCCGGGGCCGGACCTCCCCCCGGAGGTGGTGGAGGAAACTTCGCGCCGCTACCAGGACGCCTTCCGCCGCATCACCGGCTGCGCGCTGGACGACTTCCCCCTTCCCACGGAGGTGGACGGGTGAACCTTCCCGGCAGGAACGCGGGGGTGCACCCGCGGCGGCGGCTGCGCCGGGGGATCGTCATCCTCCCCAGCGCCTTCACCCTGGGCAACCTGTTCCTGGGGATCTGGGCCATCGTGGAGGCCACCCGCGGCGAGTTCGCCATGGCGGGGTGGCTGATCGTGGGCGCCGCCTTCATGGACATGTTCGACGGGCGCATCGCCCGCATCACCGCCACCGGCAGCCCCTTCGGCGAGGAGCTGGACTCGCTGGTGGACGCGGTGTCGTTCGGGGTGGCGCCGGCGCTGATCGCCTACTTCGCCTTCTTCAACCGGGGGGGGGAGTGGAGCTGGATCATCTCCTTCCTGTACATCGTCGCCGCGATCCTGCGGCTGGCCCGCTTCAACATCGAGCAGGCGGGGACGGCCAAGTCGGCGTTCCACGGCCTCCCCTCCCCCACCGCGGGGGTGTGCGTCGCCACCTTCTTCGCCTTCACGCAGACGCCGTTCTGGCGGGAGGTGTTCCCGCGGGTCAACGTGCACCGCGCGGCGGGGTGGCTGGTGCTGGGGGTGGCGATCCTGATGATCAGCAACGTGCTGTACGCGGTGGTGCCGCGCTTCGGGCTGCGCACCTGGGGCGGCCGCCTGGCCTTCTTCCTGGCCTTCGCGAGCATCTTCGCCGCGTTCACGGTGCCGCAGTACTTCTTCTTCCCCATGTCCATCCTGTACATCACGGTGGGGCTGGTGCGGACCGTGCTGGCGGGGTTCGAGGAGCGGCTGCCGGACCGGGATCCCATGATCCTGGAGGAGGAGGAGGAGCCCGAGTCGCAGCGCGACCTGGAGTACGAGGAGATCCGACCCGCGGCGCACCGGGGCGAGCCGCGGCCCGACAACGAGGAGCCGACGACGTGACGGAATACCAGATCGAGGTCCGGGTCACCCCCCGCCGGGGGATCCTGGACCCGCAGGGCAAGGCGGTGGGCGGGGCGCTGGCCTCGCTCGGCTTCGAGGGCGTGTCCGAGGTGCACGTGGGGCGCCTGGTGGTGTTCACCCTGGCCGCGGGCGGCGAGGACGAGGCGCGCGAGCGGGTGGACGCCATGTGCCGGCAACTGCTGGCCAACCCGGTCACCGAGGACTTCCACGTCCGCGTCGCCGCGGCGGAGGCGGCGGGGCGATGAGGCTGGGCGTGGTGACCTTCCCCGGCTCCAACTGCGACTACGACTGCTACAAGGCGATCGAGGAGGGGCTGGGCGCGGAGGCGGTGTACCTGTGGCACAAGGAGCACGACCTGCGCGGGGTGGACGCGGTGTTCCTCCCCGGCGGCTTCTCCTACGGCGACTACCTGCGCGCCGGGGCCATCGCCTCGCTGAGCCCCATCATGCGCGAGGTGGCGGCGTTCGCGGAGGCGGGCGGGCCGGTGGCGGGGATCTGCAACGGCTTCCAGATCCTGTGCGAGGCCGGCCTGCTCCCCGGCGCGCTGATCCGCAACCGCAGCCTCAAGTTCGCTTCGCGCGCGGTGCACCTGCGCGTGGAAAGCGCGGACACGCCGTTCACCTCCGCGTACGAGCCCGGGCAGCTGCTGCGCATCCCCATCGCCCACGGCGAGGGGTGCTACATCGCCGAGCCGGACGTGCTCGCGGCGCTGGAGGCGGAGGGGCGGGTGGCGTTCCGCTACGTGGACGCCGCCGGCCTGGAGACGCCGGAAGCGAACCCCAACGGCTCGCTGAACAACGTCGCCGGCGTGGTGAACGAGCGCGGCAACGTGCTGGGGATGATGCCCCACCCGGAGCGGGCCGTCAGCGACGTGCTGGGCTCCACCGACGGGATGGGCTTCTTCCGCTCGCTGGCGGACCACTTGGTCCGCGCCTGACCCCCCACCCCAGGAGGACCGCGATGCGCACGAGCAAGCTCCTGTTCCCGGCCGCCGGTCTCGCCATCCTCCTCGCCGTTCCCGCCGCCGCGCAAACGGTGCGCGCCGGGATGACGGAAAGCCAGGTCCGCTCCGCGCTGGGCGCGCCCGCGGCCACGCGCCGCGCCCCCGACGGCTGGAGCTACCTCTTCTACCTCAACGGCTGCGCGGTGAGCTGCGGCTCGGACGACGTGGTGTTCCTGCGGGAGGACCGCGTGGTCACCGCGGTGTTCCGCACCCCGCGGCGCCGCTTCGCCGGGCCGGCCCCCGCCTCCGTGCTGGTGGGCGGGCCCGCGTCGTCCGTGCGCTCCTCGCCCGCCGGCGGCCGCCCGCGCGCCGTGGAGCCGGAGCCGGGCCGGGCCACCGTGACCGGGATCCGCGTCACGCTGCCGGGGAGCGAGAACATGTCCGTGGGGAGCGGGGAGGCCGTCTCGGGCTCGTCGGGGCGCAGCGGGATCATCGTGTACCCGGACGAGGCGCGGCGGCAGGAGAGCGCCCCGGCGCCGCGCGGCGTCATCGTCATCCGCGACGCCCTGGGGACCGAGACCGTGCAGTCCGACAGCGCCCTGGACCGCACCCGGCAGGAGCGCGAGCGAAACGTGACGCCGCGCACCGTCCGCCCCGACAACCGCGAGTCCGCCGTGGCCGACTCGGCGATGACCCCGGCGATCCGCGAGCGCGAAAAGGCCGTGGCGCCCCGGACCGTCCGGCCGCGCCCCCGTTAAAGACAGGAGAACCGTGCAAGTCCAGCCCCGCCCCGGAGACCCGGCGATCACCCCCGCGCTGGTCGCGGAACACGGCCTTTCCGAGCACGAGTACGAGCTGATCCTCGGCATCCTGGGCCGCGAGCCCACCTTCACCGAGCTGGGCGTGTTCAGCGCCATGTGGTCGGAGCACTGCGGCTACAAGAACTCCAGGCCGCTGCTCCGCCAGTTCCCCACCAAGGCCCCCTGGGTGCTCCAGGGCCCCGGCGAGAACGCCGGCGTCATCGACGTGGGCGACGGGCTGGCGGTGGCCTTCAAGATCGAGTCTCACAACCATCCCTCGGCGGTGGAGCCGTACCAGGGCGCGGCCACCGGCGTGGGCGGGATCCTGCGCGACGTGTTCACCATGGGCGCCCGCCCCATCGCCTGCCTCAACTCGCTGCGCTTCGGCGAGCTGGACGGGCCGGGCGCGGACCGGGTGCGCTACCTGTTCGCGGGGGTGGTCAAGGGGATCGGCGACTACGGCAACTGCGTGGGGATCCCCACCGTGGCCGGCGAGGTGTACTTCGACGCGGCATACGAGGGGAACCCCCTGGTCAACGCAATGGCCATCGGGCTGATGAAGCACGAGGAGCTGATCAAGGGCGTGGCCGAGGGCGTGGGCAACCCCATCATGGCGGTGGGCTCCCGGACCGGGCGCGACGGGATCCACGGCGCCACCTTCGCCTCGGCGGAGCTGTCCGAGGAGAGCGAGGCGAAGCGCCCCATGGTGCAGGTGGGCGACCCCTTCACCGAGAAGCTGCTGCTGGAAGCGTCGCTGGAGCTGATCCGCTCCGGGCACATCGTGGGGATCCAGGACATGGGCGCGGCCGGGCTGGTGTCGTCGTCCACGGAGATGGCGGCGCGCGGCGGCACCGGGGTGGACATCGAGATCACCCGCGTCCCGGTGCGCGAGCCGGGGATGACGCCGTACGAGATCCTGCTTTCCGAGACGCAGGAGCGCATGCTGGTGGTGGCCAGGAACGGCCACGAGGACGACGTGCGCGCCATCCTGGGGCGCTGGGACCTGGACGCGGAAACCATCGGCCACGTGACGGACACGGGCCGCTACGTGGTCCGCGAGGACGGCGTGGTGGTGGTGGACCTCCCCGGCGAGCCGCTGGTGGAAGCGTGCCCCACCTACACCCGCGAGGGCCGCGAGGACCCGGCGATCACGGCGCTGCGCGCCTGGGACCCGGCGGAGATCGCGGAGGCGGACGCCCGCGTGGACCCCACGGACGCGCTGCGGCGCCTGCTGGACGCGCCCACCATCGCCTCCAAGCGCTGGGTGTACGAGCAGTACGACAGCACGGTGCGGACCAACACCGTGGTGGGCCCCGGCTCCGACGCCGCGGTCATCCGGCTGCGGGGGACCGGTCGCGCCATCGCGGCGACGGTGGACTGCAACGGGCGCTACGTGCACCTCAACCCCTTCCGCGGCGGGCAGATCGCGGTGGCGGAGGCGGCGCGCAACCTGGTGTGCTCCGGGGCCCTCCCCCGCGCCGTGACCGACAACCTCAACTTCGGCAACCCGCTCAAGCCCGAGGTCTACCACCAGATGTCCGAGGCGCTGCGGGGGATCGCGGAGGCGTGCCGCGCCCTGGAGACCCCGGTCACCGGCGGCAACGTCTCGCTGTACAACGAGAACCCGCGCGGCGCCATCTACCCCACCCCCACCATCGGGATGGTGGGGATCGTGGAGGACCTGGCGCACGTGACCACCTCCGGCTTCCGCGCCGAGGGCGACGACGTCGTCCTGCTGGGCCGCAACACCGCGGAGCTGGGGGGGAGCGAGTACCTCAAGGTCGTGCACGGCCGCGTGGCCGGAGACGCCCCGGCGCTGGACATCGCCGCGGAGGCCGCGCTGCAGCGCGCGCTGCTGGCCGCGATCCGCGCCGGGCTGGTGCGCTCGGCGCACGACCCGGCGGAGGGCGGGCTGGCCGTGGCGCTGGCGGAGTCGGCCTTCGCCGACCCGGCGCGCCCCTTCGGGGTACAGGTGGAGCTGGGAGACGCGCTCCCCCGCTCCGCGCTGCTCTTCGGCGAGGCGCAGAGCCGGGTGGTGGTCTCGTGCGCGCCGGAGCGCACGGACGCGCTGCTCGCGCTCGTGGCGGAGCACGGCGTTCCCGCGGGGCGGATCGGCCGCGTGGGCGCCGTAGGCGGCGCGTTCCACGTCGCCACGGCGGACGCCGCGGTCGAGGCCCCCATCGGGGAGCTGGCCGCGATCTACTACGACGCGATCCCGCGGCGGATGGACGGGACCCCCGAGGACGTGGAAACGTCGCTGGAGTCCGAAGTCCAGCACGCTTGAACGGCAGGGAACAGGGAATAGGGAACAGGGAACAGCCTGCGAACGGCGAAACGGCACGAACTGTCGTCGTTGCAGGCTGTAACCTGTCCCCTGTAACCTGTAACCTCTTCACCTCAGCAGGACGTTACCTCACGTGTGTGGAATCGTAGCGGTCTCCGGCACGCCCGAGGCCGCGAAGCTGGCCTACCTGGGGCTGCACGCGCTGCAGCACCGCGGCCAGGAGGCGGCCGGGATCGTGGCGTTCGACGCCCGCGAGGGGGTCGCGCACCGGGTCCGCGAGGCGGGGCTGATCTCCGAGATCTTTTCCGAGGAGAAGCTCGCCAAGCTCCCCGGCGAGGTGGCGGTGGGGCACATCCGCTACTCCACGGCGGGGGGCGCGGGGCTCAAGAACGCGCAGCCCATCCGCGTCAGCTACCGCGAGGGGCACCTTGCCCTGGTGCACAACGGCAACCTCACCAACGCGGGCGAGCTGCGCAACCGGCTGGTGAACGAGGGGGCGCTCTTCCAGAGCACCATCGACAGCGAGGTGGTGGTGCACCTGATCGCGCGCTCGCACCGCGAGGGGGTGGAGGCGCAGATCGACGACGCGCTGTCGCAGCTGCAGGGCGCCTTTTCGGTGCTGATCACGGTGGGCGACACGCTGTACGCGGCGCGCGACCCCTGGGGGTACCGCCCGCTGGTGATCGGCCACCTCCCCGGGGGCGGGCTGGTGCTGGCCTCGGAAAGCTGCGCGCTGGACATCATGGGCGCGCGCTTCCTGCGCGACGTGGAGCCGGGCGAGGTGCTGCGCATCCGCGGCACCGAGATGACGCGGCTGCGCCCGCTCCCCCCGGAGGGCGCTCCGCAGCCGTGCGTCTTCGAGCTGGTGTACTTCGCGCGGCCGGACACCCGGCTGTGGGGGTACACGGTGGACCGGGCCCGGCGCGCCTTCGGGCGGCGCCTGGCCGAGGAGCAGCCGGCGGACGCGGACATCGTCATCTCCGTCCCCGACTCGGCAAACTCGGCGGCGCTGGGCTACGCCGAGGCGTCGGGGATCCCCTTCGAGCTGGGGCTGATCCGCAACCACTACGTGGGCCGCACCTTCATCGAGCCCAGCCAGGCCGGGCGCGACTTCAAGGTGCGCCTCAAGTACAACGCGGTCCGCGAGGTGCTGGCCGGAAAGCGCGTGGTGGTGGTGGACGACTCGCTGGTGCGCGGCACCACCTCGCGCGGGCTGGTGAGCCTGCTGCACGACGCGGGGGCCCGCGAGGTGCACTTCCGCCTGGCCTCGCCGCCGGTGCGCCACCCCTGCTTCTACGGCATCGACATGCCCAGCCAGGCGGAGCTGATCGCCGCAAACAAGACGGTGGACCAGATCCGCGACTACCTGGGGGTGGAGTCCATCGGCTACCTGTCGCTGGAGGGGATGCTGGACTGCGTCAGCGAGGCGGGGAGCTTCTGCACGGCGTGCTTCTCGGGCGACTACCGGGCGCCGCTGGTGGACATGGAGCGCGGCCTGGCGATGTCCTCTCACTGCTGACGGAAGCCCGCAGTCCGCGGACAGAAAGAAGGAGCCGGTCGCGCGACCGGCTCCTTTTTCGTCTGCAGCGTCCGATTCGTGCCGATTACGGCCGCCAGCGCACGCCCAGGTCGAGGCGCGACGAGGCGTACTGCCTGCCTCCGCCCAGGGTGGCGTCGCGGGCCCACTCGCCCCGCGAATACCTCATCCCCGCGTCCAGCGCCAGGTTGGGCGTGACGAAGTATTCCAGCCCCGCCCCGCCGGTGAGCGCCGCCCCTCCCACGCCGATCCCGTCGCGCAGGGCACGGTCCACCGGTGGAGTCGCCTCCATCCGGGGGCTCCGTACATGGCGGGCTCGACCCGCCGGTACGTCCACCAAGCATTTCGCGACAGGATCCTTTCGCCGCCGGGAGCGCGGCTCTATACTGTCTCCGCCGCAGAACCGTGTTCCAGCCGCGTTCCCCACGCGATGCCGGGACCGCGATGCCGGCACCCCTCCCGCGGTCCACCTTCCCCGATCTACCCGACAGAGGCCCATGCGACGCGCACCCGGTGTGGTTGCAGTGCTCACCCTCTCCTTTCTCGCGCTGCCCTCGTGCCGCGGCGAAGACGTCCGGCCGCCGCAGGCGGAGCTGGCGGCCGGCGACACCACGTACAACCCCTGGTGCGCAAGCGGGACGCAGACGCAGCTCTGCCCTCACGTCCCGCACGAGGTGGACGTCACGCTGCCGGACGGCTATTCGGGGCTGATACCGGCGGACCAGGTGCGCTTCGACGACTTCTCGTGGCAGAGCTTCGTGGCGCTCAACTGGCCCGCGGGATCCGACGGCCGACCGCTGGGAACCGACTTCCGCGCCAACCCCGGCGCGCCCCGCGTGTGGGAGGGGTACCCCGACGCAATCACCGTCTTCCGCGGCGGCGAGCCGATCCCCTGCAACTCGGGCGGCGGCAAGATGCTGGTGCAGATGGCGAAGAACGGGCAGGTGGTGGACCCGGACGGCTCGTTCGACGAGGCGGTGGGCGGTCCGCTGATCGACCGGGACCTGAACTTCGCCGTCTACGAGAAGAAGATGAACCCGGACGAGGCGCGGTTCGTCACCCAAAACGGCTACAACACCGTGCAGGGGCAGGCGAAGGCGGACAGCATCCGCTTTCCCGTCGGCTTCTACACCGACTCGGCGCACACGCAGGGGCCCGTGGGCTCCATGGAGATCAAGGCGACGTGGAGAGTGGTGCAGCCGGCGGACAGCGCACGCTTCTACACCCGCGCCGCCATCCTCTACGTCCCGGCGGCGCACAGCGCCACGGGGCAGCCGCTGTGCCTGAACACCACCGTGGGGCTGGTGGGGATGCACATCCTCCACAAGACCAAGAACTTTCCGTCGTGGATCTGGAGTACCTTCGAGCACGTGGACAATGCGCCGCAGTGCCTGCCCGGCCAGACCGGCGCCTGCGGCGACAGTACCACCTTCTCGTTCTACAACTCCGAGTGCACGACCTGCCAGCTGAACGCCCCCGCCAGCAGCGGGAGCGACAGCACCTTCCTGTGGGAGCCGGACCCGCCCCACGCACGCCGGTACGCGACCGGCGGCCGGTACGGCTCGCAGATCACGCGCACGCAGGCCGTCCCCAGCTTCACCGACTCCACCAGCCGCGCGTGGCAGCAGCGGGTGCAGGGGACGGTGTGGGCCAACTACCGCCTGATCGGCAGCCAGTGGCAGGTGAGGCACCTGGACGTCCCCGGCGGCGGGAGCAGGAACGTTCCCGACACGCTCCGCAACACCACGCTGGAAAGCTTCATCCCCGACACGTCGTCGTGCCTCGGCTGCCACGGCGCGTTCGCGAGCTCCGCGGCCAAGGACGGCAGCGGCGACTTCAGCTTCCTGCTCGGCATGGCCGGCAAGGGCCTCACCTCGCTTCCGCCCGGAGTCGCGCGCAGGATCGCGCGGGCCGGAGCTCAGCCGGCCACGCGCGCGCACGCCGGCGCCGGCGCGCCCGGCGGTGCCCCGGGTGGCCGCGACACGGCGAGGGGGCGCGACACGGCCCGGACGCGGCCCCGGTAAGCACGGATCGTGTGAAGCGGCCCCGGGCCGCGAAAGGAG
>JBEVLE010000066.1:0-4147 GCA_040509335.1 Longimicrobiaceae bacterium | reverse complement strand
TGGAGTACTTCGGGCGGACGGACTTCCAGGTCAAGGTGCGGGGCTTCCGCATCGAGCTGGGCGAGATCGAGACGGCGCTGCGCTCCCACCCGGCCGTGCGCGAGGCGGTGGCCGTGGTGCGCGAGGACGCGCCCGGCGACCGCCGGATCGTGGCGTACCTGGTGGCGGCCGAGGGCGCCGCGGCGCACGCGGCCGGGCTGCGCGCCCACCTGCGGGAGCGCGTCCCGGAGTACATGCTCCCCTCGGCGTTCGTGGTGCTCGGGGAGCTGCCGCTGACCCCCGGCGGCAAGCTGGACCGGCGCGCCCTCCCCGCGCCGGATGCTGCGGGCGCGGGGGCGGACGCGCCCGCGGCGCCGCCCACGCCCACCGAGGAGCTGCTGACCGGGATCTTCGCGGAGGTCCTTGGGGTGGAGCGCGTGGGCGTGGACGACGACTTCTTCGAGCTGGGCGGCCACTCGCTGCTGGCGACCCGCGCCGCGGCGCAGGCGCGGGCGGCGTTCGGGGTGGACGTGCCGCTGCGGGCGATCTTCGAGGCGCCCACGGCGGCCGAGCTGGCGGAAGCGGTGGACGGGCTCCTGCGCGAGGGTGCGGGCATGGCCGCGCCGCCGATCGTCCCCGTCCCGCGCGGCGACGCGCCGCTGCCGCTGTCGTTCGCGCAGCAGCGGCTCTGGTTCCTGGACCGGCTCGATCCCGGCGGCTCCGCCTACAACATCCCGGCCGCGCTGCGCATCCGCGGCCCGCTGGACGTGGCCGCGCTGCGCCGCGCCTTCGCCGAGCTGGTGCGCCGGCACGAGGCGGTGCGCACCGTCCTGGCGGAAGCGGGCGGCAAGGCCGTGCAGGTCGTCCTCCCCGCCGCGCCGCTCCCGCTCCCGGTGCTGGACTTCGCCGGGCTCCCGTGGGAAGCCGGGCGGCAGGAGGCGCTGCGCCGGGCCGCGGAGGAGGGGCGGCGCCCGTTCGACCTGGGGCGCGGGCCGCTGCTCCGGCTGCTGCTGGCGCGGCAGGCGGAGGAGGAGTGGCTGCTCTGCTTCACCATGCACCACGTCGTCAGCGACGGCTGGAGCATCGGCGTCCTGGTGCGGGAGATCTCCACCCTGTACGCGGCCTTCTCGCGCGGCCAGGAGTCGCCCCTCCCGGAGCTGCCGGTGCAGTACGCGGACTACGCCGTGTGGCAGCGGGAATGGCTCCGGGGCGAGACCCTGGACGAGCAGATCCGCTTCTGGCGCGAGCAGCTGCGGGGCGCCCCGCCGCTGCTGGAGCTGCCCACGGACCGCCCGCGCCGCGGCGCCCCGGGCACGACCGAGGCGGGCGTGCGCTTCACCCTGTCCGCCGGGGCGGTGCGCGCGCTGCGCGGGCTGGGGCGGCGCGACAGCGCCACGCTGTTCATGACGCTGCTGGCCGGGTGGCAGCTCCTCCTGGGCCGCTACGCCGGACAGGACGACGTGGTGGTGGGAACCCCCATCGCCGGCCGCTCGCGCGCGGAAGTGGAGGGGCTCATCGGCTTCTTCGTCAACACGCTGGTGCTCCGCGCCGACCTGTCCGGCGATCCCACCTTCCGGGAGCTGCTGGGCCGGCTGCGGGAAACCACGCTGGGCGCGTTCGCCCACCAGGACCTGCCCTTCGAAAGGCTGGTGGAGGAGCTGGCGCCGGAGCGGACGCTGGCGCACAACCCGCTCTTCCAGGTGATGTTCGTCCTGCAGAACCTGGGCGCGGGCTCCACGCCGCTGGGCGAGCTGGACACCGACGCGCCGGGCGGGGGAGCCGCCGGGACGCAGTTCGACCTGGGCGTGACGTTCCTGGAGGACGGGGACCGTCTGCAGGGCCGGATCGACTACCGCTCCGACCTGTTCGACGCCGCCACCGCCGAGCGCATGGCGGACCACTACCGCATCCTGCTGGAATCCGCGGTCGCCGACCCGGACCGCCCGGCCTTCGAGCTTCGCCTGATGAGCGCCGCCGAGGAGCGCCGGCTGGTGGTGGAGTGGAACCCGCCGCGGGCGTTCCCGGAAGACGGAATGGCCCCGCGGCTCATCGCGGAGCAGGTGGAGCGCACCCCCGCCGCCCCCGCGGTCTCGGGTGGGGGGACGGTGCTCACCTACGCCGAGCTGGATGCGCGCTCCAGCCGCCTCGCGCACGCGCTGCGCGAGCTGGGCGTGGGGACGGAGACCCCGGTGGCCGTGCTGCTGGAGCGGGGGCCGTGGCTGCTGGAGGCCGTGCTGGGGATCTGGAAGGCCGGCGGCGCCTACCTGCCGCTGGACCCCGCGTACCCGGCGGAGCGGCTGGAGTACATGCTCGACGACGCAGCCGCCCCCGTGCTCGTCACGCAGGAGCGGCTGCGGGGCGCGCTCCCCCGGCACTCCGCCGGGGTTCTCCTGCTGGACGCCGACGCCGCGCGCATCGCCGCCGGGAGCGCCGCCGCGCCCGCGACGGCAACCGACGGCGACCAGCTGGCGTACGTCATGTACACCTCCGGCTCCACCGGCCGCCCCAAGGGCGTGCGGATCTCCCACCGCGCCCTGCTGAACACCCTGCTCGCCACCCGCGACTTCGGCTTCGCCGCGGGCGAGGAGGTGGCGTGCCTGACGAGCTTCTCGTTCGACGTGTGGCTCGTGGAGGCGGTGTTCCCGCTGCTGTTCGGCGGCGTCGTCCGCATGGTCCCGCGCGAGACCCTGCTGGACACCGGGCGGCTGGTGGAGGAGCTCGCCGGCAGCGCCGCGCTGAACGCCGTGCCCTCGCTCATGCGCGAGATCGTCCGGGAGCTGCGGGCCAGGGGGAGCACGCTCCCCGCCCTGCGGCGCGCGTTCGTGGGCGGCGAAGCGGTCCCCCCCGACCTGCTGGACGAGATGCGCGGGGCGTTCCCGGCCGCCGACCTGCACGTCATGTACGGTCCCACCGAGGGGACGGTCGATTCCGCCTCGCACCGGGCCCGCGAGGGCGACGCGCGGCGGCACTGGGTGGGGCGCCCGCTGGGCGGCGCCACCCTGTACGTGCTGGACCGCGCGGGCCAGCCGGTCCCGGTGGGGGTGCCGGGCGAGCTGTACGTGGGCGGGACGAGGCTGGCGCGCGACTACACGGGCCGTCCGGAGCTGACGGCGGCCCGCTTCCTCCCCGACCCGTTTTCCGACGAGCCGGGCGCGCGGGTGTACCGCACCGGCGACCGGGTGCGGTGGACGGGGGAGGGCGAGGTGGAGTTCCTGGGCCGGGTGGACCACCAGGTCAAGATCCGCGGGCTCCGCATCGAGCCGGGCGAGGTGGAGGCCGTGCTCGCCGGGTACCCCGGCGTGTCCGACGCGGTGGTGACGGTGCGGGAGGATGCCCCCGGAGGAGCGATGCTCGTCGCGTACCTGGTTCCCGCCGCCGAGGAGGGGAGAGCCGCGCTGGTGGAGGAGCTGCGCGCGCACCTGCGCGAGCGCCTGCCGGAGCAGATGGTGCCCGCCGCCTTCGTGCTCCTGGACTCGCTCCCGCTGTCTCCCAACGGCAAGGTGGACCGCGGGGCGCTCCCCGCTCCGGCCCGCAGCGGCGGAGCCCGCCAGGGCGGAGCCCCGCTCACCGAGGCGGAGCGCGCGGTGGCCGCCATCTGGGAGCAGGTCCTTGGC
The DNA here is from genome assembly GCA_040509335.1 of Longimicrobiaceae bacterium. Taxonomy (GTDB): domain Bacteria; phylum Gemmatimonadota; class Gemmatimonadetes; order Longimicrobiales; family Longimicrobiaceae; genus JAFAYN01. Next base: position 554 of record JBEVLE010000066.1, on the reverse strand, counting down.
GTGGGCGAAGTCGGCATCGGCGACAACTTCTTCGACCTGGGCGGACACTCGCTCCTCCTGGTCCAGGTCCATTCCCGCCTGCAGGAGCGCTACCCGGACCGGGTCGCGCTGGTGGACCTGTTCACCCACCGCACGCTGGGGGCGCTCGCCGCGCACCTGGACGCAGCCGGCGCGCCGGCCACGCCCGGAGCGGCGCAGGTCCGGGAGGCGCCCGCGGTGCCGGACGCAACGCGAGCGGCCGCCGTCCCGGAGCCGCCGCGCACGCCGGAGGCCCGGCCGGAACCCGTCCGCGCCGAAGCGGGCCGCGCGGACGCCCGGCAGCACCCCGACACCCGGCCGCCGCGGGACGCCGCGGCCACCCCACACGAACCCGCCAGGATCGACCGGATGCGAACTGCAGGCGAACACCACATCGCCATCGTCGGGATGGCCGGCCGCTTCCCGGGCGCGCGCGACGTCGACGAGTTCTGGCGCAACCTCCGCTCCGGCACGCCCTCCCTGCGCCGCTTCACGGACGAGGAGCTCGCCGCCGCCGGAGTCTCTCCCCGCCAGTT
>JBEVLE010000065.1:0-16611 GCA_040509335.1 Longimicrobiaceae bacterium | reverse complement strand
GGCGAAGCGGAGAACTTAAGCGCCAGTAAACGGCGGTGGTAACTATAACCATCCTAAGGTAGCGAAATTCCTTGTCGGGTAAGTTCCGACCTGCACGAATGGCGTAACGACTTCCCCACTGTCTCAACCACAGGCCCGGCGAAATTGCAGTACGAGTAAAGATGCTCGTTACGCGCGGCAGGACGGAAAGACCCCGGGACCTTTACTATAGCTTGACATTGGTATCCGAATGTAATTGTGTAGGATAGGTGGGAGCCTGTGAAGTCCGGACGCCAGTTCGGGTGGAGGCAATCTTGAAATACCACTCTGTTGGGTTTGGGTATCTAACTTGCGGCCCTGATCGGGTCGAGGGACAGTGTCTGGTGGGTAGTTTAACTGGGGCGGTTGCCTCCTAAAGGGTAACGGAGGCGCCCAAAGGTTCCCTCAGCCTGGTTGGCAATCAGGTGTTGAGTGTAAGTACATAAGGGAGCTTGACTGTGAGACTGACAGGTCGAGCAGGGACGAAAGTCGGGACTAGTGATCCGGCAGTGGCTTGTGGAAGCGCTGTCGCTCAACGGATAAAAGGTACCTCGGGGATAACAGGCTGATCTTGCCCAAGAGTCCATATCGACGGCATGGTTTGGCACCTCGATGTCGGCTCGTCGCATCCTGGGGCTGGATTCGGTCCCAAGGGTTAGGCTGTTCGCCTATTAAAGCGGTACGCGAGCTGGGTTCAGAACGTCGTGAGACAGTTCGGTCTGTATCCGTCGTGGGCGCAGGAGGATTGAGGGGAGCCGTCCTTAGTACGAGAGGACCGGGACGGACTGACCTCTGGTGTACCGGTTGTCGTGCCAACGGCAGCGCCGGGTAGCTAAGTCGGGACGGGATAACCGCTGAACGCATCTAAGTGGGAAGCCCCCCCCAAGATGAATCCTCCCAGCCGCAAGGCTCAGAAGGGCCGTGGGAGACGACCACGTAGATAGGCGGCAGGTGTACGTGTGGCGACACACTCAGCCGAGCCGTACTAAGGGCCCGAGTGGCTTGACCGGTCTACTAGGCAGGACCGGCGCATCGTCAAAGCTCTTTCGCAGCAGGTGCTGCTCCCTTTCTCTTCCCCTGATTATTGGAGCGCGGCCCACGGGCTGCGCGGCAGGTGTGGCTGGTGGCGATGGCGTGGGGGATACACCCGATCCCATCTCGAACTCGGAAGTTAAGACCCACTGCGCGGATGGTACTGCCGGGGCCACCCGGTGGGAGAGTACGGCGCTGCCAGCCCAGCTTTTCGGACGCCCCCGGTTCCATTCGGAACCGGGGGCGTTCGCGTTTCCCCCATCTCTTGCCTTCGGGGCGCCGGAGCAGGTAAGATTGCACCATGACCCCCGACAACGCGCCTCCGGCGGAGCCCCAGGAGCAGACCCGCGCTGGCACCGTCGCCATCGTCGGCTACCCCAACGCGGGGAAGTCGTCGCTGCTGAACCGGATGCTGGACCAGAAGCTGAGCATCGTCACCTCGGCCGCACAGACCACGCGCGAGCGGGTGCTGGGGATCGACACCCGCGGCGGCGTCCAGATCGTGTTCGTGGACACGCCGGGGCTTGTGGATCCCAAGTACCTCCTCCACCGCGCCATGCTCAACACGGTGCTGGAAACCATCCCCGACGTGGACGTGGCGGTGCTCCTGCTGGATCCCACCACGCCGGGCCGCGAGTTCAGCCCCGAGGTGCTGGAGCTCCTGAGGAGGAAGCGCGACCGGCTCCTGGTCGCCGTCAACAAGGTGGACGCCGCCGGCGGCGGGCGGATCGAGGAGCTGCGCCGCTGGGCCGGCACGGAGCTGGGCGCGGACGCGCTGCGGATCTCGGCGAACACGGGCGAGGGGGTCGAGGAGCTGCGCTCCCGGATCGCGGCCCTGCTCCCGGAGTCTCCCTTCCTGTACCCCGAGGACGAGATCTCCTCGCAGTCGGTCCGCTTCTTCGTCGCGGAGCTGGTGCGCGAGACCGTGTTCGAGCAGTACGGCCAGGAAGTGCCGTACAGCGCCACGGTGAAGGTGGACGAGTTCCGCGAGGCGGCGCAGCCCATCTACGTCCGCGCCACCATCTTCGTGGAGCGCCCCACCCAGAAGGCGATCCTCATCGGCAAGGGCGGCTCGGCGATCAAGCAGCTCGGCCAGGTCGCCCGCGGCAAGGTCGAGGAGTTCGTGGGCGCCCCGGTCTACCTGGACCTGTGGGTCAAGGTGCTCCCCAAGTGGCGCAAGGACCCCACGTCCCTCGCCCGCCTCGGCTTCAAGATCCCCAACGAGTCCTGAACGATGCTCGATCCGCAGCTGCTGGAGATCCTGGTCTGCCCCCGCTGCAAGGGGGAGCTCGTGTACCACGAGGACCCGCCGTCGCTCGTCTGCGAGCGCGACAGGCTCAGGTACGAGGTGCGCGACGGCATCCCGATCCTGCTGATCGACGAGGCGCAGCCGCTCTGAGGCTTCGCTCCGTCCCGGGTCCGTCCCGGCCCTTCCGCTCCCTCCCCGGCCTGGTTGGCCCTCGCCCGTCCGTTTGACAGGACGGGAGCCCGCGGGTAGTATTTGCGGGTCCCCACAGCCATTCCCCGCTCCCTCCGCTCATGGCGCTCAGATTCCTCCTGCACTTCTCGCCGCACGGCCGCCGTGCTCCGAAGATGGTGCAGGACTTCGCCGAATCGGGCGGCTACGAGCTGGTGGAGGTCGCCTCCGTGGACGAGCTCGTCACCCGGGTCAACCGCGCCTACCCCATGGCGATCGTGGTGGACGCCTCCCGGCCGGCGGACGTGGTGGTGGAGCTGTGCCGCACCGTCAAGGCGGAGGCGTTCACGGCCGTGGTCCCGGTGATCGCCTACGTGGTGGACGGCGGCCCCGACGCCAACGCCGATGCCCTGGAGGCCGGCGCCGACGAGGTCCTGTGCGGCGACCTGGTGGAGCGCGAGTGCCGGCTGCGCCTGAGCATGGCGCTCTGGCGGGCGGAGCGCGACGTGAGCGTGCACCCCACCACGCGGCTCCCGGGGACGGTGCAGATCGAGCGCGACATCGGCGTGCGGCTCGCCTCGGGCGACCGCTTCGCGGTGTGCTACGCCGACCTGGACCACTTCAAGGAGTTCAACGACCGCTATGGCTACAACAACGGCGACCGCGTCATCCTGCTCCTGTCCCGCATCCTGCGCGACGTGGTCCGGGCCCGGTCGCCGGGGGCGTTCGTGGGGCACATCGGCGGGGACGACTTCATCTTCAACTGCGCGCTCGCGGACTTCCAGCTGTGCTGCGACGAGGTGATCTCCGTGTTCGAGGAGCTGATCCCGTTCCAGTACTCGGTGGAGGACCGCGCCCGCGGCTTCTTCCACGGCAAGGACCGCCGCGGCGAGCTGTACGAGGTGCCGCTGATGACGCTGTCCATCGGCGTGGTGACCAACGAGCGGCGCGACTTCTCGCACACCGCGCAGATCAGCGAGCTGGCCACGGAGATGAAGGCGTACGCCAAGACGCTACCGGGGTCGGTGTTCGCGGTGGATCGCCGCAAGCCGTGAAACTGCTCTGAACTGCGGGGTTGGGCGTGCCCCCGGCTGGCGCCGGGGTCGGGCTTCGGCTCCGTAACGCACGAAACAACCGTGTGTAACGGAGTCGAGCCCCGGCAAACTGCCGCCGGGTCTCGCCCCTTCGGGCCGAAATCCCTCACGCGGGGCATCGCGGCGGCTCGACACACATGCTTCTGCATCCCTGGATTCGACGAGGCTGACTTCCCATGAACGCTGCCTGTCCGCACTGCAACACGGTCTTCCGCGTGGACCCTGCCAAGGTTCCCGCGGGCGGGGCGCGTGTGCGCTGCTCCATCTGCCGCGGCGTGTTCCAGGTCGGCGCCGACGCGGCCGCGCAGCCGGCTGCCGGGGCGGCGCCTGCGAGTGTTCCCGCGGCGGCCGCGCCCGCGGAGGCTCCCGTGCCGGCGGCCGCCGAGGCGCCACGGCCGGCGATGGTGGCCGCGCCCGCTCCGGCTGCGCCGGCTTCGGCTCCGGCAGTGCCGCGGGTGGGGGCGCCGTCGCCCTTCGGGGCGTCGGACCCGGCGTCCAAGGCGCGGCGGCTCGCGCGGGCGCTGGTGTCGGACATCGTCACGTACCACCCCGACCGCCGCGAGGCGGCGCTCCGGGACGGGACGCTGAAGCGCGAGTTCAAGGAGGAGATCAAGAAGAGCTGGGAGGAGTACGTGCAGCAGGTGGGGCAGGAGACCGCCCAGGGCACCACCTTCTTCCGCGACGCGCTGAACGACATCCTCGCGCGCGGGCAGAGGGTGTTCTGAGCGCCGGAACCGGGGTCGATTGCACGGGGTAACGGGCGGGAGTATATTCCCGCTGCGAACCAGCCCGAGGGCCGTCCAGCAGGGGCGGCCCTTGTCATTGGTGGAAACAGGGAAGGAAGATGAACGCCGAAATCCAGTCCAGGCTCGACGTGTACCGCGAAAGGCTCGATGAGCTGAGGGGGTTTCTTTGACGTCGCCGCCAAGCAGGAGAAGCTGAGGCAGCTGGAAGCCCGCATGGGCGATCCGGCGTTCTGGAACGACGCCGACAGGGCGCGCGAGGTGATCGCCGAGGCCAACGCCGTGAAGGCGTGGACCGACCCCTGGGCCCGCCTCACCGGCAAGGTGCAGGACCTCACCGAGCTGGGCGAGCTGCTCGCGGTGGAGGAGGACGCGGAGCTGGCCGAGGAGTGGGAGCGCGAGGTGGAGGCGGTTGGGGCCGGCCTGGAGGACCTGGAGCTGCGCAACATGCTCCAGGGGCCGGACGACCACCGCGACGCGCTCCTGACCATCCATCCGGGCGCGGGCGGCACCGAGTCGCAGGACTGGGCCGAGATGCTCCTGCGCATGTACGGGCGCTGGGGCGAGCGGCGCGGCTTCGAGGTCGAGCTCCTCGACCAGCAGGAGGGCGACGAGGCCGGGATCAAGTCCGCAACCCTGGAGATCCGCGGGCAGTACGCCTACGGCTATCTTCGGGCGGAGCGGGGCGTGCACCGGCTGGTGCGCATCTCCCCGTTCGACTCGCAGGCGCGGCGGCACACCTCCTTCGCCTCGGTCTTCGTCTACCCCATGGTGGACGACACCATCGAGATCGAGATCCGCGAGGAGGACATCGAGATGGACGTGTACCGCGCCTCCGGCGCCGGCGGCCAGCACGTCAACAAGACCAGCTCCGCCGTCCGGCTCCGCCACCTCCCCTCGGGGATCGTGGTGGCGTGCCAGCAGGAGCGCTCGCAGCACAAGAACCGGGCGACCGCCATGAAGATGCTCAAGGCGGCGCTCTACCAGCGCGCGCTGGAGGAGCAGGAAAAGGAAAAGGCAAAGCTGGAGTCCACCAAGACCGACATCGGCTGGGGGAGCCAGATCCGCTCCTACGTCTTCCAGCCGTACACCATGGTCAACGACCACCGGACGGAGCTCAAGCTCCCGGACGTGCAGAAGGTCATGGACGGCGACCTGGACCCGTTCATCAAGGCTTACCTGAGGGAGTTCGGCGGAGTGCACCATGGCTGACAACGAGGACCCGACGGCCGCGGTCGCCGCCGAGCGCGAGCGCGTCGTCGAGGACCGGCTGGAAAAGGTGCGCGCCCTTCGCGAGATGGGCGTGGAGCCGTTCGGGTACGAGTACGATCCCACGCACCACGCAACGGGGGCGCTGGAGCTCTTCGCCGCGTGGGAGGCGGGCAAGCGGACGGACGGCGCGGACGGCCCGGCGGAAACGCTGCGGCTGGCGGGGCGCGTGGTCGCCAAGCGGGTGATGGGGAAGAGCACCTTCGTGCACCTGGCCGACCGGACGGGGCGCATCCAGCTGTACTTCCGCGTCAACGACCTGGGCGAGGCGTACGCCCTGCTGGACCTGGTGGACCTGTCGGACTGGGTGGGGGCGGAGGGGACGCTGTTCCGCACCCGCACCGGCGAGGTGTCGCTGCGGGTGGCCCGCTTCGAGCTGCTGTCCAAGGCGGTGCGGCCGCTCCCGCTGGGCAAGGAGGAGGTGGACCCGGAGACCGGCGAGCGGCGCGTGTACTCCGGCTTCAGCGACGTGGAGGCCCGCTACCGGCAGCGCTACGCCGACCTGGCGGTGAACCCCGAGGTGCGCGAGGTGTTCGTCGCCCGGGCGCGGATCGTCGGCGCGCTGCGCCGCTTCCTGGACGAGCGCGGCTTCGTGGAGGTGGAAACGCCGGTGCTCCAGCCGCTGTACGGCGGCGCGCTGGCGCGGCCCTTCACCACGCACCACAACGCGCTGGACATGCAGCTCTACCTCCGCATCGCGGACGAGCTGTACCTGAAGCGGCTGATCGTGGGCGGGATGGAGCGGGTGTACGAGATCGGCAAGGACTTCCGCAACGAGGGGCTGTCGCGCTTCCACAACCCCGAGTTCACCATGCTGGAGTTCTACGCCGCGTACATGGACTACCGCGCGGTCATGGAGCTCACCGAGCAGATGCTGGCGCAGGTGGCGCGCGAGACCGTCGGGGGGACCACGGTCCGCTTCGGCGGGCACGACATCGACTTCGCGCCGCCCTTCCGCCGCTACACCATGTACGAGGCGCTGCGGGAGATCGGCGGGGTGGACGTGGCGACCGCCACGCTGGAGGAGATGCGGGAGCGCGTCCGCGCCCTCGGGCCGGACGAGGACCCGGCGACCATGGGGCGGGGGAGGCTGATCGACGCGCTGTTCGGCGAGCTGGTGGAGCCGAAGCTGGTGCAGCCCACCTTCATCACCGACTACCCGCGCGAGATGTCGCCGCTCGCCAAGCCCAAGCGGGGCGACCCGGAGCTCACCGAGCGCTTCGAGCTGATCGTCGCCGGCAAGGAGCTGTGCAACGCGTACAGCGAGCTGAACGACCCCATCGACCAGCGCGAGCGCTTCGAGGCGCAGCAGCGGCTCAAGCTGGCCGGCGACGAGGAGACGCAGCCGCTGGACGAGGACTTCCTGCGGGCCATGGAGTACGGGATGCCCCCCACCGGCGGCTTCGGGATGGGGGTGGACCGCCTCACCATGATCCTCGCCGACCGGACGACGATTCGAGACGTGATCCTGTTCCCGACGATGCGGCCCGAATGAGGGCCGCCCCGTCCACCCGGAGGAGCTCGTGAACCTGGAGTGGTACATCGGCCGGCGCTACCTGGCGTCCCGCCGCGGCACGCGCTTCCTGTCGCTCATCACCGCCATCTCCATCGGCGGGGTGACGGTGGGGGTCATGGCGCTGATCATCGTCACCGCGGTGATGACGGGGCTGCAGACCGACCTGCGCGACAAGATCCTGGGAACCAACCCGCACATCTGGCTCACCACCTTCGGCGAGACCATGCGGCTGGACGCGTGGCAGCCGACGCTGGAAAAGGTGCGCCGGGCCCCGGGGGTCACGGCGGCAGCCCCCTTCGTGCACACCGAGGTGGGGCTCACCAACCACGCGGGCTACGCCGAGGCCGCCATCCTCCGCGGCATCGACCCGGGCGCCGAAGGCCCGCCCGTGACGGACATCGTGGGGATGATCCGCCGGGGAAAGGTGCGGCTGGGGGAGACCCGGTCCGGGTACCCGCCGCTCCTGGTGGGCGCCTCCCTGGCGGAGCGCTTCGGGCTGTACGAGGGCGACGTGGTGGACGTCATCTCCATGCAGGGGGCCACGACCACCCCGCTGGGCGGGCTGCAGCCGCGCATGCGCAAGTTCGAGGTGGCGGGCCGCTTCAAGACGGGGATGTACGAGTACGACAACAAGTTCATGTACACCACGCTGGCGGCCGGCCGCGAGGTCGCCAACCTGGGGAACGCCGTGTCGGGGCTGGAGGTGCGCGTCCCGGACCCCATGACCGCGGACCTGGTGGGGCGCGAGCTGGAAAAGACGCTCGGCTACCCCTACCGCGCCGAGGACTGGAAGTCCATGAACTCGTCGCTCTTTTCCGCGCTCAAGCTGGAAAAGCTGGCGATGATGGTCATCCTCCTCCTCATCGTGATCGTGGCGGCGTTCAACATCATCTCCACGCTGATCATGGTGGTCACCGACAAGACGCGGGAGATCGGGATCCTCAAGTCCATGGGGCTCACCTCGCGGCGCGTGCAGAAGATCTTCATGCTGCAGGGGCTGGTGATCGGCGTGGTGGGGTCCACCCTGGGCGCGGCCGGCGGGCTGGTCCTGACCTGGGTGATCGACCGCTACGAGCTGATCAAGATCCCCGGGGACGTGTACTTCGTGGACCACCTGCCGGTGGCCTGGGACCCGGTGGACGTGCTGGTGATCCTGATCTCCAGCGTGGCGATCTCGTTCGTGGCGACGCTGTACCCCTCGCGGCAGGCGGCGGCGCTGCTTCCGGTGGAGGCGATCCGCCATGAGTGAGCGCGCGGACGCTCCCGCGGTGCTGGCGCGCACCATCTCCAAGCGCTACGTGGGCGGGGACGGCACCCCCATCCAGATCCTGGAGGGGGTGGAGCTGGACGTTTCCGCCGGCGAGACCATCGCGGTGATCGGGCAGAGCGGGGCGGGGAAGTCCACCCTGCTGCACATCCTGGGCGGGCTGGACGTCCCCACCGGCGGCGACGTGCACGTGGGCGGGAGCGCGCTGGCGCGCCTCAAGGAGGACGAGCTCGCCGCCCTGCGGAACGAGCGGATCGGCTTCGTGTTCCAGTTCCACCACCTCCTGCGCGAGTTTTCCGCGCTGGAGAACGTGATGATGCCGCTCCTCATCGGGGGCACGGCGCCGCGCGAGGCGCGGGACCGGGCGCGCTCCATGCTGGCGCGCGTGGGGCTGGAGCCGCGGCTGGAGCACAAGCCGGGGCAGCTTTCCGGCGGCGAGCAGCAGCGGGTGGCCGTGGCGCGGGCGCTGGTCACGCACCCGGTGCTCCTCCTTGCGGACGAGCCTTCCGGGAACCTGGACCCGCCCACCGGCGAGCGGCTGCACGACCTGCTCTTCGAGGTGAGCCGCGAGAACGCGGCGGCCATGATCCTGGTCACCCACAACCTGGACCTGGCCGCGCGGGCGGACCGGGTATTGCGGCTCCACGCCGGCAGGCTGGTCCCCGCGGAAACGGAGCGGGAAGAGATGCCGGCGGGGCCCTGGGGGGGCTGAGCCCTCCGCCACATCAGACGCGCAGCGCGACCGAGAATGCAGTGCGAAAACTGCGGGAACAACCCGGCAAAGGTCAACGTGACGCAGATCGTCAGCAACGAGGCGATCACCCGGCACCTCTGCGACGCGTGCGCGGCGGAGATGGGGCTGGACGTGGGCGAGAGCGCGGAGACCGCCCCGCTGACCGACTTCCTGGCGCAGATGGGGAAGGGGCTCGCCGTGGGCTCCGGCGCCGCGGTGGGCGCGTGCGAGTTCTGCGGCCTCACCATGAACGACTTCAAGCGCACCGGCCGCCTGGGGTGCCCGCACTGCTACGCGCACTTCGACCAGCACCTGCGGGGGCTGCTGCGCAAGCTGCACGGCGGCACCCAGCACATGGGCAAGGTCTACCTCCCCCCCGACCCCCGCGCCACCGACCGCACCGCGCGCGTGGCCAGCCTGCGCCGCAGCCTGTCGCGGGCCGTGGAATCGGAGGACTTCGAGCGGGCGGCGGTGCTGCGCGACCAGATCCGGCGCGCCGAGGCGACGGAATAGGGGACAGGGAACAGGGGACAGCCTGCAACTGAAACGCGGGGCCCGTCGCGTGAGGGATTACGGCCCGAAGGGGCGAGACCCGGCGGCACCGCAGTTCAGTGGCGCTGGCCGGGGCTCGACTCCGTTGCAAACGGTCGTATCGTTTGCTACGGAGCCGAAGCCCGACCCCGGCGCCAGCCGGGGGCACGCCCAAGCCCGCTTCTCGCCGTTCAAAGCCGTTGAAGAAAGTCACGGAGCAACGCCGATGCAGGACGTGAAGACGCCGCCGGAGGGCGGCCTGGAATGGCTGGACGCCGAGGGTCCCCAGTCGGACATCGTGCTGTCCACCCGCGTGCGCCTGGCACGAAATCTTCAAGGGTACCGCTTCGGGCTGAGGGCCACCGAGCCCGACCGCCGCGCGGTGCTGCACCTGGCCCGCGAGGCCGCGGAGGCCACGGACTCGCTGCGCGACGGGGCGGCCATCGCCATCCCGTCGCTGGACGCCACCCAGCGGCAATTGCTGCTGGAGCGGCACCTGGTGAGCAAGGAGATGGTGGAGGGGGGCGGGGGGCGGCCGCCGTCGCACGCGGCGCTGATCCTGGCCGACCGCGACGGCGTCAGCGTGATGGTCAACGAGGAGGACCACCTGCGCCTGCAGGGGCTGGTGAGCGGCTTCCGCCTCCGCGACGCGTGGGGGCTGGTGGACCGGCTGGACGAGGAGCTGGGGGGGCGGCTCCCCTACGCGTTCCACACCGAGTTCGGGTACCTGACCTCGTGCCCCACCAACGTGGGGACCGGGCTGCGGGCCTCGGTGCTGATCCACCTGCCGGGGCTGGTGCTCACGCAGGAGATCGGCAAGGTGCTCCAGGGGATCTCGCAGGTGGGGCTGACGTTCCGGGGACTGTACGGGGAAGGGTCCGAGGTGGTGGGCAACTTCTTCCAGATCTCCAACCAGACCACGCTGGGGAAGACGGAGGAGGACCTGGTGGACCACCTGCAGCGGATCGTGCAGCAGGTGGTGCAGTACGAGGTCCAGGCGCGCACCGTCCTGCTGCGGGACGCGCCCACCGTGATCGAGGACAAGGTGTGGAGGGCGTACGGCCTGCTGCGGCACGCGAGGTCCATCTCGTTCGAGGAGGTCATGAACCTCCTGAGCGGCGTGAGGCTGGGCGTGGGGCTGGCACTTCTCCCGGGGCTCAGTGTATACTCGCTGAACCGAATCATGATCTTCACGCAGGCTGCTCACCTGGAGCAGATGGCTGGTGGAGTCCTCCCCGAGGGGGAGGTCGACGTGTACCGCGCCGCCTACGTCAGGCGGATCCTGGCTCAGGAGGGCGATCCGTCTCCCGAAGGGGACGACGGCGAGCTCCCGAAGTAGCCTGCCTTCTCGCTAGACGGATGCTTCGCAACGAAGGGGCACAATGAACTACAACTTCACAGACCGGGTACGGAAGGTACTCGCGATGGCCCGCGAGGAGGCGATCCGGCTCCAGCACGACTACGTCGGGACCGAGCACATCCTGCTCGGGCTCATCCGCGAGGGTGAGGGAGTGGCCGCCGCGGTGCTGCAGAACCTTTCGGTGGACCTGGAGCAGATCCAGGAGCGGGTGGAGGAGTCGGTGCGCCGCGGCAAGGCGACCATCGCCCTGGGCGAGCTCCCCTACACCTCCCGCGCCAAGAAGGTGCTGGAGTTCGCCATGGCCGAGGCGCGCGAGCTGAACCACTCGTACGTGGGCACCGAGCACCTGCTGCTCGGCCTGCTGCGCGAGGAAAAGGGGATCGCGGCCGAGGTCCTGGGCCAGCTGGGGATCACCCTGGAGGACGCGCGCCGCGAAACGCTGAAGCTGCTGGGCTCCGAGCCCAACGCGGCGCAGGCGGCGCCCAGCACCTCGTCGTCGCTGGGGAGCTCGAGCACGCCCAAGGGGGAAAAGAAGTCCAAGACCCCCGCGCTGGACCACTTCTGCCGCGACCTCACGGAACTGGCGCGCCAGGGCGAGCTCGATCCCACCATCGGCCGGGCCGAGGAGATCGAGCGGGTCATGGAGATCCTGTCCCGGCGCAAGAAGAACAACCCGGTCCTCATCGGGGAGCCGGGCGTGGGGAAGACCGCCATCGTCGAGGGGCTGGCGCAGCTCATCGCCGAAAGCAAGTGCCCGGACTCGCTCCGCGACTACCGGGTGCTGTCGCTGGACATGGCGGCCGTCATCGCCGGGACCAAGTACCGCGGCCAGTTCGAGGAGCGGCTCAAGGCGGTGATGAACGAGATCTCGCAGAACAAGAACATCATCCTGTTCATCGACGAGCTGCACACGCTGGTGGGCGCCGGCGCCGCCGAGGGCGCGATCGACGCTTCCAACATGCTCAAGCCGGCGCTCGCGCGCGGCGAGCTGCAGTGCGTCGGCGCGTCCACGCTCAACGAGTACCGCAAGTACATCGAAAAGGACGGGGCGCTGGAGCGCCGCTTCCAGACCGTCGCGGTGGACCCGCCCTCGGTGGAGGAGGCGGTGCAGATCCTCCAGGGGCTCAAGAGCCACTACGAGGACCACCACCGGGTGGTGATCACCGACGAGGTGATCGAGGCCTCGGTGAAGCTGTCGGAGCGCTACATCACCGACCGCTTCCTCCCGGACAAGGCGATCGACGTGATCGACGAGGCCGGGGCCCGCGCCCGCCTGGCGACGCAGGTGCCGCCGCCGGAGGTGGCCGAGCTGAAGAAGCGGGTGGAGGAGATCGCCGAAAAGAAGGACGAGGCGATCCGCGACCAGGACTTCGAGCGCGCCGCCGAGCTGCGCGACCACGAGCGCGAGCTGCAGCGCGAGATCCAGGAAAAGGAAAAGGCCTGGGAGGAGGAGCGCCGCACGCACCGCCCCGCCCTCACCGAGGACGACGTGGCGTTCATCGTGTCCCGGTGGACGGGGATCCCGGTCACCCGCCTCCGCGAGGCGGAAACGGCGCGCCTGATCAACATGGAGGAGGAGCTCCACAAGCGGGTCATCGGGCAGGACCGCGCCATCAAGGCGATCTCCCGCGCCATCCGCCGCTCCCGGGCGGGGCTCAAGGACCCGCGCCGCCCCATCGGCTCGTTCATCTTCGCCGGGCCCACGGGCGTGGGCAAGACGGAGCTGGCGCGCGCGCTGGCGGAGTTCCTGTTCGCGGACCGCGACGCCCTGATCCGCGTGGACATGTCGGAGTACATGGAGAAGTTCTCCGTGTCGCGGCTGATCGGCGCGCCTCCGGGGTACGTGGGCTACGAGGACTCGGGGACGCTCACCAAGGCGGTGCGCCGCAAGCCGTACTCGGTGGTGCTGCTGGACGAGATCGAGAAGGCGCACCCGGACGTGTTCAACATCCTCCTGCAGGTGCTGGACGAGGGGCACCTGACGGACAACTACGGCCGGGTGATCGACTTCAAGAACACGGTCATCATCATGACCTCGAACCTGGGCGCCCGCGACATCGGCAAGGGCTCGGGGCTGGGCTTCCACACCCAGACCAACCAGACCCAGTTCGACCGCATGGAGGAGAAGATCAAGGAGGAGATCGAGCGCGCGTTCAACCCGGAGTTCATCAACCGGCTGGACGACTCGATCATCTTCCACGCGCTCACCCGCGAGGAGATCGGCCAGATCATCCACAACCTCCTGGCCGACGTGGACAACCGCCTCAAGGAGGAGGAGCTCAAGCTGAAGCTCACCGACGACGCGGTGAACTTCATGATCGAGCACGGGTACGACGAGAAGTTCGGCGCCCGACCGATCAAGCGCGCGATCCAGCGCTACCTGGAGGATCCTCTCTCCGAGAAGATCCTGCTGGCTGAGTTCTCGCCGGGAGACGAGGTGGAGGTGTCCGTCTCCGACGATCGGCAGTCGCTTGCGTTCAGGGTTCCCTCTTCATCCAAGACGTAATGTCCCGATTCGGCAGCCGGACGGGGAGGGTCGCGGGAACCGCGGCCCTCCTCTCCATTCTCATGATCGGCGCGAGCACCCCTTCCGCCCGCGCCCAGGAACCGACTCCCGCCACAGCTCCCGCGCAGCAGCCGAGCACCGTGCTCGACTCGGTGCTCGTCCGCGGCAACCAGCGCGTGGCCGAGGCGGTGGTCCGCACCACCTCCGGCCTGCGCCCGGGCGCGGTCCTGCGCGGCCCCGAGATCCAGACGGCGATCCGCCGGCTGATGTCCACGGGCAACTTCGAGTCGGTGGAGATCCTTTCCCGCGGCGATCCGGCCCGCGTCACCCTGGTCATCCAGGTGGTGGAGCGGCCGCTGGTGGCGCAGGTGGACTTCAAGGGGCTGGAGAGCGTCAGCGCCAGCACGGTCCGCGACACCGTGGGGATCAAGGAGAACCAGCCGCTGAACCCGGCGCAGGTGGTGCGGACGGAGCAGATGATCCGCGACCTCCTCGCCAAGCAGGGGCTGCAGGTGGCGTCCATCGACACCACGCTGACGCCGGTGCAGAGCCCGGCCGGGGCCTTCCGCCTGACCTTCAACGTGCGCGAGGGGAACCGGCTGGCGATCGCGGACGTGGACTTCCGCGGCAACCAGGCCTTCGCGGACGGGGCGCTGCAGGACGCGATGCGCACCAAGGCGGAAGGGTTCCTGTGGTTCCGCTCCGGCCAGTTCGACCGCGAGACCTTCCAGGCGGACCTGCGGGAGCGCCTGCCGGAGTTCTACGGGGCGCGGGGCTACATCGACTTCGCGGTCCTTTCGGACACGCTGGTGGTGGACCCGCAGACCGGCAAGGCGCAGCTGGTGGTGGACGTCAGCGAGGGGCCGCAGTACCGCCTGGGCGAGTTCCGGGTGGAGGGCAACTCGCACTTTCCCACCGACCAGGTGAAGCGGCTGTACACGGTGGAGCGCGGCTCGGTGCTGGGGCTTCCCTTCGGCGGGGGCGGGGAGCGCGAGCGCGGGGAGGTCTTTGACCGCGCGGCGCTGAACGACGCCACGGCCGAGCTCCGCAAGATGTACAGCAACGAGGGGTACCTGTACGCGCAGGTGGAGCCCATCGTCCGGCGGGTCCCGGCCACGGTGGCGGGGGAGCCGCCGGTGGTGAACGTCACCTGGGCGGTGTCGGAGCGGCAGCCGTTCTACATCCGCCGGGTCGCCATCGAGGGGAACACCTTCACCCACGAGTCGGTGATCCGCGAGCGCCTGCTGGTGCTCCCGGGCGACGTGTACAACGAGGAGCGGCTGATCGCCAGCTACACCAGCATCAGCGGGCTCGGCTTCTTCGAGACGCCGATGCAGACGCCGGACATCAGCCCGATCGAGGAGACGGGGGAGGTGGACATCATCTTCCACGTCAAGGAGAAGCAGACGGGGCAGATCAGCTTCGGCACCACGATCGGCGGGAGCTACGCCGGGCGGGGCGGCGGCCTGTCGGGGTACATCAGCTACGGCCAGCCCAACCTCTTCGGGCAGGGGAAGCAGGCGAACCTGCGCGCCGAATACGGGCTGGGGCGGAGCAACGTGGAGGCGTCGTACACGGACCCGGCGATCTTCGGGAGCCGTAACTCGCTGAGCGGCTCCGTGTTCCACACCGGCGACCGCTTCTACACCTTCGGCAACGTGCGCCGGCTGCGCACGGGCGGCTCGCTGCAGGTGGGCTTCCCGGTCCCGGGGCTCTTCCGGACGCGGGCCTTTCTGGGGTACTCGCTCTCGGAAACGGCGTACGACGGCTCGAGCGACGACGAGTGCTCGGGAGAGTCGACGGAGATCGAGTGCCTGGGCGACGCGCTGGCGAGCAGCCTGTCGCTGGCGCTGACGCGCGACACCAAGAGCCACCCCATGTTCCCGGTCTCGGGGACGCGGCAGTCGCTGTCGGTGGAGCAGACCGGCGGCCCGCTGGGCGGCAACGGCAACTTCCAGAAGGTGTTCGGCGACCTGGAGTGGTGGGTGCCCGTGGGGCGGCTGGGCGGCTCGGCGCCGGGGCAGCGGCCCATCCGGCTGGCGCTGGGGCTCAATGCGCGGGCGGGCACCATCTTCGGCGACGCGTCGTTCTTCCCCTTCGAGCAGTTCTACGCGGGCGGCACGCGCCTGGGACAGCCGCTGCGCGGCTACCCGGACGCCAGCATCACGGCGCTGGGCTTCGACGAGTCGTGCGGCAGCCAGTTCCGCCTGGAGTGCCTGGGGAGCTCGTTCTTCACGGTGTCGGCGGAGTACGCGGTCCGGATCAACGACCAGCTGTCGGTGTCTGCGTTCGGCGACGCGGGGAACGTGTGGCGGACGGCGGAGCAGTTCAACCCGACGCGGCTGTACCGGGGCGCCGGGTTCGGGGGGACGGTGGTGACCCCCTTCGGCCCCATCGGACTCGACCTGGCGTACGGGTTCGACAAGCCGAACCCGGGGTGGGAGGTGCACTTCAAGTTCGGTCAGGGTTTCTGACCCATCAACGGAGCGATTGAATGAAGCGTTTTCTGTCCGTCAGCGGCCTGCTGACGCTGGCCCTCCTCGCGGGGGGGACCCAGTCCGCCTCGGCCCAGACGCCGAAGTTCGGGTACGTGAACACCGACAAGATCCTGGCCGGGATTCCCGCCGCGTCGCGCGCCCTGCAGGAGCTGCAGGCGGCCGCGGGAACCTACCAGACCCGCGCCGACTCGCTGGGCAAGCAGTTCCAGACCATGCAGACGGCGTACAACAACCTGCCGGTGACCACCACGGCGGAGCGCCGCACGCAGGAGCAGCAGCGCCTGCAGACCACCATGCAGCAGTACCAGCAGCAGCTGCAGCCGCTCCAGCAGGCGGCGGAGCAGAAGGAGCAGGCGCTGCAGCTGGTGGTGCAGCCGTACGTGCGCCGCATCCCCGAGATCGTGGAGCAGATCCGCTCGCAGCAGGGCTACTCCATGATCTTCAGCGTGGGCGAGAGCGGGCTGATCGCCGCCGACCCCGCGCTGGACCTGAGCGACACGGTGCGGCAGCGGCTCCTCGCGGCCCCTCCGGCGCAGCAGGGCACGCAGCAGCCGGCGGCGCAGACCCCGCCCGCGCGGCGTCCGTAAGCGGGTCCGCCGCCCGATCCCTGTGCCTGCGGTCCCTCCG